>CATLCV010000019.1 GCA_949893755.1 uncultured Lachnospiraceae bacterium | reverse complement strand
CGCTGAACTGTCTGAGGGAAGCGGTGGAAAAAGCCGGATACCGGATGGGAAGAGACCAGGACATTGCCATCGCGATGGATGTGGCATCCTCCGAATTGTATAACCGGGATTATAAAAAATACGAATTTCCCGGGGAAAGCCGGATGCGCGGACAGAAGGTGGTGCGCTCGGCGGAGGAGCTGATCGACTATTATGCGGAGCTGGCGAGAGAATTTCCCATCTGTTCCATTGAAGACCCGCTGGATGAAGAGGACTGGGAAGGCTGGGAAAAGCTGACAGCCCGCCTGGGAAAGGAAATCCAGTTAGTGGGTGACGACCTGTTTGTGACCAATGTGGAACGGCTGAAAAAAGGAATTGAAAAAAAGGCCGCAAATGCCATCCTGGTCAAGGTGAACCAGATCGGGACGCTGACCGAAGCGATCGAGGCCATCCAGCTTGCGCAAAAATCCGGCTACAACGCGATCGTGTCCCACCGCTCCGGTGAGACCGAAGATACCACCATTGCGGATATCGCGGTGGCATTCAATACCGGACAGATCAAGACCGGGGCGCCCTGCCGGACAGAGCGGGTGGCCAAGTATAACCGGCTGCTTAGGATCGAAGAGCAGATTGAGAAGTAAGGAACTGAAAACAGAAGCCGTGCATAAAATCGGCCGGGAGTCAGTTCTGCAGATACAGATATAGATGAGAGCTGTCAGCATGTTTCGACAGCTCTTTTTTGCATACGGAAATTATTTTCTATTACGCTGTTACAGCTATCTTATAATTGAAAGCCCGCAGATCATATGATAAAATGGATTCCATGAGAATACATGGCAGATAAAAATTACGTGACATTGGTACTGGGCCATGCAATACAAAAGGAGCAATAAGAGATGAACCTTACGGAATTTATGAAGAAAGTGGATCAGATATCCGGGAGTATGCCGGCAGAAAATATTTCCGCATTCCTGCACGATTATGCGCGCAGTATCCCGGAGTACAAAAGGGATGAATTTCTCGAACGGCTGTCCTTTTTCCAAGGGGAGGATGTGAATCCGGATTATGCAGAGAAGCAGGATAACCTGAACAAAGAGCAATTAAGGCAGGAAGTGAAAAAAATCCGGAAGCAGCTGGAGATGATCGACAGCGGAGAGCTGATGCTGATCGAAGTGCTGAATGAACAGTACAATGAATGGTATGACAGCTCCGACGAAGAATATTTTTATAAGGATCCGGACTATATCGGAGAGGCGATTCAAAAGGCCTGCAGCCTTGTGCACGCCTGCGTGGACAGCGAGCTGTATGAGGAAGGGTATGGGCTGGCGGACCTTCTGCTGCTGATGCATGTGGAAGTGAACGGAGAGTTCGGCGGGGAAGACTTCAAGCTGCGGGATCTGGAATATCACAGCATCATTACGCTGGATTATGAAAAATTTGTCTTAGAAGCGCTGCTGGCCGCCTACTGGGGAAACGCGCCGGAGGAGCGGCCCAACGAGCTCTACTGGATGCTGGTCAATGCCGCTTCGAGGGAAGTGACTCTGGAAAAGCTGATGCAGCAGAGCAAAAAGGAGCTGGATCAGTTCCAGGAATTTTTGAAATTGTGGATCGACTATCTGGGGCAGCGGGGAGACCGGGTGGCAGAGCGGTTCCTGGAGGAAGCGGTCTCCCTGGCGGACGATCCGGGAGCGCTGCTGAGCGCGGCCAGAAACTATACGGACCTGCATCCGGGCTTATACGTGCAGGCTCTGGAAAAATATAAAGCAGCCGGACAGCCGGAGGAAGGGCTGTTGATCGGAAAAGAGGCTCTGGAGCGGATCCGGCCCGGCTATCAGATCCGGAGCAGAGCGGCGCTTTTGACAGCAGAAGCCGCCCTGATGCAAAATGACCGGGAGAGCGCGGAGCAATGCTGGCTTGAGGCATTCCGTTCGGACAGCAGCATCGAAAATTATCTGCGGCTGGTCCTGGAATGTGAGAAGACCGATCACTGCAGGAGCGAGGCGGAACAGATCTATACAGAGCTGCTTTCCAACCCGGCAAAAATAAAGGACGCGCAGTATCAGTCCGGGGAGAGAAAGGAAAACCGGCCGGAACGAAGGACCTGCGATTCCCTGCTGTTTTTTGACGGAAAATTTCGGCAGGTCATCGAAACCTGTATGGACGATAAATATGCGCTGGGATGGACGGGGACCTTCATGAAGGAAGGCATGGCGCTGTTCTTCCTGTACCTCTATGACGGAGAGGAGCTGCCGGAGGGCTGCCACGAAATGCTCCGCAAATATGTTTCATCCATGGAATTCAGGGCGGAAGCATATCTGAATGGGACAGGGCGCAGTACAAAAGAGGACGATCAGACATTTTTCTGGGAGTGCTTCCGGAAATGGCGGACGAATATCCCTGCTTCGGAGGAGGAGATCGAAGCCATCCTGGAGCGGCTGGAAAATTGGACCCGGATGCGGGTGGAAGGGATCATGGAGAAGAGCCACAGGAACTATTACGGCGAATGCGCGGCTTTTGTGGCCGCATTGGGCGAAGTCCGGGAGTCCAGGGGCGAGCTGTGGGCAAAGGCAAAGGTCATGGAAGAATATCGGAGCCAGTATTCCAGGCGGACCGCATTTCACCAGGAGCTTCGGGCATACGGGATGGCAGATACCAGAAAAAACAGATGAAGCTATGCCGGGGATGAAAAAAAGGGAAGGGATGGCCTATGAGTAAAAGGAAAAAACCAAAAATGGAGTTCCGGTATTATAAGATGCCGGAAGGGAGTCCGGTCCTGGCTCTGCTGGGCGAGAAGTGGCTGCAGGCATATGGACGGGATGTGGATTATCTCCATTTTCATAATTTTCTGGAGATCGGATACTGCTACGGCGGGCAGGGAGATATGGTGCTTGGGGAGCAGAACCTGAGATTTAAGGCCAGCCAGTTTACCGTGATACCGAAAAATTATCCCCATACGACCAACAGCGACCCGGGTACGTTCAGCCAGTGGGAGTATCTGTTTGTGGATGTGGAAGGCTTCCTGCGGGAACACAATGGGGGGGGCACCCCCATGAGAACAGAGCGTATGATCCAGAAGATCAATTCCCGTGCCTTTCTTGTAAACGTAAAAGAATTTCCTGAGATTGCAAAGTTGATCCGGCAGCTTTTGGAGATCATGCGGGAGACGAAGGAGTACTATCTGGAAGAGGCAAAAGGGATCCTGACTGCGCTTCTGATCAACATTGCCCGGGAAAACCATATCGAAGAACCGGAATATGAGGAAAATGAGGAACTGGAGGGGAATGTGACGATCCCCATCTCCCGTGCCCTGGATTACATCACCCTTCACTATATGGAGCCGCTTAAGATAGGAGAACTGGCGGACTGGAGCCATATGAGCGAGACACATTTCCGGAGGACCTTTTCCGCGTATATGAAAATGAGTCCTCTGGAATATATCAATCTGGTACGGGTGCAGACGGCCTGCGAATATCTGAAAAAAACCGACGTTCCGGTATCCGATATCGCGCATAAATGCGGGTTTAACACCCTGTCCACGTTTAACCGGAACTTTAAGCAGATCATGGGCTCTGCGCCTTATGAGTGGCGCAAGCGCCCAGAAAATTTCGAACAGCAGCTATTGAAGTTCCAGATCCATTCGGAGGCCGGCTGGTAAACCTGACAGATCAGTCGGTATCGGGGAAGATCCGGAATATCCATTGGTCAGATTCCCCGGAACCGGAAAGTAAAGGTCATCTTTTTGCTGATATCCAGCAGATATTCCGGAAGCGGACGTGCTCCCCAGCTGTCGTCCCCGGCAATCCCGATCTGCTGCATGGCCGCCCGGACGACGGTGTAGTGCACCTCCGGCAGCTCGTAGGGATGCCGTGCGTTTTCCATCTCGTGGGGCGTCCAGGGCAGTGCGGAGAAGCTCATGGAATCTCCCTCGAACATAAGTCCGCGGCCCCGTCTGTCGGTCACCTTCGCCCAGCGGACGCCGACCTTGTTTCCGCATTCCTGGGGAACCATATAGCGCGCCACATTGTCCGCTACTTTATTCCTGTAGATCCCCAGCTTCGCGCCTTCGCAGCGGTCTGTGTAGGTCTCGGCGGGACCCATTCCATACCATTCCACATGGTCATAGTCGGCATTCATTTTCAGGATCATGCCGAATTCCGGCATATCGCCCAGTTCCTTCACCGGATCATAGGACAGACTGGTCTCCACCGTGCCGTCCCCGAAGACTGTATAGGCAACCGTACAGGAGGTTACCGGTCTGGTGGGGAGATGGTAGAGGAAGGTCACAGTCACGGAGCCTTCGTGTTCTTCCACAAGCACATCCTCGAACTGGTTGGTCTCCAGGTTCTTGTGAGTGACATAGAGGCTTGCCAGCTTCCACTGCCCGTACTGCGCCATCAGCTGGCTGCCCTCGTCATTGTCTACCGGCGCCCGCCAGAAATTCGGCTTCGGAATGGTCTCCAGCATTTCCACACCGCCCCAGCGGTAGGAGGACAGTCCGCCGAATAACTCGGAGAACAGCACTTCAAAATTCTCGCCCCGGACGCCCACGTTGTGGGTTCCCCTTACGACGGTGAGCGGTTTGGTACAGGCTGTGCGGGCAGCAGGAGCGTCTGCGGTATAGACGGTCTGTCCAAACGCAACCTCATGGCCTGCCTTTGCCCAGAGGGTATCCTCCTTCAAACGGAACGAAACGGTGACGGTATACTCGCCTGGCTGCTCCGCCCGGCGGACCGGAAGGGCATATTCCTGTTCGGACAGAGGCGCAACGGCGGTGTCCATCGGAGCTTCATAGACCGGAATCCCGTCTTTCGCAAGCGTGACCACGCAGTCAAAGGCGCTGGTATTTGTGAACAGGTTCTTATTGCGGATCATCACTTTATCCGCTGATACTTCTGCGGAAATGTTCTGGTAATTGTATTTGACCTCCTGCATCTTCGGGGACGGGGCGCGGTCTCCGCCGTATACGATCCCGTTTCCGCTGAAATTATAATCGGTGGGACGTTCTCCGAAATCTCCGCCGTATGCCTGAAATTCCTTTCCGTAGCGGTCTTTTTTATAGATGGACTGGTCTACATAATCCCAGATAAATCCGCCCTGGTACAGGGGTTCCGTATCGGTCAGGTCCGTGTATTTGTGCATTCCGCCGCAGGAATTGCCCATGGCATGGGTATATTCGCAGCAGATAAAGGGCTTGTCGCGGTGCTCGGACAGAAATTCCTGGATCTTGGCTGCCGATGTGTACATCTGGCTCTCCATATCGCTTGTCTCATTGTAGCGGCGGTCGCAGAAAATCCCTTCATAGTGTACAAGCCGGGTATTGTCAAGCTCCCGGAACCGGTCTGCCATATCCCGGATCACGGTGCCGCCGAAGGATTCATTTCCGCAGGACCAGATCAGGATGGACGGGTGGTTTTTGTCCCTCTGGTACGTGGAATTTACCCGGTCCAGCATCATGGCCTTCCATTCCTTTCGGTCACAGGGCACGATCCGGCTCATATCCTTGTCCCTGCCCCGTGCGTAGCTGTCCCAGGAGCCGTGGGATTCCAGGTTGTTTTCATCGATCAGATACAGGCCGTAGCGGTCGCACAGCCGGTAGATCCGGGAATCGTCGGGATAGTGGCAGGTACGGATGGCGTTGATGTTGTGCAGCTTCATGGTGGTGATGTCCTGCAGGATCTCATCCTCCTGGGGAACGCGGCCGGCTTTGGAGCTGAACTCATGGCGGTTGACGCCCTTGAATACGATCCGCTTTCCGTTGAGGCACATGATATGGTCGATCATCTCAAACCGGCGGAAGCCCACATATTCGGAAAGAACCTCCGCAAGCTGTCCGTTTTCATCATAGACCTGCAGGAACAGCTCATAGAGATTGGGCTCCTCCGCGCTCCACAGGTCGAAGCCGGAGACCGGAAGCGACAGGTGCGCTTCCCCGTCCGTTAAGTCAAATGCGGCGGAGGCGAATAAAGGCGACTCTTCGGGCGCATTTGCCGCATACAGGGAAGCCGGCGCGTCCGCTGCCGGAAGCTTCCGGAGTTCTGCCTCGATCCGGCCGTTTCCGCAGCTGAACGCGTCGATCACAAGCCGGCCCGCCTGATAGCTGTCGTCCAGAAGGGTCCGGACGCTCAGATCCCAGATGTGTGCCTCCGGCCGGGTAAAGAGATACACATCCCGGTAAATGCCGGAGAACCGGTAAAAATCCTGATCCTCGGCCCAGCTGCTGCTTGTCCACTTGAAGACCTGCACAGCCAGCTTGTTTTCGCCGTCCCGGACATAAGGGGTCAGGTCAAATTCCGCGGGGGTGAAGCTGTCCTCGCTGTAGCCCACATACTGCCCGTTCAGCCAGAGTGCCATGCCGCTCTCCACACCCTGGAAGGAAATGTATACGGGCATGCCCTTCATGGATTCCGGAAGGGTAAAATACTTTACATAGCTTGCCGTCGGGTTGAACCGGGTGGGAATCTCTCCGGGCAGGATCTGCTCCCGGCCGTCCCATGGATACTGCACGTTCAGATAAGCGGGGACATCGTAGCCCTCCATCTGGATATGGGCAGGCACACGGATCTCGCCCCAGTTTCTGCAGTTATAGTCATCCGCCTCAAAGCCCTGGACCGTGTCGTCCAGATTTCTTCCGTAAGAAAACTTCCAGATGCCGTTCAGGGAAAAGCGGAAAGGATTCTCGCCCCTCTCCAGGTGTTCCCTGTCCGGATAGCAGACATGGTCCGAATGAGCAGGGATCGCGTTCTCCTTAAAAAATTCGGGGTCTTTGATTTTGCTGTAGTCAAACATGATGTATACCTCCTGATTACGTTCTTTGTGCGCTGCGGGGCGTCGGGCTTTCGGCGGCCTTGCAGCTGCTCTGCCGATAATAGTAACACGATATGTTCTTCATTATGCTGGAAATAAAACCGGAATACAATATAAAATCATTGCAAATACATGGAAAAATGTTGCCTGACAGAGCGGATAGAGTTATACTGTAACAGACAAAAGGAGGAGAGGACAGATGACAAATCCAACGGAAGATGAGGTCCGTTCTTATTATGCGGAGGACAGACTGTTAAGCTCCCTTTCGGTATACAATGTGGGAAGCCAGAAATGTACGCCCGGATTTCAGTGGGGGCCGGGGGTGCGCGACCATTATCTGCTCCACCATGTGCTGAGCGGAAAAGGGCATTTTGAGATCCGGGGAAAGACCTATGATCTGAAAAAAGGAGATACCTTTCTGATCTATCCAAATATGGAAGCATGTTACCGGGCCGACGAGGAAGAACCCTGGGTCTATACCTGGGTGGGCTTTGCCGGGACCGACGCGTTTTACCTTCTGAACCATACGGATTTTTCGGAGGAGTCCCCTGTGCTGGAGCAGGCAGAGATCAGCGGTGAGATCGAGCGGAAGATCCAGCAGGTGTACGAGGCAAAGGGCAATACCTTTTATGACGCGGTTTCCATGACCGGCGCGCTGTATTCCATGATCGCCATGCTGATGGAAAATTCTTCGGCGGAGGCCAAGCAGAAGAACCTGCAGACAGGCCGTGTCGAGCAGGCGGTCCGCTATATCGAAGAGCACTATTCCTATCCCATTACGATCGAGGATATTGCAGGATACACCGGGGTCTGCCGCAGCTATCTGTACCGGATGTTCCAAAAGATCCTGAAGATATCGCCCAAGGATTATGTGGAGGAATACCGGATCCGGCAGGCGTGCAGGCTGCTCCGGGAGACGGATATGCCGATCACGGCCATCGCGCATTCCGTAGGATACGAGGACAACCTGTATTTTTCCAAGGCATTTAAGAAATGCAAGGGACAGACCCCGAGCCGGTACAGAAAGGCGGAGAATGGGAAAAAATTGTGACGGCAGAAAAACGGCTGACCGACGGGGCTTTGGCCGTGTGAGCGTTATAGGAAGATACGACAGGGAGGATGAAAAGAGATGTATGATTATGCGATTGTGAAACAGGTAAAAAGAAAACCAAAAGCAATGACAGGAATCCTGCGAAAGGTGATGATCATTTTTGCGGTGGTCATCCTGCTGCTGGGGGTAACGATCTCCCAGGGGTTCATGCTTCCGGGATTTCTTCTGGTGGCGCTGTATTTCGGGTATGATGTCTACAGCCAGAAGGAATACGAATACCGGCTGGAGAGCGGAAGGCTGACCATTGATGTCATTCTGGGGAAGCGCTACCGCAAGACCGCTCATATCCTGGAGCTGTCAGAGATGGAGGTGACCGCGCCGAACCGCCATGAGGCTGTGGCAAAATACCGCAGGGACGCAGGCGGGGTGAAGCTGCCCAAGTATGATTATACGTCCTATGAGGAGGATACGCCTTATTATACGATGATCGCTATGGAAAACCGGACGAAGATCAAGCTTCTGCTGGACCTGGACGAGGAGATGCTCCAGACGCTGAAAAGGCTGTATCCGGAGCGGGTGTTTCTGGTGTGACGGAATATTCGATATCAAAGAAAAACACAGGTTTCCTTACCTGGGAAATCTGTGTTTTTTCTGATACCGCTTTTTATTACCGGCCCTCCAATTCGCTCATGTAAAAACTGATCATGAGATGCATGTATGTATGAGGATCTCCGAGAGAGACACCGGTCAGCTCTTCAATCTTATTCAGCCGGTACAGAAGCGTATTACGGTGGATATGAAGGCTTTCCGCAGTCTCCGCCGTGCTGCACAGGCTGTTGATATAGACCTGCAGGGTAGGCAGAAAATCCGTGGAATGGGCTTTGTCATATGCCTGTACTTTTGCGATGACCGGAGACAGGTAATTGCTCTGAGGCATCTGCTCCATGCGGGGAAGCAGGATCGCGGGCAGATAATAATCTTCGTAGTAGGCGATCCGATACCGGCGATTTAACCGGCTTCCCAGTCTCATCGCATCCTCGGCCTGCATCTGAAAGCTTGCCAGCTCCAGCAGATTGTCAAATGGATTGCTCACTCCGCAGTGGGCGTTGAATTTCTCCAAAATGGTATGGAACTGCTTTTCAGATGACTCGGTATTTTTGGCGATATTCATATTGTACTGCAGGATCAGCAGAACATTGTGCTGGATCAAAGCAAGCTGGCAGGGGAAAAACTGACGGATGGACTTTCGGATGTAGGAAAGCACATTTTTTTCATTGGTTACATCCGTGCTGACCGCAACGACCTGATAGGGCGGCTCCAGACGGATGCCGGTGTCTTTAAACCACAGTTCCAGCTGCTTTTTGGAATGGATACGATGATGAAAAAGTTCCCCGGTCAGTGTTTTCAGATAGGTATAGTGCATGCTGCTCTCCGACTCCCGGTCCTTAAAGAAAAAGGCACAGGTGCTCTGGATGATCTCCATGGCTTTCATTTTGTCAGATGTGATCGGTGCGTCTTTGCAGTTCATGGTCACATAGCCTTCGATGATATCATTGACCCGGATGATTCCCTGGATCTTGGGGGCGTCCTTGCAGGAACCCCAGTCTACGATATAAGGGGCTTCATTTTCATTGACGGACTGCATGATCCCTTCCTCATAAAGCTGTACGATCATATCCGTCTCATATCCCCGGTTTTCCAGAAGATAATCCCATTGATAATCCCCGGTTTTTGTCTGAGGGGAGATTCCCAGCACATTATACATAATATCCACCGCCAGGATCGGAACGCCTATGATGTCCCAGCAGATATCCAGTAATTCCTGGATATCGCCGGATGGCAGCGTCTTGAACATTTCTTCATATAACCGTAAAAAATCAACTGTATTTTCCATCGTTTAACCCTCTGTTTTTGTATTGCAGATTTTTATTCCCGTGAAGCTCTGTTTTCGTATTGCAGATTTTTATTCTCATGAAGCAACGAGCTGAGTTGTGAGAAATAACATAGATGCAAAATTATTATATAATAAACCTTATGATAATTCATTATTATTTTATGGAAATTTTGTAAAATTATTTTGCCTGAGCTCTGTGTATGATACATGTTGAATAAAAAATAGACTTTGAACATCAAAAAAATATCGTAATCTACAAAAAACCGGAAAGGCAGTAAATTGTGCAGATGCACAAAATGAGGACGCTTTTTTCGGAATAGTACCCGATGAAAAACGGGTGATATTGTCATATAATGCATTTAACAAAAAAAGTGCTTTCGTGATTGAACAGAAGATCTACGGGAGCGGACGGACAGAAGGAGGATAAGAATATGTTTGATCTGAATGGAAATGTAGCTGTAGTAACAGGAGCATCGGCCGGTCTGGGACGGCAGTTTGCTTTGGCACTGGCACGCCAGGGGGCAGACCTTGCAATCCTTGCAAGAAGAAAAGAAAAACTGGATGCGGTGGCGGAAGAGATAAAAGCATTAGGAGTCAGATGTCTCTCCGTAGCATGTGATGTGACGGATACGGCGCAGATTGAAAATGCGGTGAAGGAAGTGGTGGCGGAATATGGAACGGTAGATATCCTTGTCAACAATGCAGGCGGCGGAAGCTGCATCCCGTTGGAGGAGCTTCCGGATGAAGAGTGGAGGAAAGTCCTTTCACTTGATCTGGACGGAACCTTCTACTGCATGAAGTATTTCGGAAACATCATGCTGGAAAAAGGCTATGGACGTGTGATCAATATTGCGTCTATTCTTGGAAAAGGCGGATTGAAGGAGCTTCCGGTTATCGCGTATGCATCGGCAAAGGGCGGTGTGATCAATATGACCCGCCAGGCGGCTACGGAATGGGCGACGAAAGGCGTGACGGTCAATGCGCTTTGCCCGGGATTCTTTGCGTCGGAGGCAAACGGACCGGAAGCAATGGAGGCAATGGACGAGTTTATCGGCATTCGGACCCCGATGTGCCGGCCCGGAAAAGAAGGGGAGCTGGATTCCTCCATTGTGTTCCTTGCGGCGAAAGAATCTACATATGTGACAGGTACTATTTTGACATGCGACGGCGGATGGACAGCAATCTAGCTATAAATTACATGCAAAGGAAGGCGGAAGACCGTTAAATCCGTTTTTTCGCATCCTGCCAAAGAGAGGAGAATAAAATATGAGCTGCGATTATACAAAATTATTACAGCCGATCAAGATCAACAATATGCGGCTGAAAAACAGGATCATGCTTTCGGCGATGGGGACCTTTACGCCCATGCAGGACGGAACAGACAGCGAGGAAGGGATCCGCTACTATGAAGAACGCGCAAAAGGCGGCGCAGGCCTGATCATGACCGGCGCCATGTTCCTGAATGAAAAAACAGCGCAGGGCGGCCCGACACTTGCGCTGCACAATACAAGAGCAATTCCGAAGGCTACGGTTATGACGGAAAGAATCCACAGATGGGGCGGGAAGATCGGCCTGCAGCTAAGCTGCGGCACCGGACGGAACGGAATGCCGGATATCGGAGAGCGTGTGCCGATCTCTTCCTCTGCCAACCCATCCTTTTATAATCCGGAGATGATCTGCAGACCCCTGGAAACTGAGGAGATCAGGGACATCATGAAGGACTTTGCGGCAGGTGCCCAGTTTGCGCTGAATGCAGGCTTTGACGCGGTGGAGATTCACGGCCATGCGGGTTACCTGATCGACCAGTTTATCTCTCCGCAGTGGAACACAAGAACGGATGAATACGGCGGTTCCTGGGAGAACAGAACCCGTTTTGCAAAAGAAATCGTAGAATCGATCCGCGGCGTCGTGGGGCCGGATTTTCCGATCCTGTTCCGGATCTCCCTGGACCATATGTATGAAGGCGGACGCACAATGGAGGATTCCATGCCGATACTGGAACTGCTGGAAGAGGCAGGAGTAGATGCATTTGACATTGATTCCGGATGCTATGAGACGATGGACTATATTTTCCCGACAAGATATACGGGGGAGGCCTGTATGGCATATGTCTGTGAAGAGGCCAGAAAGCATGTGAAAGTGCCGATCATCAATGCGGGAAATCACTCTATGGAAACGGCGGCGGCTCTTCTGGAATCAGGAAATGCAGATATCATCAGCTTTGGCCGTCAGCTGATCGCGGATCCGTTTTTCCCGAAAAAGCTGAAAGAAGGACGGCGCGAGGACATCCGTCCCTGCCTGATCTGCAATGAGGAATGTATCGGACGTATTTTCGGAAGGCTGACCCAGCTGTCCTGTACCGTGAATATCCAGGTATGCCAGGAAGGCACGACACAGATTGAAAAACTGCCGGAGAGCAAGAATATTGCCGTTGTCGGAGCCGGCCCGGGCGGTCTGGAGGCGGCGAGGGTAGCGGCGCTCCGCGGATGTAAGGTTACGGTATATGAAGCAGCTGACCGGATCGGAGGAACCTTCGGCGCGATTGCTACTGCGCCTTTTAAGAAGCGGATCCGTGAACTGATCACATGGTATGGTGTCCAGCTTGACAAGCTTGGTGTGGAGATCAGGCTTAATACGAAGATCACGCCGGAAAGTCCGGAGCTTGCCGCAGCAGATGAAATCTTTGTGGCAGCAGGTTCGGTACCGTTTGTCCCAAATATCAGCGGAATGGACGATTCACGGGTGATTGACGTGACAGAAGCGCACAGGAAAGGGGTAGAGGCGCAGAAGGTGGTAGTATGCGGCGGCGGACTATCCGGCTGTGACGCGGCTCTGGAGCTTGCGATGGACGGAAAAGAAGTGACGATCCTGGAAATGATGGATGCCTGCGCGAGAGACGTGATGATGATCAATAAGATCAGTCTCGACCGGATGCTGGCAGAATATAAGGTGAAGATCCTGACCAATACGAAGGTGGTGGGGATTGAAGCAGACGGTGTAAACGTGGAAAAAGCGGATAAAACGACGGAGGTGATTCCTGCGGAAGTGATCATTACCGCTTTCGGACAGAAGCCGAATTCTGCTGTGGCAGAAGCAATCGCGGACAGATATCCTCTGAAAACGACTCTGATCGGGGACTGCCAGAAGGTGGCAAAAGCCGGCAATGCAATCCGGGAAGGCTTTTATGCGGCAATGGCGCTTCAGTAAAAACAGATACCGTCAGTTCTCGGCCAAAAGATAAAGAGAGATGGGAGGACAAGAGATGGGGAAAAAAACAGGATTTTTCGGTTATAAAGCAGCCGTAGGGGCGTTTTTAGTTATTTTTGTAAATCTGGGTGCCTGTACTACTTTGGTAACGTTTCTTGCAACACTGGCGGATTACAGCGGCCATTCTATCGGCGCGGTAGGGCAGATCGGTACAGTAAATACGATCTGCAATGTGGTACTCAGTCTGGCAGCGACAAGAGTCCTTCCGAAATTGGGCGCTCAAAAGACGATGCTGATTTCAGTGATCGCCTGTGCGGCGCATATGATGTTCTATACATTTGTCACACCGGGGGCAAATTCACAGAGTCTGCTCTTTATGTATATTGCAGGCGGAGTTGCATCTCTGGCAATTACATTTGGTACGCATGCGGTATGCTCATCCGTGATTGCAGAATGGTTTGTGGAAAAAAGAGCGCAGGTGACAGGCTGGGTGCTCTCAGGGGCCGGCCTTGGGGCAGCAATATGGGTATTTCTTGCAGGGCAGTTGTTTAAAGTGACAGATTATAAGAACTGCTACAGGATTTTTTCTGCAATGGTACTTGTGATCGGGCTTTTTGCAGTTTTCTTTTTGATTAAAAAGCCGGAACAGCTTGGACAGAGGCCGCTGGGTGCGGATTCCGTCCGGACAGACGGAGGACAGACAGCAGAATTGCCAGGAGTATCTTACGGCGATGCACTGAAGTCAGGGGCATTTAAAGTTCTGGTACTTGCATTACTGTTTACAACAATCGGAGGCACCGCGTATTTATCATATGCACCTACATGGTGGCAGATGAACGGAATGTCTGCTTCGGGTGCGGCAGTATGGAATTCGGCGTATTTACTGCTGGCCGGACTTCTGCTGCTGGTCGCAGGCAATATTTCCGGTAAGCTCGGAATGAAGGGATTTGTCATTTATGTATGTATTGCCTATATTCTGACATTTGTATGCATGATTTTATGGCCGGCAAGCGGCGCGGCATATCTGATGGTACTTACGATCATTTTTGCAGCGGCGGCATACCCGGTAAATGCGAGTATTCCTTCCTTTGTGGGGACAGCCGCATTTGGTTCTCGGGAGTTTGGACAGATATCCGCAGCATTGATGGTGGCGGTTTATATCGGTCAGGCGCTTGCATCACCGCTTATGGCGGCCCTCCTGACAACAGAGGGCGGCATGGGGCTTGCATGGAAAGTGTTTGCGGCAACGACTGCAATTGGAATGATTTTGCTGGTGACGGCATTGAAGATGTCACCTATGGAAAAGCAATAAACGGAAAGAAAAAAGACTTATGCTTAAAATGCAATATATGAGAAATCAGGAGGAAATAGTATGGATCTGAAATTAAAGGATAAAGTGGTATTAGTCAATGGCTCTACAGGCGGTATCGGACAGGCAATCTGCCGGGCGTTTGCCGGGGAGGGATGCAAGCTTGCGATCGCATCCACCAGCCAGGAAAAGCTGGATGCGTTTGTGCCGACACTGGATATAGCGCCTGAAAATATAAAAACATTTGTGGTAGATGCCAAAAAGGAGGAGGAGATCAAGGCATGGGTTGACGGAGCGTATGAGCATTTCGGACATATAGACGTTGTGATTCCAAATGCAGGATACGAAGGAAGATATCAGGAAATCCAGGACTGCACCGTAGAAGATTATATGGCAGTATACTCTATCAACGTGTTCAGCGTCATGCTTTTGATGAAGTATGCGGCGCCTTATCTGATCAAGCAGGGCAGCGGTGCGATCGTTACGATTGCTTCGAACGGCAGTTATACGACAGCGGCAGGCATGAGTGCATACTGTTCTTCCAAGCATGCGGTGGCCGGAGTTGCCAAGTCTGTTGCGCTGGAGCTTGGACCGCATGGGATTCACTGCAATTACATTTGTCCCGGCGGCGTGGAGACTCCTATGATTCATAGAATTGAGAAGAATACGTTCGGAGATACGAAGACTCATGAGGAATGTGAGGAGATTTTCGGGGCCTCTTATCTGGACAAACGGTATTGCAAACCAGAGGAAGTGGCTGATCTGGCGCTTTATCTTGCATCCGACGTATCATCACACATGATGGGATCCGGACTTCGTCTGGACGGCGGTATGGATGCACTGTGTTAAGTGCTTCTGATAGTGCGGCACACGGCTTTCAAAAGAGGGCGGTGTGCTGCATTTTTATACAATTATTTCAGCATTTCTGTGCATATAATCAAAGCTCCTTATTTTTGGAAATCAGCAGAAACTGGACATTTTCAGGGAAATATATCCAGTTTATGACCGCTTAATCCCACTTTTTAACCCTCTATTATTGTGATATTCCACAAAAAAGACTCTTGACAAAATTCGCGGTAGTGCATAAATAACAAATGTAGTTGAAAATGCACAGTTTTAGGGCGAATTTGCATACTATGAGAAAAATGCATTTGGTACAATCTTATCATAACAAACCGGACAAAGAGTGAGAGCTTTTTGAAGGTGAAAAAAGGAGGACAATGTAGTATGAAGAAAAAGTTACTTTCAGTATTGCTCGCAGGTGTGATGGTAGTATCTCTGGCAGCGTGCGGAGGCGGCAGCGGCGACAGCGGAAGCAGCAGTGACAGCGGCAGCGGCTCCGAGAGCACCGCAGAGTCAGATGAAGGCTCAGGCGGCGGTTCCGAGGGCGGACATAAGCTGACCGTATGGACCTGGGATCCGGCATTCAACATCCCTGCGATCAAGGAAGCTGGAGAGATCTATAAGGCAGAAGTTGATCCGGATTTTGAACTTGAAGTAGTTGAGACTCTGTCTGATGACTGCGAGACCAAGCTTCAGACATGCGCAGAGTCAGGCGACTTCGGTACAATGGCAGATATCATCCTGATGCAGGATAACTCTTTCCAGAAGTTTGTATCCTTCTATCCGGAAGCATTTACAGATCTGACAGACAGCGGAATTGAGTTTTCCGACTTTGCAGAAGGTAAGCTTGCATATTCAACTGTAGACGGCAAGAACTACGGAGTTCCGTTCGATAACGGCGCCGTGATCTCCTGCTACCGTACAGATATTCTTGATGAAGCCGGATATACGATCGATGATCTGACAGATATCGACTGGAATAAGTTTATCGAGATCGGCAAGGCTGTAAAGGAAAAGACCGGTAAGTACATGCTCTCCGGACAGGCGAACAGCCAGGATATCATCATGATGATGCTTCAGTCAGCAGGCGCGTCTCTGTTCAACGAAGACGGAACACCGAATCTGGTTGGCAACGATGCACTCAATGAATGTATCGACATCTACCAGGAGATGGTAAAAGAAGGCATCTTCTACGAAGTAAATGAGTGGGATGAGTACGTATCCTCCATTACAAACGAGCAGTGCGCAGGTACCATCAATGGTAACTGGATCATGGCAACCATTATGGGTATGGAAGATACATCCGGTAACTGGGCGATCACAAATATGCCGAAGTTGATGAAAACTGCAGGTGCTACAAACTACTCCAACAACGGCGGATCTTCCTGGTATATCAGCTCCAACTGCCAGAATACAGACCTTGCATTTGACTTCATGGCAAAGACATTTGCAGGAAGCGTAACACTGTATGAGAACATCCTTCCGACCACAGGCGCGATCAGTACATGGGGACCGGCAGGCGATTCCGAAGCTTATCAGGAGCCGCAGGAATTCTGGAGTGACCAGCCGATTTTTGCAACGGTTGTAGATTTTGCAGAGAAGACACCTTCCAACAATACAAGTGCTTACTACTATGACGTGCGTGAAGTTGTCTCTACCGCAATTCAGGATATCATGTCCGGCGGAGGAGAGAAGGATGCAGTCTTAGAGCAGGCACAGGCAGACGCTGAATTCTATTATCAATAAAGAATAGGTCAGGCCAATATGCGGGGGGGACCGCCCTGGCGGTTCCCCTTTTTGTTGTCTGAATTCCCGCGGAGCAGCGAGTCAGACAGGCGGGCCGGATGTATTTCCGTCCTCCGGCGCGGGAAATGCAGGTAATCTGTGAACAGGGTTTCTGTATTAAAAATTGAGAAGTAAAGGGGGTCTTTCAGTGGATTCTAAGAAAAAAGGTATGAGCCTGCTTGCAAAGCAGAAGGCTGCCGGCTGGGCGTTCCTGACTCCGGCAACGCTGATGATCGTAGTCATGAGCTTCTATCCGATGGTGAGGGCATTTCTTCTTTCCTTACAGACAGGACGAGGCACGAACTACACATTTACAGGAATTTCCAACTATGCACGTATGTTAGAGGACAGAGTATTCATCCGCTCTGTAACCAACACATTTTTCTATCTGGTAATCCAGGTGCCGATCATGCTCGTGCTTGCAATTCTTCTGGCACAGCTCTTGAATAACCGCGACTTGAAATTTAAAGGGCTTTTCCGTACCTGTGTATTTTTACCCTGCGCAACATCATTGGTTTCCTATGCGATTATTTTCCGTTTCCTGTTCGCGCAGGATGGTCTGGTAAATAATGCACTGGTGGCATTGGGGATTTTTAAAGAGGGGTACAATTTCCTGGGAAATGCCGGGACGGCAAAGATGGTCATCATCCTGGCCCTGATCTGGAGATGGACAGGATACAACATGGTATTCTATCTGGCAGGACTGCAGAACATTGAATATTCCGTATACGAGGCTGCGAAGATTGACGGTGCAAATGGCTGGAAAACTTTCTGGGGTATTACCGTACCGCTGCTGAAACCAACCATCATCATGACATTTATCATGTCCATCAATGGTACGCTGCAGCTGTTCGACGAGTCTGTCAACCTGACGAACGGCGGACCGGCAAATGCTACGATTACGATGTCGCACTATATTTACAATACATGTTTCCTGCGTGCTCCGAACTTCGGTTATGGAAGCGCCATGGCATTCTTTGTATTTATCATTGTTGCGATCCTTGCATTTATCAATCTGAAAGTAGGTGATACACGTGACTGAAAAAAAGAACAGATCTATGATTCAGCGCAGGCTGATTCCTACTTACATATTTTTGACGATTTTTTCGATCATCTCCGTATTTCCGTTTTTGTGGATGATCTCTGCGGCAACGAATAACTATATTGATATCTCAAAGGGGCGTCTCCTTCCCGGCAGCTTTGCGGCGGAGAACTTCCGGAACCTGGTTGCGCAGCAGCCGCTGGCCCGGGCGATGGGCAATTCCTTCCTGTACGCGATCTCGGTGACAGTGATCTGTCTGTTTATCTGTTCACTGGCCGGCTATGGTTTTGAGATCTATCATGACAAATGGAAAGACAAACTGTTCTCGATCCTGCTTCTGGCAATGATGGTTCCTCAGGTAGCGACCATGATCCCATTGTTCCAGATGTTCAGTTCGGCAAAATTGCTGAATACAATGGCTGGTTTCTTCCTTCCGATGATCTCGACGCCGTTTATGATCATGATGTTCCGCCAGAATGCAAGGGCATTCCCGATCGACATCATTGAAGCGGCCCGGATCGACGGACTGAATGAGGTACAGATCTTCTTCCGCATGTTCTTCCCGACTATGAGATCCACCTATGCGGCGGCGGCTGTTATCACATTCATGAATGCATGGAATGCATATCTGTGGCCGAAGGTAATCATGACAGACGGAAAGTCCCTGAACATGGTTATGTTGATCGCCAACACGATCGGCGGTTACAAGATCGATTACGGTATGATCATGATGGGCGTATTGTTCTGCTCGATTCCGACCATGCTTGTATTCTTCATACTGCAGAAGCAGTTTGCAGAAGGTATTACCGGTGCGGTGAAATAAAAGAAATTTTGGAAAAAAGAGTTTCGCTTGCGGAACTCTTTTTTAGCAGAAAGGAGTAAAAAATGAGTGATTTTATTTTGAATGTGATCCATCGTCCGGAAATGGTACCGGAATATTCCGCCACGGTGACCGGACATGGCAAGGAGGAGGACATCGGGAATAAGAAGCTTCTGACGGAATCTCTGGACATTTTCCGGACACAGCAGAGGCTGGCCCACGAAAACGGCTTGAAGGTCACGATCCATATGACCTATGCTTCCCTGTTCAATGCGGAGGCGGTGCAGATTGCAAAGGATGATCATGAGAAATACGGGGATGAGATCGCGCTGTCTCTTCTGGGACTGCCCTGCGAGCAATTCCGTGAGAAATACCATACAAAGGATTTCTGTATCTGGATGTTTTCCATGGAAGACAAAAAGAAGATCGTCAACGATGTGTTCGGCAAATTCCATGAAATCTTCGGTTTTTATCCGGAATCTACAGGCTCTTACTATATGGATGCGGACCTGACCAATTACATCAAGGAAACCTACCCTTCTGTGAAGTGTGCCGTTGCCACCTGCTGGGAGGAAGGGCCGAAGGCATATCACACCTGCAACAATTCCTGGTACACGCTGTTCGACGGCGGCCCCTGGGCACCCTGGATCCCTTCCAAACAGAACACCCATGCCCCTGCGGCGGATGAGGCGGAGGACAGCGGGATCGTTGCGATTCCGCATTTGTCAAGGGATCTGCTGGCCTGCTATGACGGAAACGGTTCCAACTTCGGGACGCATCCGCAGAATGTACTGCGGGGCATGATCTATGATTCCAGGACCTGGGAGTATCCGTATCTGTATAACCTGATCGACCAGTACCGCGCCCAGGAAAAGTACAACAACGGCTATGCGTACAACATGATGTTTGTAGGTCCCGGCTGGATGAACAAGATGGGCCGCTGGGAGGCGCCTTATGAGCTGCTGCTCAAATCCTATTCCGACGGCTGTAAATATTACGGGGACTTAAAGAAAGAGGGAAAGCTCATAGACATGACCATGTCGGAATTTGCGGATTATTACCGGCAAAAGAAGACGTACACCGAGCCGGAATGCGCCCTCTGGCGCGATATCCTTTACGGTTCTGACAAGCAGGTGTTCTGGTATACGGATCCTTATATGCGGGCCGGGGTGAATATGGACCAGGGCGGCGCGATCTTTGACCTGCGTCCTTATGCCGCCAAGCTGAGATGGGAGGTGGGCATCGGTACGAAGCATGTGCAGGACGCGTCCTATCCGTTTTTGATCCAGGAAAAATATCGGGCAGGTTATTTTACACACTATGCAGGGGAAGGAACCATCCGGAGCGCCAAGCTCTGCCATAATGGGGAAGAGGTGGACCTGTGCCTGTGCCGGACGAAAGCGCATTTTTCACAGGAAGGAAGGACACGGATCCTGACGCTGGATCCGGTGACCATCGAGTTTGCGGATCTGACCGTGAAGCTTCAGACAAAGGAATATTTTGAGGAGGGGACCGGCTCCGTCAAGATTGAGAGAACGATCCTGGAGATGAGCGATCCCGGCGCGGAAGCGGAGCTGAATGAATACATGGTAGCATGCTATGGGACAACGGAGTATCCGGAGGACATGAGCGGCATCCTTCTGAAATGTGAGGGCAGCGAGGAGAAGAGCATTGTCTATGAATACAAGTGCAGAGAGGAAAGCCTGGACAACGCGGAAGCGGTATCCGCAGTGATCCCTGCCATTGAGACAAAGGTTTCCATGACGCAGAGCGGCGGCGGAGAGGGATATATCCGGGAGGGCTATGCATTTTCTCCGATGTTTACTCTGGGGTATAAGAAAAAGATTTCAGAAAGGGAGGTATATGCGACATGGCTCAATCTGGAAAAGGCAGATTAAACTACCGGTGTCCGTCCTGCTTCATGAGGGATCTGGATATTGATATGTTTTATGATAAGGAAAAAGAGGAATATTACTGCCTGCGCTGCCAGTTTACCGGGACGGAGCAGGACGTGCTCGCGGGAAATGAGACGGTCCGGATCCGATATAAGGCAATGCATAAGAGGTATGAAAAGTTCGACTTTGATTAGGGGAGACTCCCACAAGGAAAGGGCGGGAATTGATTGATTCTCGTCCGATTTTGTGATATGCTACAGAGAGTGGAGAGAGACGGTATCATATCACTGTGGGCAGATTCCATGCCGCACCCCGCCTCAGAAAGGAAGTATTCATGGACAAGATATTGTTAATAGATGATAGTATTATAGTGGGCGATTCTTTAAAAGCAATTCTGGAAACGGACTATGATGTGACTGTATGCCATGATGCTGAAAGCGGACTTGAAAACGCCATGTCCGGAAAGTATTCCCTGATCCTTATGGATATCATTATGCCGGATATGGATGGATTTACACTGCTGAAAAAGCTTCAGGACATGATACTGACCAGGTATATTCCGATCATTGTTGTGACAGGCCTTACGGATATACAGCATGAGGAAGAGGCCCTGACTCTGGGGGCGGTAGACTATATCACAAAACCGGTGATTCCCGCAATTCTGAAGGCAAGGATCAACGCGCAGCTCCGGTCATTTGACAGGCAGATGCATTATAAAAAGCTGGCCATGGTCGATGAACTGACCGGAATCGCGAACAGAAGGCGCTACGAGGAGGAATGGCGCATGAAGTGGCGGGAGGCCCTGCGTCTCGGTATCCCGTTTTCTGTCTGTATCTTCGACATAGACAAGTTTAAGATTTATAACGACAGCTTCGGCCATCCGGCGGGCGACAAGGTTTTGACCAGTGTAGCAAAGACCGCGTCTTCCTTCCTGCACCGTGCAACGGACTTTGTGGGACGCTACGGCGGGGAAGAGTTTGTCGCGATTCTGGTAGGTAATGACGCCCAGTCTTCTTACGAATATCTGAAAATGATCCGGCAGGCCATCGAGAACCTGCATATACCGCACAATTCCCCGGTATTCCGATGGATCACGGTCAGTGTGGGCGGAGTCACCGTTGTCCCGAAGAACGGGGATGTATATGATACATATCTGAAGATCGCGGATTCCATGCTGTATACCGCAAAAAAATCCGGCAGGAATATGGTCGTATGGTCCGACGGGGGCAAGGAACAGTGGCGGGAGAGAGAATGATTAATATAGAAAGCCTGCCGCCGGCAGTCTTTCCGCATACGTTGGTATTCAAGAGCCAGGATGATACCTGGCTTTTTGCTGTAATAATAAAAAGGAGGTATTATGGTGCAGATTGCAATCATACCGGAACCAAAGAAAATCCTGGCAGGTGAGGAAGGCCATGCGGATCCTGTGATCCGGGAAAGGAAAACAGATCCTGATATGGGGGAAGAGGAATATCGTCTGCGGCTGAAAAAGGACGGCATATGGATTGCGGGCGGGAGTGAAAAAGCATGTCTGTATGCCGAGTCAACGCTGGAGCAGATCCGGTTGCAGTGCGGGGATGCCCTGCCCTGCCTGACGGTGGAGGATTGTCCGGCATATTCGTGGAGGGCATTTCATATCGACTGTGCCCGGCATTTTATTCCGGCGGACGAATTGAAGAAAATGATCCGGATGTCGGCACATTTTAAATTAAACAAATTTCACTGGCATTTTTCGGATGACCAGGGCTGGCGCATAGAATGCAGGAAGTTCCCTCTGCTGCACGAGATCGGCGCGGTGCGCAGGGGGGACCATATGGGCAATTATGATTCGGACGAGACTGAGGACCGGTATTATACAAGAGAGCAGGTCAGGGAGATCGTGGATTACTGCAGGGAGCTGGGCGTGGAAGTGATCCCGGAGGTGGACATGCCCGGACATGTGACTGCGGTGCTGGCTGCCTATCCTCAGTACGGCTGCCGGGGGGAGCAGATTGCGGTGGAGACGCGGGCAGGCATTTTCCGGGATATCCTGTGCGCAGGGAAGGAAGAGACCTTTGCGTTTATCGAGCAGCTTCTGGATGACCTTCTGGAACTGTTTCCGGGGAAATATTTTCATATCGGCGGGGATGAGGCGCCCAAGGAATACTGGAGCAGCTGCCCCTTGTGCCGGAAGCGGATGCAGGAGGAAGGGCTTGAGAACCTGCAGCAGCTGCAGGGATATATGGAAAACCGGATCACCGCGTATCTGAAAGCGAAGGGACGTACCGTGATCGTATGGAATGAGGCCGCATACGGGGGCAATCTTGACCCGGATACCATCGTGCAGCTCTGGACGGATGATAAGGAGAACCGGTTGGAGCAGCATATGGAACGGGGCGGGAAGGCCGTCATATCCATTGTGAAGAACTGTTACTGTGACTATCCGTATGGGATCACATCGCTTCGGGACGTCTATGAGCTGGAAGAATGTCCGGCAGGACTGGCAAAGGCGGAAGACCGGATCCTGGGAACAGAATGTCTGATCTGGACGGAGCATGTCCGGGATGAAAA
The DNA here is from genome assembly GCA_949893755.1 of uncultured Lachnospiraceae bacterium. Lineage (GTDB taxonomy): Bacteria > Bacillota > Clostridia > Lachnospirales > Lachnospiraceae > Schaedlerella. The sequence continues at coordinate 17,298 of CATLCV010000019.1, read as the reverse complement.
AAGACTGGAAACTCTCTGCTGGCCCAGGTTCGCGGCTTCCGCGGAGGCTGGCTGGCGGGGACAGGACAGACCCGGGTATCCTTCCTTTGAAGCGAGAATGAAGAGATTGCTGCCTGTATTTGAAAAGTACGGGATCTGTCCGGAGGAGGCTTCCGGCTGGGTTCCGGGTCCGGAAGAGGCGCAGAGGCAGAAAGCGGAATTTGAGAAGAATTTCAGTGCCGAGGACCGGCAGGAAGTGGAGAAAATGCAGGAGATCATCTGAGTGCCGTGATGAGCGGCAAATCGTAGGGAAGCTCTGACTGCAAGGTTAGAAAAAGAGGAGGAAATATAACGTGGGAACATCAACAGAATTGAGAAATCTACTGCACAGGATTGACCATAAGGGATATCCAGCGTATAAGGACACGAAGGGCACATACCAGTTTCAGGGGTATGTGCTTTCCATCGACCATGTACAGGGAGACCCTTTCGCGTCCCCGTCAAAGGTGAGTGTGCATATGAAGGGCGGGATCGCAGGCTTCCCGAAGGAATTGTACTGCGGAGACTGCCAGAGGGCGGCATTGCAGGATTACCTGACCCGGCAGTTCCACCGCGCGGCGGAGAGCTACGCATTTAAGGCCAAAGGCTCCGGAAAGAGCGGACTGATCTCCATCAGCAGATGCGGACAGGAGATCCTGGAGCGGACGGCGTTCCACATGGATGCAAAGACAGGAGATATCGTGGTGCGCCTGGAGATCGGATTTCCGGCCAATGGGCGGACCATCAACGCGCGGGAACTGGAGAAGATCCTGTTCGATTTCCTGCCGGACTGCGTGGAGAGATCGCTGTACTACAGAACCTGTGATAAGAAGAAGGTGCGCGGGGCCATCGATCTGGCGGAGGATCAGGAGTATATCCGGGGACAGCTTGAGGTACAGGGATTGACCGCCTTTGTAGCCAACGGCTCTATCCTTCCCAGAGAATCCGGTATCTCGCCGCGTCCCATGAAAGGGGCGGTGCCGTTTCGTTCCCCGAAGGAGCTGGAAGTGACCATGGAGCTTCCGCATAAGGGAACCCTCACCGGAATGGGGATCCGCAAGGGGATCACTCTGATCGTGGGAGGCGGATATCACGGTAAATCGACCCTTCTGAAGGCGCTGGAGCTGGGAGTCTATGACCACATCGCAGGGGACGGCCGGGAGTATGTGATCACCGACGCGTCCGCGGTCAAGATCCGCGCGGAGGATGGACGGAGCATCAAAAAGACGGACATTTCCATGTTTATCAATGACCTGCCCAATGGAAAGGATACCTGCGGATTCTATACCGAGGATGCCAGCGGAAGCACATCCCAGGCGGCCAATGTGGTGGAAGCGATGGAGGCGGGGGCAAAGGCTCTGCTGATCGATGAGGACACCAGCGCCACCAATTTTATGATCCGGGATGAACTGATGCAGCGGGTGATCCACCGGGATATGGAACCGATCACACCTTTCATTGACAGGATCCGGGAGCTGTATGAGCGCTATGGGATCTCTACCGTGATCGTCGCGGGCAGCTCGGGGGCGTATTTCCATATTGCGGATACGATCGTACAGATGGATCGGTATGTACCCAGGGAGATCACGGCGGAAGCTAAAAAAGAGGCGGAAAATTTTCCCGCATTGAGCGGACTGGAGGAGCCTGCCCAGAAGCCGGCATTCCGAAGGTGTCCGAGCCAGAACCGGGCTTACCGGGGAAATGACCGGATCAAGATGAAGACCATGGGGCGCGAGGGCGTGCAGATCAACCGGGAAAGCATCGACCTGCGCTATGTGGAGCAGATCACGGACAGCGAGCAGGTGACGGCTCTGGGATACTGTGTGCGGTATGCGGAGAAGAATTTCTTCGGCGGTACGACTCCGGTGCAGGACGTGGTGGATAAGCTGGAGGAAAAGATCCGCAAAAGCGGGCTGGCCGGACTGTGTGAGAGTCCGTCCAATGTAGCGTGTCTGGCCATGCCCAGGAGACAGGAGATCTTTGCCTGCTTTAACCGGTATCGGGGACTGATGCTGTAGCAGGGTTATTGTTGGATGGGTTTTGACTTTGGAAGTATTTCGTGCTAAACTGTGTATGAATTTCACACGGCTGACAGTTACAGAGAACTGGCCATTCGGTGATCTGTAACGACTGACAAAAAAGGAGACAGACATATGGGTGGATTTTTTGGTGTTGCTTCAAAGAAAAACTGTACTTTGGAATTGTTTTACGGGGTAGACTATCATTCTCACCTTGGCACACGGCGCGGCGGGATGGCGATGTATGGGAAGGAAGGATTTCAGAGGGCGATCCATAATATCGAAAATTCTCCGTTTCGGACAAAGTTTGAAAAGGATGCGGAGGAGCTGGACGGGCATCTGGGGATCGGATGTATCTCTGACTATGAACCCCAGCCGCTTCTGATCCAGTCCCACCTGGGCAGCTTTGCGATCACGACGGTCGGCAAGGTGAACAATCTGGAAGCTCTGCTGAGAGAAACCTATGACGCGGGGCGTTCTCATTTTCAGGAGATGAGCGGCGGACAGATCAATGCGACGGAGCTGATCGCTTCCCTGATCTGCAAGTCCGATACGCTTGTAGAAGGGATCCGTTATGTGCAGGAGCTTGTGGACGGATCCATGACCATCCTGCTGATGACAAAAGATGGGATCTACGCGGCGAGAGACCGGTATGGACGTACCCCTGTAGTCCTCGGAAAACGGGAAGACGGCTACTGTATTTCATTTGAAAATTTTGCGTATATCAACCTGGGCTTTGAGCATTATAAGGAATTGCAGCCGGCAGAGATTGTTTTCGTGACACCGGAGAGTGTGGAGACCGTCGGCGCTCCGGGTACGGAGATGAAGATGTGCTCCTTCCTGTGGGTATATTACGGATATCCGACCTCATCCTACGAAGGGGTGAATGTGGAAGAGATGCGTTATACCTGCGGGAGCATGCTGGCAAAGCGGGACAGTGATTCCGTATCCCCGGATATCGTTGCCGGTGTGCCGGATTCGGGGATCGCGCATGCCATCGGGTATGCCAACGAATCCGGGATTCCGTATGCAAGGCCGTTTATCAAGTACACACCGACCTGGCCCAGATCCTTTATGCCTGCGAACCAGAGCCAGAGAGATCTGATCGCCCGGATGAAGCTGATTCCCGTGCAGGAGCTGATCAAGGGGAAAAAGCTGCTTCTGATCGATGACTCCATTGTGCGGGGAACCCAGCTTCGGGAAACCACGGAATTTTTATACCGGAGCGGGGCAAAGGAGGTCCATGTCCGCCCGGCGTGCCCGCCTCTGCTGTACGGATGCAAGTATCTGAATTTTTCACGCTCCAAGTCGGATCTGGATCTGATCACAAGACGGGTGATCCAGGAACGGGAGGAGGAAGTCACTCCGGAGGTGCTCTCCGAGTATTCGGATCCGTGCAGTGCGAGATATGAGGAAATGCTGGAAGAGATCCGGAAGCAGCAGAATTTCACGACACTGCGGTATCACAGGCTGGATGATCTGATCGCATCCATCGGGCTGTCACCCTGCAAGCTGTGTACGTATTGCTTTAACGGGAAGGAATAATTTGAAATAGAAAAGGGACGTATTGCAGGAAGTGATGGAGCAATAGGTCCCTTGAATTAGTTCTAAATGAATTTTATTGCAGCGGAGCGATGCTTCGGCTGAGGATTCCGTTCATATGTGCGATCGCCGTGCCGTAATTGGTGATGGGGACGTTCTGGTCGCAGGCACACTGCAGGCGGTACTTCATTTCCCGTTCATTTAAGGTACAGCCGCCGCAGTGGATGATCAGCCTGTATCTGCTCAGATCATCGGGAAATTCTGTCCCGCTTGTAAATTCAAAATGGAGCTCCTTTCGTGTATGCTTCCGGATCCATCCGGGCAGCTTGACGGTTCCGATATCCTCGCACTGGCGATGATGGGTGCAGCCTTCGGAGATCAGGACCGTGTCCCCGTCCTGCAGCAGATCCAGTGTCCTGGCTCCCTGTACCACCGTGTCCAGATTTCCTTTGTATCTGGCAAACAGGATGGAGAAAGAGGTCAGCGGGATGTCTGGGGGGACAAGGGCGGACACCTTCTGGAATGCCTGGCTGTCGGTGATGACCAGCGCCGGCTTCGTACCCAGCCGGGCAAGGGTATCCTGCAGCTCGGTATCCTTTACCGCGACAGCAGCGCCGCCTGCCTCCAGAATATCCCGGATGGTCTGCTGCTGGGGCAGGATCAGCCTTCCCTTCGGAGCGGAGCTGTCGATGGGAATGACCAGGACGACAAAGTCGCCCGGTCGGATCAGATCCGCCGCGATGTGTTTTTTGGTTTCGGCAGTGGGAGCCTGCTTTGCAATCAGTTCCTTCAATTCCCGGATATGTTCTCCGGTCAGGGCGCTGACGGAGATACAGTGTGATTCATCTATGGAATCAACGATCGGGGCAGTGATTTCTGATCCGCGTGAATGCCGGTTTGCCAGGTCAGATTTGTTGAAGGCGATAACATAAGGGATTTTCTTTTCCCGGATCTTTTCCAGAATCCGTTCATCCTCCCGGGTCATCCCTTCGGAGCTGTCAACGACCAGAACGGCAATATCCGTCTTGTTGAGAACCTGGTATGCTTTTCGGATGCGCAGAGCACCCAGCTCCCCTTCGTCATCCAGCCCAGGGGTATCGATCATCACTACCGGCCCAAGAGGCAGCAGTTCCATGGCCTTCTGTACCGGATCGGTGGTGGTGCCCTTTATATCAGAGACAATGGCAAGGTTCTGGCTGGTGACGGCATTGATCAGGCTGGATTTCCCCGCATTTCTTTTTCCGAAGATCCCGATGTGAATGCGGTCTGCGGACGGTGCGGCATTTAAACTCATAGAATATTCCCTCCATTCAAAAAATTTAGAAAGCGTGCCCCCAGTACAGCATTCGCTGTTGATTACGCAATGCTGTACTGACGGCCTTTCTGCATGCGCTGGCATTAAAAACGGAAATCTCTCCGGTTATCCTGCTCGATATAACGCAGGTTTTCCATGACAACGGCCCGTGCCTTTTCGTTGGGCACATTGAGCACCTCGCGCTCGATCAGCTTATCCCCGATGGCCTTTGTTTCCGGTGAAGCATAGTCCATCAGATATTCCTTGAGCGTCATCAGTGCGTTGGGATGGCAGCAGTTCTGGATCTGCCCGCTCTTGCACAGGGACATAAAACGGTCTCCGGTACGGCCTTCCCGGTAACATGCAGTACAGAAGCTGGGGATGTAATCCATTTCCATCAGCCAGCGCACCACCTCATCCAGGGAACGGGTATCGCTGACATCGAATTGCTCGGATTTTTCATCCTCGGGCTCCGGTTTATAATAACCGCCCACGCTGGTGCGGGAACCGCCGCTGATCTGGGAGATGCCCAGGTGCAGAACTCGTTCCCGGGTAGTCTGGTTTTCTCTTGTGGAAATGATCATGCCGGTGTAAGGTACGGAAATCCGGATGCAGGCAACCAGCTTGGCAAAGATATCGTCGTCGATGCCGTTGTCGAACTGGCCGGGATCGATATCGTCCGCACGTTTCAGCCGCGGTACGCTGATCGTATGGGGGCCCACGCCGAAAGCGGCTTCCAGATGCTCCGCATGCATGAGGAGCCCGGCAAATTCGTAGCGGTACTTATCCAGTCCAAAGAGCACGCCCAGGCCCACATCATCGATACCGCCCTCCATGGCGCGGTCCATGGCTTCCGTGTGATAATTGTAGTCGTGCTTCGGCCCTGCCGGGTGGAGCTCAAGATAACTCTCCTTGTGATAGGTTTCCTGGAACAGGATATACGTACCGATCCCTGCCTCCTTTAACAGGCGGTAATTGTCTACGGTAGTGGCGGCGATATTGATATTGACACGGCGGATGGCGCCGTTCTTGTGCTTGATGCCGTAGATTGTATTGATACATTCCAGATAGTATTCCATCGTATTATGTACCGGATCCTCCCCTGCTTCCAGCGCAAGGCGCTTGTGGCCCATATCCTGCAGCGCGATGACCTCCCGGCGGATCTCCTCCTGGGTCAGCTTTTTGCGGGCAATGTGCTTATTTTTGATATGATAAGGGCAGTAGGTACAGCTGTTGATGCAGTAGTTGGACAGATACAGCGGTGCGAACATGACGATCCGGTTGCCGTAAAAATCCTTTTTAATCTGCTCCGCCAGCTTGAAGATCTCTTCATTTTTTTCCTGGATCTGACAGGCAAGCAGCACCGATGCTTCCCGGTGCGAAAGGCCCTTTCTGAGCTTCGCCTTCTCGATCAGAGCGTCGATCAGCTCTGCATTCTCCTTGTTCTCGTCTGCGTAGGCGAGTGTGTCCAGAATTTCCTCGTGGTTGATAAAATCATCCGCACATTTTGATGCTGCGTCATACATGGTTTGTGTTCCTCCCTGATTTTATTTTTTGTGAGCCAAATGGATATGGCTGAATGCGCATCTGACATCTATGCCAGACTACATAGATTATTTGTTTTTTGCGTAGATCGTTTTGGTACTGACGCCCGGAAGCATGCCCAGCTTTCCGGACAGCGCGCTGATGGCGTCTGCCGGAGCATCCATGGCGATGCTGATGATGGACAGGTTCTTTTCCCGGTAGGGGATTCCCATACGTCCGATGATGAAGCTGCCATATTCACTCAGCAGGTGATTCAGCTCATCTACGGATTCCGTGCTGTTCAGTACAATGCCGATCAAGGCGATCCTGGTTTCCATAAAAGCCTCCTTTTTCAAGTGATGATTTTTTCAAAATAAAAAAGCGCCCTCGTTCCGGGCGCAGATTTGTCTGATAAAATAATACACCGCTATAGGGCAGCAGGCTGCAAAATGACCTGAAGCTCCGATAAAATATGCGGAATATCTGAACGTATCATGGAAATTATCAGTTGATCTTGTACGCCTTTTTACGCAGATGCAGCTTTTTGTAAAGATGCCCTTAGTAATCAGAACGACCAGATTTATTATAGCATGGGGAAAAGGGGATTACAATACGTATGCGGATAAAAAGAAAAAAACGGAAAAACCGGATAGAAGTGTCCAAATTCTTTGTCATTTCTGTTATAATGAATGGTACAAAAAGCGATTGTTAAGGTATAGGAGTCAATATGGACAAGAAAAAAGTAACGAACATGGAAGTGAAAAAACAGAATCGGAACCGGGTGTTCCGCTACATATACAGACACGGTACGGTTTCCAACCCGGACATTGCCCATGAGATGAACATGAGCCTGCCCACGGTGACGCAGATCACAAAGGAGCTGATCGAAAAAGGGCTGGTAGAAGAAAAGGGCGAGCTGCAGTCCACCGGAGGCCGCCGGGCCAAGGCGCTGTCCGCGGCTGTGAATATCAAACAGGCGGTGGGGCTGGACATCACAAAGAACCATATCAGCCTGGTGCTGACCAACCTTGCCGGTGAAATTTTAAATTACGAACGGATCTACCAGCCCTATGCTTCGGAAGACCTGTATTATTGGGAGGTCAATGAAAAGCTGGAACGCTTTTTAGAGGAAAGCGGCGCGGTCCGGGAGCGGATACTGGGGATCGGGATCGCTTTTCCGGGAATTATTGACCTGGACAGGAGGATTGCCGAATCGCATGTACTCGGTGTGGAAGCTGTGCCATTTGATCTGGTAAGCCGCTTTTTTTCCTATCCCTGCTTTTTTCTGAATGACGCGAATGCGGGGGCCTATGCGGAGGGAATCCGCCCGGATGGGCCGGACAGGTTCTTTTATCTGTCATTGAGCAATACAGTGGGAGGCGCCGTATTCTACCGCAATGAGCTCATGCAGGGGGATCATTTCCGATGCGGAGAGGTGGGGCATATGACGGTGGTTGCGGACGGAGATCCCTGTTACTGCGGGAAAAAGGGATGCCTGGATGCTTACTGCTCTGCGTCGCGCTTATCCGATGCGGCGGGCGGAAAGCTGGAAAGATTTTTTGCGGCACTGGAGCGAAAAGAAGAGGAGGCCGTGCGGCTTTGGAACCGATATACGTCCTATCTGGCAATTGCGGTCAACAATATCCATATGGTCCTGGACTGTGATATCATCCTGGGCGGATATGTGGGAAGCTACGCAGAAGCGCACATTCAGGATATCTGGAAAAAGGTATCGGAAAGAAATACATTCGCCGAAGGCAGCCCGTTTGTGAAGGCATGTAGCTATGAGCTGGGGGCGGCGGCACTGGGGGCGGCATTGCAGGTGACAGAAGATTTTGTGAAGCAGATTTAATTAGAGTCAGGAAACGTATTTTGGTGAAGAGACTTCAAAGATGGAGTCTCTTTTTTTGGTTCTATGGGATTCTTGGCTTGCCTGAATTTTTAGACATTATGTTGTTGCCAATTGATGTATGTACATTTTGAACAAAAAGCAGAGATCTGTTTTGTGTATATTACCGAAAATCAGATTCCAATATAGAATCTGTTGACAAAATAGATTTTTGAATATAAAATTAAAAACATAATAAAACTATTTAATAAAGTACACAACAAAGAAAAAGGAGGACACTATCATGGAAGGAACAATGAAAACTGCGGTGATGCTGGGAATCGGCAAGATGGGATTTGAGGAGCGGGAGATTCCGAAAGCAAAGGACAACGAGGTACTGGTCAAATTGGAATACGTTGGGATCTGCGGAAGTGACCTGCATTACTACGAGACAGGAGCCATCGGAGATTATGTAGTAAAACCGCCCTTTGTACTCGGACATGAACCGGGAGGCACTGTGGTAGAGGTGGGAAAGGACGTGAAGCATCTGAAAGTGGGAGACCGGGTGGCACTGGAGCCGGGCAAGACCTGCGGGCACTGTGAATTCTGCAAGACCGGACGCTATAACCTCTGTCCGGATGTGGTATTTTTCGCAACGCCTCCGGTAGACGGCGTATTCCAGGAATATGTGGCCCATGAGGCAGATCTGTGCTTTAAGCTGCCGGACAATGTGAGCACGCTGGAAGGGGCTTTGATCGAGCCTCTGGCAGTAGGCTTCCATGCGGCAATGCAGGGCGGCGCAAGAGCGGGACAGACGGCAGTTGTCATGGGGGCAGGCTGTATCGGCCTGGTCACGATGATGGCACTCAAAGCCATGGGCGTGTCCAAGGTTTATGTAGTAGACATTATGGAAAAGCGTCTGGAAAAGGCACTGGAGCTGGGAGCGGACGGTGTGATCAACGGAAGCAAAACCGATGCGGTGGAAGAGGTGATGAGGCTGACGGAAGGAAAGGGATGCGACTTGGCAGTGGAGACTGCGGGAACACAGATCACCACAGTACAGACCATCCACATGACCAAAAAGGGCTCCACGATCGTACTGGTAGGCTACAGCAAGAGCGGTGAGATGACCCTGCCCATGAGCCTGGCACTGGATAAAGAGCTGACCTTTAAGACCGTATTCCGCTACCGTCACATTTATCCGATGGCAATTGACGCGGTTGCTTCCGGAAAAGTGAATCTGAAAGGGATAGTGACAGATATATTCGGGCTGGATGAAGCACAGAAGGCAATGGATTACAGTGTGAACAATAAGGCGGATATCGTGAAGGCTGTTATCCGTATCGGGGAAGAATAAATCAGCGGATTCAGGTGTATTCAGGTACCGCGCTCAGAGCCGGAAGCAGCAGGCTCTGAGCGGTCAAAACAATGAATGTCAATGAGGACAGGGAGGACCATGATGGAACAGAAGGTAACGGATGTAAAAGTACCATTGATCAGCAAGATCGCTTACGGTATGGGCGATGTGGGGTGTAATTTCAGCTGGATGTTTGTAGGAAACTTTTTGATGATCTTCTATACGGATGTATTTGGAATCGGAATGGGAGCAGTTGCGGGGCTGATGCTGTTTTCCAGATTCTGGGATGCCATTAATGATCCTGTGATCGGCGGGCTGAGTGATAAGACTCATACCCGTTGGGGAAGATACCGTCCCTGGCTGCTGATCGCGGCGCCCTTGACTGCCGTCGTATTGATGCTGACCTTCTGGGCGCATCCGGACTGGCCGTCTAACGTAAAAATTGTGTATATGGCGATTACTTACTGCATTCTCGTACTGGGCTATACCTGCGTCAACATTCCCTATGGAACCCTGTGCGGCGCCATGACGCAGAACATCGAAGAGCGGGCAAAGATCAATACCTTCCGTTCCGTCAGCGCCATGATCGCGATCGGCATCATCAATATCGTTACGGTTCCGCTGATCGCGGCCCTTGGAAATGGAGACGACAAGAGAGGATACCTTCTGATCGCGATCCTGTACGGATGTATCTTTGCGGCATGCCATATCTTCTGTTTTGCAAAGACAAAAGAGGTGGTAGAGGTGCCGGAAAAGGAAAAGACCTCCTTGAAGATCCAACTGTCTGCCGTTGCGAAGAATAAGCCGTATATGATCGCGGTTGCGGGGCAGTTCCTGTTCGGAGTCACTCTCTATGGAAGAAATGCGGATGCATTGTATTATTTCACTTATGTGGAAGGCAATCAGGCATTATTCAGTACATATTCACTTTTTATCATTGTTCCGGCTATCATTGGGGCAGCCTGTTTTCCGTTTGTGTTCCGGCTGACCAATAATAAAGGCCGATCCGCTTCAATCTTTGCGCTCCTGACAGGGATCAGCATGTTCTGTATGTACTTTTTCACAGTTGGAAGCTCACCGGTTCCGTTTTACCTGTTCTCCTGTCTGGCACAATTTTTCTTCTCCGGGTTCAATACGGCCATTTATGCGATCGTACCGGACTGCGTGGAATATGGAGAGTGGAAGACCGGACTTCGGAATGACGGATTCCAGTATGCATTTATTTCTCTGGGAAATAAGATTGGAATGGCGATCGGCACCTCCGTTCTTGCGGGCGTCCTGGGAGCTTTTGGATATGCGGCGAACAAGCAGCAGAATCCGGCTGTACTTGCCGTGATCAAGCATTCCTTTACCACGGTTCCGGGAATCCTCTGGATCATAACGGCTGCGGTTCTGTATTTCTACCGTCTGAACCGGAAAGCGTACAATGAGATCGTAAAAGAGATCCAGGAGAGGAAGGAAAAAGGAATCGTTATAGGAAAGTGATAAAAACAGAGCGGCCGCAGTTACATGAGACTGCGGCTATAATCTAATTAATGGGTTCACATCTGCTTTGTGATATGATACACTAAGAACAGTTATTCGGAAGAAATGTATGAAAATATAGTTTTAGCATGGAAAATATATAGATAATTTCCGTGTCTAAACTATGATTTTAAACGAAAGAAGGTTTTTTCATGTACATAGCAGATTTACATATCCACTCCCGTTATTCCCGGGCCACCAGCAAGGACTGTACGCCGGAATATCTGGATCTGTGGGCAAGGCGTAAGGGCATCGGGATCGTAGGAAGCGGGGATTTTACACATCCGGCATGGCGTGAGGAGCTTGCCGAAAAGCTGGAGCCTGCGGGAGGCGGCCTTTACGTATTAAAAAAGGAGTACCGGATCGAAGACAATACGGCTGCAGATACCATGCAGCCGCATTTTGTCATTACCGGGGAGATCAGTTCGATCTATAAGAAATATGACCGAGTGCGGAAGGTACACAGCCTGATCCTTCTGCCCGGGCTGGAAGAGGCGGAGGTGATCTCACGGAAGCTGGAAGCCATCGGAAATATCCACTCGGACGGAAGGCCCATCCTGGGACTGGACTGCCATGATCTGCTGGAGATCCTTCTGGAATTATGCTCGGAGTCGGTGTATGTCCCGGCCCACATCTGGACGCCGCATTTTTCTCTGTTCGGCGCGTTTTCCGGCTTTGACACGGTGGAAGAATGCTATGGTGACCTGTCCTCCCATATCCATGCCATGGAGACCGGGCTGTCCTCCGACCCGCCCATGAACTGGCGCGTATCTGCCCTGGACCGCTACCAGCTGATTTCCAACTCAGACGCCCACTCTCCGGCAAAGCTGGGACGGGAGGCGAACCTGCTGGATATCGGCTTATCCTATGGAGAGTTAAAGGATGCGATCCAGACCGGAAAAGGACTGGAAGGCACCATTGAGTTTTTCCCGGAGGAAGGGAAGTATCATTATGACGGGCATCGGAAATGCGGTCTCTGCCTGGCACCCACGGAAACGGAAAAGTACGGGGGAATCTGCCCGGTCTGCGGGCGGAAGCTGACGATCGGAGTGTCCCATCGGGTGGAGCAGCTTTCCGACAGGCCGGAGGGGTATCAAAAAGAGCACGCCGCGCGCTTCGAAAGCCTGGTTCCGCTGCCGGAGATCATCGGCGCTTCGGTAGGGCTTTCTTCCGCCAGCGCCAGGGTAGAGCGGGAATATCGAAACCTGCTCCAAAAGCTGGGACCGGAATTTTCTATTCTTCGGGAGATCCCGCTGGAAGAGATCCGAAGCGTGTCCGGGATCCTGATCTCGGAAGGGATCGGAAGATTGAGAAAAGGTGAAGTTACAAGACTGCCCGGATTTGATGGAGAATATGGTGTGATACGGCTGTTTACCCAGGGGGAGCTGGATGAGCTGGAGGGACAGCTGAGCCTGTTCGAAATGGCCGGGATGGCACAGGGCGGAACGAAGTCCGGGCAGAAGTTCCCCGAGGAAGCCGGTAAGAGTACCGGTGACAGCGTGCGGAAAATGGCAGAGCAAATGCAGGATCCAGATACAGGAATCAACTGCGGGGAAATGCAGGACCTTTCGCAAGGACACGTACAACTGCGGAAACATGCTTCGGAATTGTCGGAGAAAGAAAAGACAGCTGGAATTTCTGCGGGAATTGCAGGAACAGCGGGGCCTGCCAGATATACATGGAACGAAAACCAACGCAAGGCCATTGAGTCGATCGACCGGGTCACTGCGGTCACCGCCGGTCCGGGGACCGGAAAGACGGGCACGTTGGCGGCCCATATCCTTCATCTTCTGGAGACAAGGCGGGTAAAGCCTTCCTGCATTACCGCGGTGACATTTACCAATCAGGCGGCAGGAGAGATGCGGGAGCGGATACGCAGGCAGTTAGGGAAAGGTACGGCTGCGAGAAAACTGCAGATCGGCACATTCCATTCGATTGCCTGGAAGGTGCTGCAAGAAAACGGGGTAGAGTTTACCCTTGCGGGAGATATGGAGACTAGGGATCTGGCAGGCAGGATCATAAAGGCGTATGGTCTGGATCTGTCAGTCTCCCGATTTCTGATGTGGATTTCCAACTATAAAACGGGGTTGCGTTCATTTGTTTCTGATGTGACAGTTGGAGAGGCAGAGAATGACGCTGAGTCGGATGGAAAGGATTCACGGAAAGAAACAGAATCAACGCATGACATGCCGGATGACACGGAAAAGCTGAGAACAGCATTCCACGTATATCAGAGCAGCCTGCGGGATTGGAACGCCCTGGATTTTGATGACATCCTTTTGGAAGCCTTACGGATTGCACGGGAGAAGGCGGAAGAAAACAGAAAACATGTGGATGCAGGGCAGTTTTCCTATCTCATGGTGGATGAATTTCAGGATATCAGCCCCCTGCAGTATGAGCTGATGAAGGCATGGAACGAGGGAGGAAAGGAACTGTTTGTGATCGGGGATCAGGATCAGGCGATTTACGGCTTCCGCGGAGCCGATGCCGGGTGCTTCCAAAGGCTTTCGGAAGAATTTCCTCAGACCAGCCGGATCACCCTGGAAGAAAATTATCGATCCGCTCCTCAGATTCTGGCAGCGGCCTCCGAAGTGATTTCCCGAAATCCGGGAGGAAAAAGGCTGCTGAGACCAAACAGGCCGGAAGGTGTTCCGGTCCGGATCGTGGAAGCGGACAGCGAGATTTCCGAGGCAATCTTCGCGGCAAAGGAGATTAACCGTCTGGCCGGGGGAATCGGGATGCTGGAGGCACAGGAGATATTCCCGGAGAGCGAGGGACGGGCGCGGAGCTTTGAGGACATCGCGGTACTGTACCGGACCCGGCGTCAGGCGGATCTTTTGGAGAACTGCCTGAGAAAAGAAGGAATCCCCTATGTGGTGGCCGGACGGGATGACTATCTGATGGAGCCTGCCGTGCGGGGGACAGTGAGCTTTTTCAAGAGTCTGACACAGCCGGAAAACCGCCTGGCCGGGCAGACGGCATTGAAACTTCTGTGGAACCTGGAAGCCGGCGACATGACCGAGAGCATTTATCAAAATATGGCTGAAAAGTACCGGCCCTTTATGAAAAAGAAAAAGCCCCAGAAAATCCTGGATGAATGGATGAAAGACCTGAATCTGGAAGAGAAGAAAGGCATGGGAAAGCTGTACCGGACAGCCGTCTTTTACCAGACGATGCCCGAATTTACGGAGGCGCTGGATCTGGGAGTGGAGAGTGACCTGAAACGCTGCGGGGAGAAGCGGTACACGTCGGGCGCGGTGACGCTCATGACACTGCATGGTTCGAAGGGGCTGGAGTTTCCGGTGGTGATGATCTATGGAGCAAGAAAGGGGATGCTTCCCTTTGAAAGTGAAAAATACAGTTCGGATGAAGAGGAAGAACGCCGCCTGTTTTACGTGGGACTTACCCGGGCAAAAGAGGAATTGATCCTTACCACATCAAAAGAAGAATCTGCCTTTTTGAAGGATATTCCCAAGGAAATAGTGAGCAGGGAAAAAGCACGTTCGCATAAGAATATGGGAAATGGCAGACAGATGAGCCTGTTTGACTTTATGAAATAAAAAGCTACTATGAAATAAAAAGCTGCCGGGAAAGGACATTTGCACAGAAAGTCTTGTGGAAATGTCTGCTTCCGGCAGTTTCTTTTATGCCTTGGTATTTCTCATAGTATCACTTATTACGAATGTTGGACTTCAAAGTTTTTTGGAATCCAGTTTCATTCTATCACCTCGCCGTACTCCAGTTCCTATGATTATTGTGCCTGTTTTACGAAAGGATGTCAATAGAAAAAAACTAAAGGTCAGAAATTTGGAAAAAAAGCCGTTTTTGTTCATACATGCAAAAAATCGTGTACTATATCCAAAGGAAACAATACCAGGTCTGATTTTTCCCTTAGGGGGAAGTCAGAAATATCAGAAAAAAGGAGCGATAGCAAATGTATTCTGAGTTAAGACAGACGATGTGCAGTGTGAAGGACGGAATCGAAAAGGAATATAAGCTTGTACTGGCGTATTTGTTCTGGTCCGCCATCTGTACGTACTGGGGTGTCTGGAATGCCTGCGGCATCCTTGAATTTTACGGGATGGAGGCAAGCGCGGCGGATCTGCTGATTGCGCAGCAGGACGGGTACCGGGCCGGGATCATGATCTTTCCGGCAGCGGCATTTCTGATGATGAAATGCAAGCAGAACAGCTTAAACATCCAGCTTGTCCTGAGATATGGAAGCCGCAGAAAAATGCTTGTGCGGCAGATCATGGAGAGCTTGTGGTATGCGATTGTGATTGCGGGTGTCCTGCTGGGAATGGAATTTCTGTTCGCCTGGACAGCGAAGGGGACACTGATCAATTGGGACAGCCGGAGCAGCGTTTATTACGCCTATACGGGAGAACTGAGCGACGCTTGGTTCCTCACCGCGGCAGCAGGCATTTTCTGCATGTATGTGATCAAGATGATGATCCTCTTTGTACTGACAGATATTTTCATGTGGTATCCGAAGACCCTGATCCTGCTGTGGGTTCTGCTCGTATTGGCGGTAGGGCTGGAGAAGGTCGGGGGAATCCCGGTTTTTCATTTCCTTTTTTCCTTTCAGCACAGCACCTGGCTGGAGCCTGCGACATTTATCGAGCATGTGCTGGCAGGAATCGGTGTGATGCTTGCGGCATATGTGATCGGCATTGCGTGCATCAAAAAGAAAGATATTTTTTATTGCTGAGAAGGGGGACGGTTGTAGATGGCAAAATTATATGCCAGGCTTTTCTGGAAACGAAACTGGAAAAAATATATCCCTGTGGTTCTTTTGATCCTGATCCAATGTCAGACGTTCCGGAACATCCTGCAGGGATATGAAGGCTATTTTGGTATCCGGTTTGAAGTATCCGCAGGGGATTATATTGCGGATTTCTGCAAAGGGACGATCCCGTATACCATGGGCGGAAGTCAGGAGCCATTTAACATTCCGGCGATCTGGTCGCTTTATTATATTTATTTTTTTGCGGTGATCGGACATTCGGTGAGCCAGATTGCGCGAAATTATGAAATGCAGATTACCCTGCGCTGTGTGTCCAGAGCCAAATGGTGGAGATACCAGAACCTGATGCTGTGGATGGAGACGGCGGGGTATCTGCTGGTAACCGGCCTGACCTTTCTGCTGTACGGGATCTGCACAGGAGCATCACCGGGAATGTTCCATCGTGATGTACAGCGGGAATGTGCCGGGATGGATCTGGCGGGATATCCGGCAGGGGACTTCCTGCTGATCATTTTTATAATGCCGCTTCTTGTCATGACAGCCGCGGCATATATACAGTATACGGCTTCCATAAAAGGAAATGCCCTGATCGGGATCCTGATTTCCGTTGTACTTCTGGTCAGCTCCGTATTTCATAAAAATCCCCTGTTGATCTTCAATGCTCTGATGCTGATGAGACAGGACGGGGTGATGGAAAATGGGATAAATCCGACTGCGGAAATCGGAGTCTGCGCGGCGGTCATAGTGAGCATGTCATTGCTTATGAAGAAAATGATAGAAAAGAAAGACCTGATGTGAAGTAAATTCCACCTGCGCATCCATTCGAAAAAAATTCCAGCTGTGCGGTTGGATGCTCAAAGGAGCATCCAACTCACTTATCAATTCGCAAAAGCCGTGCTGACGCACTCTTACGTCTGCTGACGCAGCCGTTTTTTGCTCATTAATAAGTGGGTTGCTGATTCGACAGGTCATTTGCATTGCAATAAATTGCATGCAAATGACCTATCGAATCGCAACCGCACAGCTGGAAAAAATTAAAGGTCAGAAAAGAAGAGAAAAATCCATTTTTGGTCACGGGGGCAAAAAATCGTGTAGTATATTCCACGGAAACAGTATCGCCTCTGAATCCGCTTTCGTATGGGTGGGTTCATTCTATACGGGAAAGAGGATGGATATGGAAGAAATTAACCGCACAATTCAATTTAAAGAAAGGAAGGATGAAAAGATGAAGCGTCATGAAGAAGAATATAGAATAGAAAAGCTGGTGGAGTGCTCTCAGAATGTAGAGCTTCCGGAATGTGTGGAAGCGCGAATTCAGGAAGCATACAGGAAGATCTATGAGGGTTCGGCAGACAAGGACTGAGGAGACTGAGAATAGATACTGCAGAAAAAAGCTGTTTTGAATTTAGAGTCTGATCATTCAGGTATCGTAACATCAATGCGAAG
>CATLCV010000018.1 GCA_949893755.1 uncultured Lachnospiraceae bacterium | reverse complement strand
CACGTTTGAAATATAGATTTATACACTTCGAAATCATTAGCTCATTTATAAGTAGCTGCTTCTTAATCAAGATTATCCCAGAGATTTTAGAAAATGTAAAAACGATAGGTTATTCATCGCTTACGATGGATCCGTAGCCGTTGGGGAGCTTGGGGTACTTCTTTTTACGTGCCATCGTATCATCCCTCCTGAAAAAAAAGGTATAAAAATAACAGCCTGTCTATTGCAGGCCGTCACCAAAGATGATACAATACGTATGTGGAATCGTACTGTATCATTCTTTTGGGAATACAGTCTCTGAAATCCGTTCCTGTTGGCGCAGGGGCGGTTTTTCATTTACGGTAGAAAATCAGATATTTTGATTGTCAGGTCATCAAATATATGAGTTTGTATCGGATCATCAAAGGTATGTTGACATGAATCCTCCTCACCTTCAAAGCAATAGGTTTGAACGATTTTTGTTATCGGATTCACGATCCAGTATTCCCGTACCCCAGCAGTACGATATTTGAAAAGTTTTATGGAATAGTCCATCCGGGAGCTGCTGGGGGAAGTAATCTCAATGATCCAGTCGGGAGCCCCTTCGCATCCCCGATCAGACAGCTTATCTTTATCACAGATAACCGAAATGTCCGGTTCTACCCATATTTTATCATCCGCATTCAGGTTGACGGCGAATGGGGCAGGAATAACTTCACAATCACCTTTTTTGGCGGCGATATGATTGCCGATAATGCGTCCTAATTGTTGAACCAGTTTTTGGTGAATAAAACTTGGTGGCGCCATGGCGTACAGCTTCCCATCGATCAGCTCCGCACGCTGGCCGTCCGGAAGGTTCCAGTAATCTTCGGATGTATAAACCTGTTTTTGTGGTAATGGCATGTGGTCACGTCCTTTCTATTACAGATTCAATTGTTGCAAATCAAACCGCTATAATCTTTTGTAGATATCTCCACGGCTATCGATCTCTTCCACAGATATTATTTTGATCACATCATCAACAGTATATAATATTCTTATATTTCCGACTCTCATTCTGTACATGTTATGGCCTTGCAATTTTTTTATATCTGTTCCTTTTGGAAGTTTGTATATTGCGATTAACAACCGCTCTTGTATTTTTCGAGGTTGCTTTTTTAAAAATTTTTCAGCAGATTTTTGGATGATGATTTTATAATTCATAGTTTTACTCCTAATTCAGACGCAAGCGTCTCGATTGGAACACCATGTCCATCATTTACCATTTTTGCACGTTCAATCATTTCTAAATCCCATTCATCGGGTTCTATTTCTTCAATATCGGTTTTTGCAATATCCAGAATAAGATTTGTAATATATGCAAGTTTATATTCTGGCAATCCGTCGATGATCTGTTTTAATTTTTCTCTTTCACCCATGATTTTTTGTCCTTCCTAAATTTTTATATAATTGTGGATGCGGTTATACCATTTTCATCACTGCTAAGTTTGGGATAAAGTATATGGTATAGTTATCAATATTTATCATAATCCCATATTTATCCCGGTAGCATTCTATACATTCCAGAAGATATTCCTCCGTCACATTTAGAAATTCGGAGATTTCATACTGATTTTGGCATCCAGCTTCGTATGCCTTGACAATCCCCATCAGCCCGATCATGCGCTGGTATCCGTTTAGCCGCGCCTGCCGTTCCTGTTTCCGGTTCCATGAGACGGACATATCAATGATGTTGCCTACGGTGGTTTCATGGTGTCAACGAATATCAGGTTTGAGTGACTTATAATGCTTAATATTTTGTGGAAGCATATTCTTTTCATATCTGTGTAATGTGTTGAAAAATAAAGTATAAGTATTTTGTTTCCCTTTCGTAGTTTTCATCCCCTTTGCTTTCTTACATGTGTCATCCCACATTCTATCAATAAATTCATTAATCAGATTGATTTTCTCTTTTTTCTTATTTACTGTTTTAAGTTGTTTGCAAAAACTGTCTCCTTTAACTTTTATCTTCTTAGATGATTCCGCGTCAGCAAGTGAAATCAATTTATCCATGTATAAGTCATAACGTGAGAAAAATGTATTCGGGTCTTTAGTAGTCTTCAATAATTTTCCACAGTCATTTAATATTTCTAAGTCCCTTTGGAATGCTAGAGTAGCAGGGTCAGTGGCCTTACGCTTTGATGAATGATTAAATAGTCCCATATATGATCTCCTTTTTTCTTTAGTTACCTGTACAATAGAAAGCGCCACATCTTCATTAACACCAGATGGATAAAATTATTCGACATCACTCTGGAATGCAATAGCTTTTCCGAGTATATGAATATTATTAAGTTCCTCTTCAGTGAAAATCAAATCTTCATAAGCAGGATTTTCTGCTTTCAATATCAGCAATGCCTTTTCTCTGTAATAGAAGAATCTTTTTAGCGTAGCCTCACTGTCGCTATTCACTACAACGACGGCAATTTCTCCATTTTCTACCATGTCCTGCTTTTTTACAAATACAATATCTCCATTACGAATTCTGGCGTTAATCATGCTGTCACCTTTAGCCTTCAAACAGAAGTCGGCTTTTATATCAGTTCCTGCCATGATGTAACTCTCCCTGTCTTCATTTGTGTATTTTGGTATTCCACAAGCTATCTCCCCAAGTACTGGGAAACGTTTTAATTCTATGTGGTATATGTTATCTAGTTTAGATTCATATTCGTCATCCCACCCAACAAGTTCCCTTGAGGTTGTTCCAAGCGCTTTTGCAAATAGTTCTATTTTGGATTGCTGCAAATCAACAAGCCCTTTTTCAATCTTGGTAATAGAAGAACGGTCTGTATACCCTGTTAATTTTGCAAGAGCGTCTTGTGACATTCCTAATTCTTCTCGTAATTTTTTTATATTGCTATATAGCTTTAGCACTACTCCCGCCTCCCTTCAAAAAATATAATATCATAGATGTGAAAGAAAATCAACAAAATAGATAAAAATGGTTGACATAAATTCACGTGAGTGATATAGTGAATATAAATCAACAAAGGAGGTGCCAAATGACAGATATAAAAGCATTGAGGGATTGCATTAGTGATTCTGGGATGACAATTGTTGCTATAGCGGAAAAGTCTGGAATATTGCGGGAAACTTTTTACAACCGCATGAAAACGGGAGATTTTAAAATCTCTGAAATATGCGCCTTGTCTGATACACTAAGGCTTGATAGAGATGGGCGCGATAGAATTTTTTTTGCAAACAATAGTGAATTAAAATCAGCAAATAAGGAGTAAGGAGGTGGTGTGAGGGTTGATTTTATCAATATTATTATGGTGGGTAGGAATGAAATTGAATGCAGAAGTCTGGTATTACATCGCTGTAATAGTTAGATTTTTATGCGTAGTATGGGACGCTTATCACTCAGCAAAGCGTGACAGTTTTTGGCTTTAATCAGAAAGTATCCTTACAGATACACCATAAGGATACTGGAAAAATTACTTTGAAATAAGAGCAGGAATAAAATTTGAGATGAATTTTGCGACTGAACGAAGAGCTTCTTTAGGAAGCGTTTCTAGCATTGCTATTGCATAGTTAGATAGTTCGTAATTGTATGTAGCATTATTGACAGGGATACCATACAAGAAACCATTATCTGTAAGTTCACAGAGAGAGTCAGTGAGGTCTTTTGAAATAGTTTCTGAAAAAAAGTTAGCCTTGATTTGCTCGAAAGAACCAAAGCTTTTTGAAAAAGATTGATCGAATCCATGCTTACGTCGGTCAAGGTATTCCTTATACAGCTTATACAATACTATTTTGGACTCTAAAGTAAGATTCGCCTGTTTTGTTTCTTCTTGAGCAATGATTTGTATAGAATCAGCCTGCTTTTTAGAGGCATTAGCAATAGCCTTTGTGGACTCAGCTTGCTCAGCAGTCGCCTTTGCTTGTGTTAAGGATAATTCAGCAATTGCTTTTACAGAAATGGATTGATGTATAGCTGAATTAGTTTGTTCCTTTATGGATTGCACAATAGATTCGACAGAATCAGATTGACGAATAGAAGTACTGGTTAGCATCTCTAAAGAGTTTGCAATTCGATTTAAAGCATCGTCTTTTGGTGTTAATGATTGTTTCTGCTCTTGATATCTTTCATAGTCGATAATGGCAGCGACACCTTTTCCGGTTAGGGTAACAGATTGCGAACCAGGGTAAGGGCCAGGTTCATCTAAAGTTATATAACCATTTTTATGGAGTTTATCGACTCTATAATCGGAAGAAGTATCCTCGTTTAGGAACATTTCAAAACCGTCGTAATAACCGTGTTTATCTAAGTATAGTAAGTAGCGGATTTCAGATTCTGTAAGACCTTCAAATAAGGGACCCATTGAATTTTCTCCTTTCTTTCGTACTCAGGCATGGCCGTGCCCTGTACTTAGATTATAGGGGAACTGGAAGAAATTTACAAGCACAAGAGAAGGAGGTGATCCATTGAAAGAGATTGTAAACGCCGCGGAAGCGGCACGGATCCTTGATGTTACTGAAAGTTATGTCCGGTTTTATGCACCGGAATGGGGATTTGCAAAAGTGCGGCATATCAAAGGCAGAAAGAATAAAAAGTACGACATAAGCACCAGACTGATGTGCCTGGAATACGGCATCCCATTGGAGGAAGCGGAAAGGAGGCTGGCCGGAAATGGATAAATACGACCGCGCATATGCGCAGCACCGGCAGAAGAAACGGAAACGGCGTACAATGTTGATCATCTGCGCCTGCAGCATTGCCCTGGGGTACGTGCTGGGGAACCTGTCCTGCCTGGCGCTGGTGATGTACTTTGGGAGATGAAAGGACCTGTGAAGAAACGGAAAGGAAGGGGGGCAGGAAAGTTCGTATGAATTATATACTCACGCTTTTAAAAGATTTACCAGATTATCCCACAGGGACACAATTTAGATATTCAAGATCTTACCGTCATTCTACAGACTGTGAAGATTTATATGGTCCAGTAGAATTTATGGGATTGCTGACTGACGAGCACATGTATAACAGAATGCTTATTCCTGAAAATATCATAGATGATCCTGAGTGGATAAGAAAAGATATTGATCATACGAAATCGATAGATTTAAAATGCCCGGTATGCGGAGAAACAAGAGGTACTATCCTGGTATGCGGATGTAAAGGCGGGGATGCATATGATGGATACTATTGTGACGCCAATGTTTTTTTCGAATACGATTGTGGGCATGGGTTAAGACAATTGTACCAAATCGAGAGGTAGGAAGGAGAATCAGATCATGAGGATAAAAATAGAGGATTTAAACCTGCTGGATCTGGCAGACGAATGCATCAAGAAGCATAAGAAGTTATACAGCGACCATGATCGGAAATGGGATAAAGGGGACGCGGCAGAGATCCAGCGGTATCCGGACAGATCTGTAAGTATTAGATACGAAAATGGCCAGTGGTTCCATTACTGGAACAACAACGGAAGGATCTCGTGGGATCAAAAATGAGCACCCAGGAACGGCGGCGACCGTTGGGTGCTCAGGAAAATCATCAACTACATTTTAACCGAAAGTGAGGGTTTTGTAAATGGTAAAGATCAATGAAAATGAAGTATTAATATCAAAAAATGAGCTGAACATACTGTTCGGCGCGGCTATGGCCCTGACTCTGAACCCCTATGTTATGTCGGATAAATTGGAATCCCTTATTATGGGATTTACTGCGAATGCTCAAAACAAAATAGAGGATCACATCTGGGGAACAGAAAAAATACCGGAGAAAACGCTGGATCTGACAAAGAGAATACTCCATATCTATGAGGAAAGCCTTAAACCAGTACAGGATCCGGAACCTGCCAGGGAGGACAAGCAGGCAATCTGCCAGCTGCTCCTGGCAGCCCTGCAAAAGACCAGGGCCTACCACGACCTTGCGGATCTGAGATATGAACCTTCCACAGTGACTGCGAAGTTTACCAGCGGTGGGTACCGTCAGGTCAATGTGGGAGCGAATTCCGGCATTGCCATGATCAATGATATCTTAGCACACCTATAGGCGGGGGGGGTAAACAGTGCATGAAAGGACACGGTATACACCCCTGACGGTGGAGGAACAGCGGTTTGCGGAGGAAAACCACCAGGTTGTTTTCTGGTACCTACAGGACAGGAAGCTGGATCCGGAGGAATGGTATGATGTCGTGATCCTGCGTTACCTCCTGTCCGTGAAGAAATGGTTCCAGCGGCCGGAACTGCATAAGTGGAAGTTCACAACGATCGCGAAGAGCGATATGCGGTCGGCGATCGGGAACCACCTGGCAAAAGAAGCAAGAAGAATCCAGACGGTCAGCCTGTATGAAAATGTCCCCGGATGTGAGGACATGACGTACATAGACACCATTACCGCCCGCCACCTGGATTATATCAATTATGGAGAAGAAGAGATGAATATAAGCTATAACGTCAAGATACCAAATAAAGCTGACAACAATAAAAGTGATGAAGCGAAAGCGCTGGACAACTTCCTGGATATGAAGGATATGAGGAACATGTGCTTTGAATGTGCGGATGTGGATGAGGGGAAAAAGATCATTGGGAGGCTGCGGTCATACCAGAAACTAAAAGGCCAGAAGGATCTATACGAAGTGTTCCGGATAAAGCAGTGCGTATATGTAGTAAAAGCAGAAGCAAAGGAATGTTCCAAAGCGGACGGCGGCGTTAAGAAAAGCACACAGCAGATCAGCAAGGCAAAAAAGAGTGTGAAGCGGACTGGCAGTATTAAGGCTGTCAGCTGATAAAGATAAAAATGAAGGGAGAAAAAAATGGATAGCATTAAGATCAATAAGCTGGAGATTGAGAATGTGAAGAGGATCAAGGCCGTCAAAATAGAACCGACAGCCAATGGCCTGACGATCGTAGGCGGAAATAATAACCAGGGGAAGACTTCTGTACTGGATTCCATTGCATGGGCATTAGGCGGAGAGAACTTCCGGCCATCGAAGGCGCAGCGTGAAGGGTCTGCGATCCCGCCGAATCTGCATATGGTTATGAGCAACGGCCTGGTTGTGGAGCGGAAAGGCAAGAACAGCAGTTTAAAAGTCACGGATCCGAACGGCAATAAGGGAGGGCAGCAGCTCCTCAATGAATTTGTAGAGCAGCTGGCGCTGAACCTTCCGAAGTTCATGGAATCATCCGGAAAGGAAAAGGCCAGGATCCTGTTAAAGATTATCGGAATCGGCGACCAACTTGTAGAGTTGGAGGAGCAGGAAAAGGATTTGTATAATGAGCGGCTGGCAATCGGGAGGATCGCTGACCAGAAAGAAAAATATGCGAAGGAGCAGCCATATTTCCCGGATGCGCCGAAGGAACTGGTCTCACCCACAGAGCTGATCAGGCAGCAGCAGGAGATCCTGGCGAGAAACGGTGAAAATCAGAAGAAAAGGGAACGCGTCCATTCCTATCAGCAGTCGATTGCTTTCCTTGAACAGGAAGTGGAAGCCATGCGGGAGCAGCTTCAAAAGAAAGAGCAGGAACTGGCGGATGCGAAGACCTCTTTGAACGTGGCCATGATGGATGCCCAGGAGCTGCAGGACCAGTCTACGGCGGAACTGGAGAGGAGTATTACGAACATTGAAGAGATCAACCGCAAGGTACGCGCCAATATGGATAAAGATAAGGCGGAAGAAGATGCGCTGACTTATAAGGATCAGTACAACAGCCTGACGGTCAAGATCAATGATGTAAGGACGGCAAAGACAGATCTGCTGAAGAATGCGGACCTTCCACTTCCAGAGCTGGCGGTTGAGGATGGGGAGCTTATCTATAAAGGGCAGAAATGGGACAACATGTCAGGATCGGACCGCCTGCGGGTAGCGACAGCGATTGTCCGGAAGCTGAATCCGAAATGCGGTTTCGTGCTCCTGGATAAATTGGAACAGATGGACATCCGGACATTGAACGAGTTCGGCGCATGGCTGGAACAGGAAGGGCTACAGGCGATCGCTACCAGAGTCAGCACCGGGGACGAATGCTCCATCCTGATCGAGGATGGATATGTGGCAGGCCAGGAGGTCCCGGAGGAACAGCCAAAGAAAAAAGAATGGAAAGCAGGTAACTTTTAATGAAGATTACAAGAGGCGTGATCCAGAAGGCAAAGAAAGTCGTGGTGTATGGTCCCGAAGGCATTGGAAAATCAACGTTTGCATCAAAATTCCCGAATCCGGTATTCATTGATACAGAAGGGAGTACCAGCAGTATGGACGTGGCAAGGCTGCCGCGTCCCACAAGCTGGGAAATGCTCCTGGAAGAGATCGACTATGTGAAGAGCAATCCCCATGTATGCAATACGCTTGTGATCGATACGATCGACTGGGCGGAACAGCTCTGTATTGAGTTTATCTGCGCAAAGCACCAGAAGGACGGGATTGAAGGTTTTAGTTATGGCAATGGATATGTCTATACAAAGGAGGAGTTCGGCCGCTTCTTAAACCGGCTGGAGGATGTGATTGAAAAGGGTGTTAACGTGGTACTGACAGCCCATGCACAGATGCGGAAGTTTGAGCAGCCGGATGAAATGGGCGCTTATGACCGTTACGAGCTGAAACTGGGAAAAAAGACAGCTTCCCAGACATCGCCGCTTGTAAAGGAATGGTCGGATATGCTGCTCTTTGCAAACTATAAGACGTATTCTATCGCGGTAGATAAAGATGGAAAAAAGCATAAGGGACAGGGCGGAAAACGTGTCATGTATACGAGCCATCACCCCTGCTGGGACGCAAAGAACCGCTATGGCCTGGATGAAGAGCTTCCATTTGATTATACGGAGATCGCGCACATTTTAGAAAAGGGCATGGGGCAACAGGGCGTCCGGCATACGGAAAATGAAGTTCCAGAAACGAAACGAGAATCCCAGGACGCTGCATCTGCACAAAAAGAAGAAAAGACAGATTATTCCTTCGTGAATATCCCGGAAGGAACTCCGGAGCAGATGGAGTTTAACACCGGTCCGGGAACAAATACGGCGGCAGATACTGCAACGAACAAAGAAAATGAGTATGCGCAGGAAGACCGATATTTTTACCATGCAGAATCTGATTGCTACTGGATGGTAAAAAAAGGCCAGAAAATGCCGACTGATCCAGATTCCCAGATTTCTATTGAGATCAATAAAGCAAGGTATGAAGCCGGGGCAGCGAAGAAAGCGAAACCGCCGGAACCGGATATGTCTAAGAACCGAACATTCCGGTTGCACAGCTACATACCCAAGGCGCTGCAGGACCTGATGTATGAAAAATTGGTATCCGAGGAGGAGCTTTTAGAAGTGGTGTACAGGAGGGGATATTTTCCAAGAGGGACGCCGTTCCAGAACCTTCCGGACGAATTTGTGGAGGGCTGCCTGATCGCAGCCTGGCCGAAAGTCCTGGCAGTGATCCAGGAGATCAGAAGCAATTATGAGATTCCATTTGAATAAAACGAGAGGTGACAGAGTATGAGTGAAGATATCAGAGGAAAAGAGCTGGACTGGAATGATGAGGTGGAGGCCAGTGAATACACACTGCTTCCGGAGGGGGATTATGACTTTGTTGTAGAAAGTTTTGAAAGAGGCAGATATGAGGGAAGTACCAAGATACCACCCTGCAACCGTGCATTGCTGAAAATCCGGGTCGATGCCCAGGAAGGCACAACGGTCATGAATGAAAGCCTGTTTTTATATGACAGGATGGCTTGGAAGATTGCGGAGTTCTTTCTGTCTATTGGATTTGAAAAAGGAGAAAATGGAAAGATAAAGCCAAACTGGCAGATGGTTCCGCAGGCAACGGGTCGTGCAACGATAGAAGTACGCTCCGATGAAAAGGATCCGACAAAGAAATACAATCATGTAAAAAAATATTTGCCAAAACCGAAGAAGCAATTTAAGGCAGGTGAGTTTTAATGGAACTCAGGCCGTATCAGAGAGAAGCAAAAGAAGCAGTTTTTGAAAACTGGGATAATGGGACGAAGAAAACCCTGCTTGTACTGCCAACTGGCTGCGGAAAAACCATCGTCTTCGCAAAGATAACAGAAGAATGCGTCCGCCAGGGAGACAGGGTATTGATCCTGGCGCACCGGGGGGAGCTGCTGGACCAGGCGGCGGATAAGATCGCAAAAGCTACGGGCCTCGGCTGTGCTACAGAAAAGGCGGAGCAGACCTGCATCGGAAGCTGGTTCCGGATCGTGGTAGGCTCCGTGCAGAGCATGATGCGCGAAAAACGGCTGGAGCGGTTCCCAGAAGATTTTTTCGGAACCATTATCATCGATGAAGCGCATCATTGTGTGTCTGACAGTTACCAGCGTGTGCTAAATCATTTCCCATGTGCGAAGATCCTGGGCGTGACAGCTACGCCTGACCGCGGGGATATGAAAAACCTGGGGAGTGTATTTGAAAGCCTGGCTTACGAGTATACACTGCCCAGAGCAATCAAGGAAGGATATCTGTCTCCCATCAAGGCGATCACGATCCCTTTAAAAGTAGACCTGTCAGGTGTCGGGGTGCAGTCCGGGGATTTTAAGCTGGGGGATCTGGGAACAGCCCTGGATCCATACCTGCGCGAGATCGCGGAGGAAATGAAAAAATATTGTATGGATAAGAAAACAGTGGTATTCCTGCCGCTTGTAAAGACAAGCCAGAAGTTCCGGGATATCCTGAATGAGAATGGTTTCTGTGCTGCGGAAGTGAACGGAGAAAGTCAGGACAGGGCAGAGATCCTACAGGATTTTGAGGCAGGAAGATATAACGTGCTCTGCAATTCCATGCTCCTGACAGAAGGCTGGGACTGCCCGTCTGTAGATTGCATTGCGGTGCTGCGCCCCACAAAGGTACGCAGCCTGTACTGCCAGATGGTGGGACGCGGGACCCGGCTTGCGCCAGGGAAGGATCACCTGCTCCTATTGGATTTTCTCTGGCACACGGAACGGCATGAACTCTGCCATCCGGCACACCTGATCTGCGAGAATGAAGAAGTGGCGAAAAAGATGACGGAGAACCTGGAAACAGCCGGATGCCCGATGGATATCGAAGAGGCGGAAAAGGCTGCCGCAGAGGATGTGATCGCCCAGCGTGAGGAAGCACTTGCGAAGCAGCTGGCAGAGATGAAGAGAAGAAAAAAGAAACTGGTGGATCCACTGCAGTTTGAAATGAGCATCCAGGCAGAGGATCTGTCAGGGTATGTTCCGGCATTCGGCTGGGAGATGGCGCCGCCTTCTGATAAACAGAAGCAGACTCTGGAAAAGCTGGGGATCCTTCCGGATCAGATCGACAATGCCGGAAAAGCGGCTAAGATCCTGGATCGGCTGAATAAGCGTAGAGAGGAAAATCTTACGACACCAAAGCAGATCCGTTTTTTGGAAGGGAAAGGTTTCCAGCATGTGGGGACATGGCAGTTTGACACTGCAAAGAGGCTGATCGACCGGATCGCAGCCAATGGTTGGAGGATCCCGCTGGAGATCAATCCGGCGGAATATAGGGAAGGTGCATAAGGATGGAACAGCGGACGGATCTGATTGAGATCATAAAATCTATCAATCCTGCAGAGCTGGATTACCAGGAATGGATCAATGTGGGCATGGCATTAAAGCATGAAGGCTATACGGCATCAGACTGGGATCAGTGGAGCCGCAATGACGCGCGGTACCATCAGGGAGAGTGTGAGAAGAAATGGAAGTCCTTCCATGGCTCCTCTGCCCCGGTCACGGCTGGGACAATCGTGCAGATGGCAATGGAACATGGGTGGCGGCCTTCCTATGAGTGGCATGAGCTGGACTGGGATGATGAGGTCAGCACAGACGGCCTTGTTGTAGTAGATAGAAGCTGGGTGGAGGAAAAGGAAGTACAGGAGCCTAAAAAATGGGATCCCGCCGCCCAGGTCATGCAGTATCTGGAAACCTTGTTTGAAGCTTCTGAAAATGTGGGGTATGTAGTGAAGAGCTGGGAAAAAGACGGACGTTACATACCGGCCAATAAGGGAAGCTACAGCCGGACGGCAGGCAAACTGATCGAGGAGCTGTCAAAATGCAAGGGGGATATCGGCAGCGTACTCGGAGATTATGATCCGAAAGCAGGGGCGTGGATCCGTTTCAACCCTCTGGATGGGAAAGACGTAAAAGGAGCCAATGTCACAGACTTCAAATATGCCCTTGTGGAATCGGACGAACTGGAAATTGACCGTCAGAACGCGATCATCCGGGAGCTGGAGCTGCCGGTGGCCTGCCTGGTCCATTCCGGAGGGAAGAGCCTGCATGCAATTGTAAGGGTAGACGCGGCGGATTATAACGAATACAGGAAACGGGTGGATTATCTGTACGGCGTATGCCAGAAGAACGGATTAAAAATCGACACACAGAATAAGAACCCGTCCCGGCTTTCACGGCTTCCAGGCGTTGAGAGGAACGGAAAAAAACAGTTTATCGTAGACCGGAATCTCGGAAAAGAGTCCTGGAATGAGTGGAAGGAATGGATCGAAAGTATCAACGATGACCTTCCGGAACCGGAGAGCCTGAAAAGTGTATGGGGCAGCCTTCCGGAGCTGGAGCCATGCCTGATCCGGGACGTATTGCGCCAGGGCCACAAAATGCTGATCGCAGGCCCCTCAAAGGCAGGGAAGTCTTTTCTTCTGATCGAGCTGTGCATTGCCATTGCTGAAGGCAGGAAGTGGATCAACTGGGAGTGTACCAGAGGAAAAGTCATGTATGTAAACCTGGAATTGAGCCGTTCCAGCTGCCTGCATCGGTTTAAAGATGTATACCAGGAGCTCGGGTGGGAGCCGGAACAGCTCCACAACATTGATATCTGGAATTTAAGGGGAAAGTCAGTCCCCATGGATAAACTGGCGCCGAAACTGATCAGACGGGCTGCAAAGAAGGATTATATTGCGATCATCATCGACCCGATCTATAAAGTCATTACCGGGGATGAAAACAGCGCGGACCAGATGGCGAATTTTTGCAATCAGTTTGATAAAGTCTGTACCGAGCTGGGCTGTGCGGTGATCTACTGCCATCATCACAGCAAGGGCAGCCAGGGCGGAAAGAAATCCATGGACCGGGCATCCGGATCGGGAGTATTCGCGCGGGATCCGGACGCACTGATGGACCTGATCGAGCTGGAAACGACAGACGCGTTATTGAATCAGGAAGAAAATAAGGCCGTATGCGCGGAGTGTGTCAGGGCATTAAAAAGATTTGGATATGGGGAGAGGATGGACGAAGAACTGTCACAGGATGACCAGTGCAGCAGCCTGGCGATGGTGCAATACTGCGGGAAAACGCTGAGCCCTTCCGAATACCGTATTCTGGATCAGGAGATCCAGGAGACCTGCAAGGCAGTCCGGCAGCGTACAGCATGGCGCATAGAGGGAACCCTGAGGGAGTTCCCGAAGTTCCAGCCTGTGAATCTGTGGTTTGACTATCCTGTACATAGGGAAGATGAATCCGGGGCGCTAAAAGACATTCAGCCGGATTCGGAAAAACCGCCGTGGCAGCGCGGCGCGGAGAAGATCAAAAAGAACTCTCAGAACCGAAAAGCAGACCGCAGGAAAGCGTTGGAAGAAGCAATCGAGGGCAGCAATTTTGGAGAAACCCCGACAGTGAAAGACGTCGCGGAGTACCTTGGGATCTCTGAAAGGACTGCCCGGGGTTGGATAAAAGAGCACGGGGGATATACCTGTGAAAACGGAGAAGTGAGGAAAAGGAAGCGGAAACAGGAGACGGGGGAACCTTAAAAATCAGGTTTCCCCGTGTCTGAGACCGTGGCGGGGAAACCTGAAAATCCAGGATTCCCCGTAAGAAATAGTATGACGGGGAAACCTTAAAATCAGGTTTCCGCCGCATAAAGAAAACAGACGGGGAAACCTTAAATTTCAGGTTTCCGCCGCCGGCGGGGAAACCTATACCCTAAAGGGTAAAATATTTCCCCCGCAATGCGTGGTCATGGGGGTAGGAATGGACGGGCCATAAGCAGAGCCCGCCCGTTCCCTTCCCCCTCTCCATGACGGAGGCAATAAAAAAAGATGATTTCACACTTTAATGTGATAAAGTCGCGAAATAGGAGTTGATTATGATAGCGCTGAATGAGTTTTTTATGGCGATGGTTCCCCCGACCGTCACCCATCAGGAAAAGAAGGTGCATGTGATAAATGGCAAACCTGTATTCTATGAGCCGCAGGAGCTGAAAAGCGCAAGGCAGAAGCTGACTGCTTATTTGGGACAGCACGTGCCAGAGGAGCCGTATCATCATGGTATCCGTCTGATCACAAGATGGTGCTTCCCGAAGGAACGCCATGGGGACGGTGAATATAAAACAAGCCGGCCGGACACGGACAACCTGCAGAAGCTCCTGAAGGACTGTATGACGCTGGTCGGTTTCTGGGATGATGATGCGCTGGTGGCATCCGAGCTTGTGGAAAAGTTCTGGGCCGAGCTCCCGGGGATCTATATCCGGATCGAAAAACTATGATGGCTTTTCTGGAAGCTGCGAGGCTGTTCCGAGACAGCTGGGGACTGTACCGGAAGTATTACGGCAAGGATAAAGGCAGAGAAATGTGGGAGCCACTCGTTGAGGAGGCGGATGGGCTGTACGCGAAGTATGGGAAGCAGCCCTTCGCCAAGGAAATGATAGCAGCTGTGATAAGCGAGGTTGAGAGGATTGATAAAAGACAATAACATTCCACGGAATGAAGCCAGGGTGGAAGACGTGAAGATCTGCGAGAGATGCGGTGAAATGATTGTCGGGGAGTATGATTATATCCAGACAAGGCGGCATACAAAGCTGTATTTCCACAAAGGGATGAAGTGCAGGAGGAAAAAATCATGTTAGTTGAGAACACACGGGAAGAGGCATTGAAAGCATTCCTGAACGGCAACGAGGGTATAATGGCAGCCGTCAAAATGGCGGATGGGGGAATGCGGTTTGTACACATTTCTGACCTGCTTCCGGACGATGCGGTATATTTTTATCAACGTGGAGCTGGAAGCCGGGGAGGATTACGAGGAGAAGATCCTCCAGCATTGCCAGGGGGGGGAGACGGAAACGGAGACCCCTCCAGCAGATCAGGAGCCAGGCAAAACTGAGAAACCGATAAAAGTGGATGTGCAGAGGGTAAAACCGAAGCGGAAGACTGCCGGGGATATCATCGAGCCATATGTGAGGCAGGGGCTTCCTAATTCGGAGATCGCGAAAAAGACCGGGATCAAATACAGCACAGTCCAAATGGCCGCAAAGAAGATTCGGGATCAGCTGGCGGAAACAAAGGGGAAGAATGCTGACCGTCATCTGTGTAAGACCTGCAGATACAGGGCGGCTACTTACAACCAGAAAAACTCAGGGATTAAATGCGAATACGCGCTAAAATCCGGAACGAAGCGTACCCGGGGATGCGATGTGGAGGACTGCGACAAGTACGAGAAGGGCGCGCCGGTCAATGCGAAGGAGGAAATGTGAATTGAAAAAGAGTACCACAGCGGAAGAATTGATGAATGCAGTAGATGATATCGTGCATCCGGAATACATGGGAGAAAACAAAGGAGTTGGCTGCAGGGTTGGCCAGTGCAGATGTGGCAATCTTGTCCGGAGCTATCATAAGTTCTGTAATGAATGCGGTGTAAAACTGGAATGGGGCGATGTGTGGCCGGATGAACATAAAGCAGGGAAATCGCCAGAACAAACGAAACGAAGAAAAGATCATGAACAGGAATAAAAAGGGCATTATGCCGGAGATTACCAGGGAAGTATACAAGAATGTCAAGAAATATGACCGCCAGCAGTTTGCCGGGTTCTGTACAGACCTGTACAAGTACGGATATGAGGACGGCAGGGAGAGCGTGCCGGGAGTGGACCTGGAAGAGGTTATGGCCGCGGTTGCGAGGGCAAGAGGGGTCGGAAAGAGGACATTGGACAATATCAGGGAATGTGTGGAACAGCTGTTCAGGAAGGATGGAGAGCATGAGTAAATCAGTATTGATCATCGACACGCCGGAAGATTGCAGGGATTGTATGATCCGGGATTTAACTGACCACTGCCAGGCGACCGGAAAAGACGTGAACGAATACCGGGAAAATAAATGCAGACCGGAATGGTGCCCGCTGGAAGAGGTGAAGCAGAGCAGTGTGGAACGCTGCATTGCACATTTGGAGAGGCATGGGTATATCGCCATAGAATTCAACAGAGTCAGTGAAAAGGATGTGCAAAAAGCTATGAAATGTTCCTGTTCTGTATGTTTGGTTCAGTAGGGAGGGGACGCGGATGCGATCAGTGTTACATTACCCAGGAGGCAAGAAGCGGATCGCCTCCTGGATCATCAAACATATGCCGCCCCACCACAGCTACCTGGAGCCATACTTCGGATGCGGAGCGGTACTGTTTGCAAAGCAGCCGGCCCCGATCGAGACAGTCAACGACTTAGACGGGGAAGTGGTGAACTTCTTCCGGGTGATCCAGGATCCTGAAAGCCGGGAGAAGCTGCGGGAACGGATCACCTATACGCCATACGCAAGGCAAGTATATGACGAAGCTGTCCGGGAGGATCCGGAAGATTCGGTGGAGCGCGCCGCATGTTTCGCAATCAAGTCTATGCAGAGCCACGGCTTCAGGATGAATGGGGACTGCGGATGGAAAAAGGACGTGTACGGCCGGGAAAGCGCATATGCTGTCAAATACTGGAACGAACTGCCGGAGTCTATCGCAGAGATGGCCATAAGACTGAAACAGGTGCAGATCGAGAACTGCCCGGCGCTGGAGCTGATCAGGACATTTGACCATGAGAATGTGCTGATGTATCTGGATCCGCCCTATGTGTGGTCAACCAGGACAGGGAGGAAGCAGTACAGGCACGAGATGACAGACCAGGATCATATAGAGCTGCTGGAGATGGTAACCAGCAGCAAGGCAAAGGTGATGATATCCGGCTATGACTGCGAA
This sequence comes from uncultured Lachnospiraceae bacterium, assembly GCA_949893755.1. Classification (GTDB taxonomy): domain Bacteria; phylum Bacillota; class Clostridia; order Lachnospirales; family Lachnospiraceae; genus Schaedlerella. Next base: position 23,983 of record CATLCV010000018.1, on the reverse strand, counting down.
TTATACGACTTCTATCTGGGGAAATGGAAGAAAGTGCAGGTTGCGGCCAGGGCACAGAATAACCTGCGGCGGGTGGAGACATTGTGGATGAACTATGATCTGGAAGCGGAGCAGATTACTATGCAGATTTAAAGGAGGGGAAATATATGTACTTAGAAAAAAATATAAGATACCTTCGTAAAAAGAGCGGTATGAATCAAGATGAACTGTCGGAAATATTTTATGTAGAGCGACAAACCATTAGCTCATGGGAAACTGGAAAAAGAGAACCAAGTATAGAAATGATGATACGTATAGCAGATTTTTTTGATGTAACAATAGATCAGCTGGTAAGGGAAGATTTATCAAAAAAGTATTGGAGGAAATTGTGATGGAAGAATTAAAAAGTATGGATGATTGGGAAGACCGTTTGAAAGCACTTTTGTGCAAATTCCGAGAGGACAATATGCTGGACTATAGGCGTTCAGACGAATATAAGAACAATCAGGAAAAGATACATAATGAATTTGAGAAAATCGAAAAATTAGGTTTGAGCAGGGAAGCTATGGACGCGATAGAAGAGTTTGGAGATATTGAAAACGCGGCCGGAACTGACTATATGGAACAGGCGTATATACAGGGGATATCGGATGGTATCAGGCTTTCGAAATTTTTCAATCAGCCTGTATAACAGAAAAATTAAATTAATATGACAAATAAAAAGGTAACGGAGTTCTCGCCAAAGAATATGTCCGTTACCTATCGTGCTTAAGGATATGATACCATAGCTTTCATCCTTAAGCAACATTAAAGGAGGATAAATTATGGCACAGACACAGAAAGAAATTTTAAGAGACACTATCTTACTGAAAATGCATCCTTATCTGGATACCACAGTAATGGAGATGTTAAACCACGCAGTAGCAGAGGCACTGTATAATGTTGATGTGGTGGAGATGCAGACTCTCCCAGCCACGCGCCAGAATACCAACGAGTACATCATGGAGCTTTTCCAGCTCAGGAAAGCGCCGAAGTTAAGTGAAAAGACAGTTGCTTTCTACCTGGATCAGGTACGGCGTTTCTGCGACTTCACGAATAAGAGCCTGCTGGATATTACGGATATGGATGTGGAGGTATACCTGCAGCAGTACCGCAGGAGAGGGAATGACCCAAGGACCGTAAACAATGCGTTGAAAACGATCAGTGCATTTTATACCTGGATGCGACAGGCACATATTATTCTTGAAAACCCATGTGAGAGTGTGGAGAAATACAAGGAGATCGAGAAGCCGATCGACCACATGGAGGACTGGGAGATGGAAGCGCTGCGGGATGCCTGCAAGGATGGACACATTAGAGACCGTGCGGTTATGGAAGTGCTGCGGAGTACAGCTGTGCGTGTGGGTGAGCTTGTTTCTATCAATAGAACTGACGTGGACTGGAATACTGGCAACGTGATCGTCTACGGAGAAAAGAACCGGAAATATCGGACAGTCTGTATTGACGATGCAGCGAAGTATTACTTGAAGAAATATATGGATACAAGGACGGATAATGATCCCGCTCTCTTCGTATCCGGGATTGCTCCGGTCAGAAGATTAGAAAATTCCGGGATTCGCGAGATTTTAAAAAGCATCCGGAAAAGGGCGGGACTGGAACGGAGAGTTTACCCGCACCTTTTCCGCAAGACAACCGCCACAAACATGGTACGGCGCGGTTGTCCGCGGGATTTGGTGGCATTCTACCTGGGACATGCAAACGGAGATATAAAAACGCTGAATAAATATTATGCTGCGACAGACACAGCTCAGATCATACAGGCATTCTGGAAGTACGGAGCAGCGGCATAAATAAAAAAGGGGAGTGGTTGCATTGGACAAGAAGATACTTGCTGATTACATGGACGCTATGGAACTGATAAAGGAAACGGAGGAAGATATCCGTAAGCTAAAGAAAAGACGGAAGACGGTCATTCAGACAAACGTGAAGGGCAGCAACCTAAAGTTCCCCTATCAGGAAAAGCATTATCGAATTGAAGGCACCACTTTTACATACCAGGATGACAGGAACCTGCGCCTGGAAGAAAAACTCCTGGAACAGCGCAGGGAGAATGCAGAGAAGATCAAGCAACAGGTGGAGGAATGGCTCCTGACGGTCCCGATCCGGATGCAGCGGATCATCAAGTATAAGATATTTGAGGGGATGACCTGGGAACAGACGGCAGCGAAGATCGGAAGAAAGGCTACCGGAGACGGAATCCGGATGGAATTTGAAAGATTTATGAAAAAAAGTTAAAGTTTGTTCGGTTTGTTCGCACTGTTCGGTTTTCGTATGCTATAGTATAAGCTGAGATTGGTGGCTGGAAAGGTAGCCAAGTTTAACCCTCACACACACGGAAGGCGTTCTACACAAAAATGTAGGGCGCTTTTTGTTGTCAGAATATGACAGATGTTGTAAAATGAAAAAGTGGTATTTCTGGAACAGGCTGCTGTGTGGAGGGAAATATATGGGAACAAAGAAAGTGCACATATCAGGTAGGTATACTATTTTGGCCGCAATCATAACAGCCACAGCGACAGTGACAGCTTCGATTGTCAATAATCAGGCACAGATGAAATATGATGGTTTAAAGAAAGATTATGATGCTGTAATTTTAAAAAATAAAGAGTTGTCAGAAAGCAATACGACTCTAACAACAGAAAACGAAGAATTAATTGGGGAAAACGAAAAGTTATCATATAGTAAAACCGAATTACAAAAAGAAAATAAAAAATTAGTTTCAGATGCTGAGATACAGATGGAAGGAATAAGAGTATTATTAAAAAATATCAAAGGGATTGATTATACTGGTAAAGATATTAAAATAATTGAAACAGATAATGAAATTACATTTGTTACAGGAGATAGTATTATTGTAGAATATTAACGTAAGAACTAAGAGGTGGTGACGTGGGCGATGTAAAAGACCAGATCAGGAATGATTACCTATCCGGCGTCATGCCGAAGGAGTTGGCGGAAAAATAAGATGGCAGCTTAAATACAATAAAGTCTTGGATCAAGTGTTATGGCTGGTCCGGTTTGAAGAATAGGCAGGGTGCACATTCTGGACACGAGGGTGCACCCTTTAATACTCAATAAAAAGTACAGGAAAGAAAGCGGGGTGAGCCCCCAATGACAGAAAAACAGAAAATATTCGCTGATGAATACCTGATAGACTTAAACGCCACAAGGGCTTACCTTGTTGCTTATCCAAGAGTCAAAAACGAAAACACCGCCGCCGTAAACGGCAGTAAATTGCTAAGAAATACTAAGGTTGCATCCTACATCCAGCAGCGCATGCAGGAACGTCAGCAACGGACAGAAGTCACCCAGGATCAGGTCATCCAGGAGCTGGCCGCGATCGCCTTCGCCCGGGTGACGGATTACGTGGAGGTAAAAAGCAACGGTACTTCTTCCATGGTGCTGATAAAATCCACAGACTCATTATCCGAGGAACAGCGCCGGGCAATAGCCGGCATCAAGGAAGGAGCAAACGGCATCGAGATCAAGCTGAACGATAAAGAAAAAGCGTTGGAGCTCCTGGGACGGCACCTGGGGATGTGGAATGACCGTCTGGACTTGAAAGTTCCGGCCATTGACGATGCCGTAAAGGAGATGGAGGAATACTTTGAACAGCAGAAAGCAAGCGGTTCTGGACCTCCTGTGGAATGAACCGTATAAAATTGGACACTGGGTAGGTTTCAAAGATCTGACCGGGCTGCATAATACGTGGCTCCGGTCTTTTTTGTATTCTCATGAAGACCAGACACTGCTTGCGCACCGCGGATCTTATAAGACAACGGATCTTTCCTTGTTCCTTGCGCTCCATGCGATCGAGCGGCCCAATGAAAACGTGATGTTCTTCCGGAAGACGGATGATGATGTGACAGAGGTGATCACTCAGACCAGAAAGATCCTGCAGTCGCCGGTGATCGGGCGTATCGTATATGATCTGTACGACCTTAGCCTGCAGCTGATCACAGCAAATAATTCGGAAATCATGACGAACCTCTGTACCTCAACAAGGGGCGCATCCCAAATCATGGGGCTTGGTATCGGAACATCTATTACAGGAAAGCACGGGGATATCATCGTAACAGACGATATTGTGAACCTGAGGGACCGCACCAGCCGGGCGGAGCGGGAGCGCACCAGGATTCAGTACATGGAGCTTCAGAACATCCGCAACCGGGGCGGCCGGTTCATTAATACCGGTACTCCCTGGCACAAAGAAGATGCGATTTCATTAATGCCGAATGTGAAGCGGTATGACTGTTATTCTACAGGCCTGATCACTCGGGACAAGCTGGAAGGGCTCCGGCAGTCCATGTCGGACAGTCTTTTCGCGGCAAACTATGAGCTGAGACATATTGCAGATAAGGATGCCATGTTTAAAGATCCGGAGTTTACAAAGGATGTGGAAAAAATCTACGGAGGGATTGCCCATATTGATGCCGCATACGATGGCAAGGACGGCACGGCATTTACCATAATACACAAAGTGCCGGAAGGCTTCATTGGTTTTGGAAAACGGTGGGACAGGCACGTGGATGACTGCCTGAGAGAAATTGCTGTTTACCACAAACGTTTCAGGGCAGGAACCATATTCTGTGAGGACAACGCGGATAAGGGTTATCTGAGAAAAGAGATTGCCGGTATGGGGATTCCGGTTTCAGGATATCACGAAAAAATGAATAAGTTTGTGAAAATATCCACGTATCTCCGAAAGAACTGGAAGAAAATAAAATGGCTGGAAGAGACGGATCCGGAATATATCAATGAGATCCTGGACTATTCGGAATTTGCGGAGCATGATGACAGTCCGGATTCCGCGGCAAGCATATTTAGAAAACTGGAAACACGGGCTGCATATAACAACGGCCTGAGAGGAGGCGTATAAAATGTTCAGGGTGCCGACTGGTACGGTTATGACGACAGAGCTGCTTGGGAAATATATGGCAAAGCACAAGCAGGAAATTTCCGAGAGGTATCAGAAGCTGCAGGATGCATATGAAAATAAGTATGAGATCAGCAGGCGGGAGAAAAAAGCAGATTGGAAACCGGATAACCGGATTCCGGTCAACTTTGCGAAGTATATCGTAGATACAATGAACGGATTCTTTATAGGGATCCCGATCAAGACCACGAGTGATGATCAGGAGATATCCGAATACCTGGAATTTCTGGATCAGTACAATGACCAGGACGATAATAATGCGGAATTATCCAAGGTGTGCAGCATCTACGGAAGCGGCTTTGAAATGTATTATGTGGATGGGATGGGGAATATCGGGATTACATATCTTTCACCGATGGATGCGTTTATGATCTATGATGACAGCATCCTGGAGAGGCCGATGTTTTTTGTACGGCATTATAAGGACGCGGACAATGTGGAACATGGAAGCTGGTCAGACGGGAGAGTGGTGCGGCATTTTATCAACCGCGGTTCCTATCAGTGGGTAGATGAAGAAAAGATTCACGGATTTGATGGGGTTCCGGCAACGGAATATCTGGAAAATAAGGAACGCATCGGGATATTTGAAAGCGTTCTCCCCATGATCGAGGCCCACCATAAAGCGGTCAGTGAAAAGGCAAATGACGTGGATTATTTTGCGGACGCCTATTTGAAAATACTGGGGGCGAAGTTGGAAGCAAGTGATCTGGAGGTGCTGCGGAGAAACCGGGTGATCAATTTTGAGGGGACGGATGCTCTGAATATCGTGGTTGATTTCCTGCAGAAGCCGAATGGAGATACGACCCAGGAGAACCTGATCAACCGGCTTGAAAAGCTCATTTTCCAGATCAGTATGGTGGCGAATATTTCGGATGAAAATTTTGGGACCTCCTCGGGCATTGCTTTGAAATACAAGCTGCAGGGCATGAGCAACCTGGCAAAGACCAAGGAACGGAAATTTATTTCTGGCATGAACAGGAGGTACAAGCTGATCTTCAGCAATCCGGTTTCTGGCATGCGGGAGGATGCCTGGGTAAACATCAAGTACAAGTTTACCCAGAATATTCCCGCCAATACCCTGGATGAAGCTCAGACTGCTTCCCAGCTCAGCGGGATCGTCAGCCATGAGACTCAGCTGGGGATTCTTTCCGCTGTAGATAATGTGAAGGAAGAACTGGAGCGCATAGAGAAAGAGCAGGATCAGGAGGGGTACGAGACAGACTACCCAACAAACAGGACGGCAGAGGATGTATAAGCGAATTTTTATAGCGGGGATGTGGGATTATGAACTACTGGCAGCGCCGGCAACAGCAACTGAACCAGCAATTGGAAAAGGATGAGACCAGACTGAAAAAGCGGCTGTCATCCTTTTATGATACTGAATTTCGGAAACTGGACAGACAGATCGCGGCATATTATAAGCAGTACGGCACGGATCATGTGATTGAATACCGGCAGCTATTAGAAAGCCTTCCGCCAGAGGATATACGTCTCCTGATAGAGCAGATGGATGTATTCGCGGAGCAATATCCGCAGTATGCATACCTGATGCCGGTGCGGGAATCGGTTTACAAGCTGGATCGGCTGGAAGGCCTGCAATATTCTGTGCGGATGCAGCAGCTGGAGATCGGGGCTGTCACACAAAAAGAAATCCGGGAGCATTTGGAAAGGCAGGCCCTCCGCGGGGGAAATGCAGCCGCCCAGGCAATGGGGTTCGGCGAGAACTTTTATTCTATGAATCCGGATATTGTAAAGCAGTTTGTTGGCGCGGTATGGTCGAACGGGGAAAACTTTTCACAGAAGATCTGGAAGAACACGGAGAAGCTGGCGGGTTATTTGAATACGGATATTGCGCAGGGATTTGCGCGCGGGGATTCTTATGAAAAGCTGGTAAGGAATCTCCGGCAGAGATTTGGAAAGGTCAGCCGGAAGGATGCTTACAGGCTGATCTATACGGAAGGAACTTATGTGATGGCGGAGGCCACCATGCAGCCCTTCATAGAGGATTTTGAGGAGTACCGGCTGTCCACGGCGGCAGATAGGAAAGTGTGTGATATCTGCCGGGAGCTTGCAAAAAAGAAGTTTCGGATCCAGGACAGACAGCCAGGCGTGAACTTCCCTCCGCTCCATCCCTGGTGCAGATGCACGTTTACGATCGAGGTAGAAGACTGGGATAGGTGGATGGAGGATTATGAGCAAAGACATGGAAATGGGCAGGCTGGAAAAGTTGTAGAAGGGTTGAATGATGGCAGAAAAAATGATAAAATAAATTTAGGAAATTTAGGAAACGATATAGGTAAAGATCAGCTAAAAGAGATAGAAAAAAGACTCTTTTCTTCACCCCAAATAGTTCAAAGAGCATGGAACCAATGTGTCGATAAGTTTAAAATATTGTCAACGGATTATAAGGGGACGGCAAATTACAGCCCTGTTAAAAAAGGTGTCAATATAAATGTAGAGGGATTAGTTCAGGACAAGTATTTTGATATTGGACGGGGTGAAGAAATTTACAAAAAGGCTTATGGTACTTTATTTCATGAGTTGGGACATAACATGTCTTCGTTGGCGTCACAGGGCAAAGGAAGGGGAGCATGGGAGGACTATGCGGATGTATTTCAGAGCCAGAAGTATGTGAGGACAGTCAGTGGCAGAAACGGACCGGAAAATATTGGCTATACACTCACGGAAATGATGAAAGAAGAGGGGATGGAATATATAAAAAATACATGGGAACAGATGAAGGAAGAGGCTGTGAAAAGCGGCGGAAAGCGTTCCGATGTTAAGAAACGGGAGGCATATGCAAAAATATCAAGGGAAATAAAAGAACTTCCATTAATAGCCGGTGGTGATGTGAGTGATATGTGGGAAGGATTGACGAACGGGAGTGTTTCTGGATATGTAGGGCATAGGGGTTCTAATAAAAATTATTGGAAGAATGTCTCTGTAGGAACGGAAGGATTTGCGGAAATGACGGACGCAACAATAAATAATCCTGAATCCTTAGAGCAAATCAAAAAATATTTTCCAAAGTCATATGACATTTATTTAGAAATGATGGAAGATATAGGAAGGGGAATTTAAAAATGAAAGCCGTGGAATGTTTTGAAAAATATGAGGAAATGTTTGGGGAACCAATAGCGCTGCCCTTTGAACTGCCAGCAGACAAAAAATATGGAGATTTCCTGAATGCTGTGAAGGATTGTATTGAAAAAAAAGAACCGTATGACCCAAAAAAGTACGGATTTTATATTGGAGACGATATCATAGTTTAGAATGCCACCAGTCATTAAGGCCGGTGGTTTTCTTATGCCTTTTTTTGGAGGATCCCACATGAGAAAATTACTATTTTTCCATTCCACCTGGTGCCCGCCGTGCCGGTTCTATGAGAAGGAGTTTATCCTCCCGCTCATCCAGATGGCCGGTGCGGATAAGGTTCAGAAAATCAATGCACAGGAGGATCCGTTTACTGCGGATAAATACGGCATAGATAAATTGCCTGCCATAGTCCTCTTGGACGGAGAGCAGGTGAAAATGAACCGCACAGGAGCTATAGACATTAAAAAGGTTGCTGAATTTTTGGAAGGGAGTGATGGGTTTTGATTGAGGTGAATGTCCGGAAGGATGGAATCATGATAAGCGGCCATGCGGGCTATGCTCCGGCAGGTTCTGACATTGTCTGTGCCGGAGTGACGGCGCTTACGCAAGGGCTGGTCAGATCAATAGAAGGGCTGACGGATGACCGAATAGAAACGGATATCGGGAGCGGTATTGCATCGATCCAATACGGGGATTTATCAGAAAAAGGAAAACTTCTGATAGATTCCTTTTTTATTGGTATCTGTATGATCGCGGAAGAATTTCCGGACTATGTGCGGATTACATGACCAGGCGTGGAAGTCGTAAAACTCTACGGGATCAAAAAGGGCAGGCGTGGATCCCTGAAAAGCTACGGGAAGCAATGAAACAAGGAACACGAAAAACGATGGAGGCAGGATATGAAGAACAAGGAATTTAGACTACTGCAGTTATTCGCGGAAGATCCGGCAGACGGCCAGGACGGAGAACTCCCAAAGGGCCAGGAAAATGGAAGTAAGGATCAGAAGGGGAAAGATGATCCAGAGCCGCCGGATCCAAAACCCGCCGCAAAATACTCGGATGAGGATTTTGACCGGATGTTCAACCAGAAGTTTGCAAAAATGATGGAGAAGCATGAAAAGGAGATGGCGGAAGCGACCCGGCTCGCGGAGATGAATGCCCAGGAACGTGCGGAGCATGAAAACAAGAAGCTCCAGGAGCAGGTACAGGAGCTGATGCGCAAGGAGGCCATTGCGGAAATGTCAAAATCTGCCAGGGCAATGCTCCGGGAGAAGAACATCAGCATCGGCGATAATCTGCTGGGGGTTCTGATCTCCGAGGATGCGGATCAGACAAAAAAATCAGTGGAAGAGTTTATCAGCCTTTTCCAGGAGGCGGTCAACAAGGCCGTTAAGGATGCGCTGAAGGGGGAGCCTCCCAAAGCAGGCGGGGCGTCAAAACTTACGAAAGAGCAGATCCTGGCAGTGAAGGATCGGACGGAACGTCAGAGATTGATCCAGGAAAATATGCATTTATTCAGATGATGGAGGTATGAACGTATGAAGAACAAAGAATTTATGATGCTGCAGTTATTTGCGGAGGGAGATTCCAGTACCACGCCTGCAGAACCGGCGGCAGGAACGACCACAACGGCGGATATGGCGCCGGCCATTTCTGTTGATTTTACCAGCCGGATTTCCAAAAATATTGTGGAGCTCCAGAAACTCCTGGGCATTACAGACCTGATCCCGATGTCTGCCGGCACGGATATCAAGATATATAAGTGGGATGTTGGCGAACCGGCTGACCAGGTAGAGGAAGGCAAGACGATCGGTCTTACGAAAGTAACGCGAAAACTTGCCAATACAATTTCACTTGCCCTGGATAAGTACCGCAGAAACACCACGGCAGAGACGATCCAGAAAGTCGGCAGGGATATTGCGATCAACCAGAGTGATGAGAAGCTGGTAGGAAAGGTGCAGAAAGAGACCAAGAAGTCCTTATATGCAGCTCTGAAAAAGGGATCCGGAACGGTGACCGGGGCAACCCTGCAGGCTGTTTTAGCGAACCTGTGGGCAAAATTACAGGAATACTATGAGGATGAGGACGTAACACCTGTATATTTTATCAACCAGCAGGATGTGGCTGACTATCTGGGGACTGCTCAGATCACGATGCAGACAGCGTTCGGGTTCACTTATATCGAAAATTTCCTTGGATTAGGGACTGCGATCATCTCTCCCCAGGTGACAGCAAAAAATCCGATCGCTACGGCCAAGGAAAATATGCGCGGGGCATATGTGCCGATGTCCGGTGATGTGGCGCAGACATTCGCGCTGATGGCGGATTCTACTGGTCTGGTCGGAATGACCCATTCTATCAATTCCAGGGATGCAAGCGTGGACACCCTTCTGATGTCCTGCGTGAAGTTTTTCCCTGAGTTTGAGGATGGTGTATTTATCGGTACGATCGGAAACGGCACAGGAGCATAGGAGGAGAAGGATGTACAGGGTGGTGAAATTCTTTACGGATCTGCAGGATGGAGACCACCCTTATCACGTTGGAGAACCCTTCCCGCGTGATGGGGTGGATGTTACGGAGGAACGTATCAAAGAGCTTTCCGGAAAGGAGAACAGGCAGGGCGTCCCATTGATCGAATATGCGGAGCAGCCTGCGAAGAAACGTACTTCCAGAAAAAAGCAGAGTTAAATTCTTACTAAAGTGAGGTACAGTTTATGGAAATGCTGGAAAGAGTGAAAAACCGGATTCCGGACGCAATGCTAAAGGATGAAGTCCTGGAGGAGTATATCAGTACCATATCTGACCGGCTCTGCCTGCGGCTGGGTGTCGGGGCGCTGCCGAATCTGTTTGAGTCGATCTGCGTTGATGCTGTGGTGAAAATGTACCGCCGTACCTATTATGAGGGAATATCAAGCGAAGGGGCGGCGAATATCAGTACCACCTTTGTAGATGATGTGCTTGGCGAATATGCTCAGGAGATCGGAGACTGGAAAACACAGCAGGCGAATATGGGAGGCTCTGGCAGGGTGGTGAGGTTTCTATGATTTGGAAGACATGCAGGCTTCTGGCAAAAAAACAGACCGGGGAGGACGAGCTCCATAACCCGCAGTATGACTATACGGCAGTGAAGGAGACAACTGCCCGTGTCACGCCCTGGACGGATGAACAGATTGCCCTGGAAGGCCGGGAGGTGACCCGGAACGAACAGCGGTTCCTGATCCCGATTCCTTTTTCTATGTTTCCGGAATGTCAGAAAGCAGAAATTGACGACTGTGTACAGGAAATCACGAAGGTCATTGACCTGAGTCCAAGGTACACAGTGATTCAGGTGAGGATTTATAAGGGATGATGATATGGGCCTGGTAAAAATAGAATTAAACAAAGTCGATATAGATCGCCTGGCAAGGGCGCTTCAATCCATGAATGAAGTACGTTTTAACGCGGTCGTCAAAAAGAATGTCACGGAATTACTCAATGCCGCAAGAAATGGCGGGACGCCCATTGATACAGGGGAACTGCGGAAATCTTCCGGTACCTATGGTGACGAGATGGGCTATTCCGTAGATTATGCGCCCCATGTGGAATACGGACACCGTACAATTGACGGGGGCTGGGTTTCCGGACAGCGGTTCCTGAAAGCAAACGTGGATTCACAGGCATTCATCTATTATCAGGATTTAAAAAATGCGATAAAGAAAGGGTAAGCGATGTATAAACAGATAGGACTGACGGATCTGATATCTGCCATCCAGAAGAAAATAGAGGATCATACAGGGACGAAGTGCTATGACGCCGTACCGAAAAATGCGCCAAGTCCTTTTTATTTTGCGGAGATCATTGGAAAACGTCCAGCCCATTCCAAGACCATGTGGCGGGATGTCTTTACAGTCTGGATCCATGCGGTTGCGGAACCGGGCGAATCTTCTGTAAGGATTTACAGTCTGATACAGGAGTTGGAAGAGGCGCTGACGGAGGATATTGAGCTTCCGGAAGGATTTGATCTGATCATGCAGACCAATAATGGAGTGCAGACGATCAAAACAGACGAGACCAATGAAAAGCATGCGGTTCTGGCTTATGAATTTATGATCTGCTACGGATTCAAATGTAAAATTTAGGAGGAGATGATGTTATGAGATTCAATGGATTTTTATTACAGCTTTTTGCGGATAACGCATTTGACGGCGGAGCTTACTGCAATTTTTCAAGTTCTGCGGCGAAAGCACTGGCCGGGAAGGACATCCTGCTTGCTGTCTATAATGCGGATGGGAGCAAGCTGATCGCCATTGGGGGACAGAAGGGGCTGACGATCAACCGTTCCGCGGATTCCATCGAGATCACCAGCAAGGATACGGCTGGCGGCTGGAAATCAAAGATTGCGGGTATGAAGGAGTGGAGCATTGATAATGACGGCCTTTACGTTCCTGGGGACGAAGCGCACAGTATTTTATCGGAATCATTTGAAAATTCGGAGCCTGTATGCATCAAGGTGATTGATGGAAAACGGAAAAGAGGGATGTTCGGCGGTCTTGCGGTCATCACAGACTATCCGCTGGAAGCTCCCTATGATGATGCCATGACGTACAGCCTGTCCCTGGAAGGCATGGGGGCTCTCCTGGATCTCCTCACGAATAAACCTGCGTTAGATACTCAGCCGGGGAATGCTGTGCTGGATGTGTTGACCGTAGTTTCTGTTGCCGGGAGCTCCGCGGGAAATACGGCAGTATATGTGAATCCGGCCGGGGAAGCCGGAAACACTTACCGGTATTCAAAGGGATCAGCCGTTGTATATCCGTCTTATGATGATGACTGTACGAGTATGGACACCTGGGACGGAGAAGCAGAACTGGCAGCGGCGTCAGGAGAAAGGCTTCTGATCGTGGAGTGTACTTCGGAGGGGAAAGCGAGAAAAGCCGGTATTGCAACAGTAACCATTCAGGAATAGGAGGCAAGGATCATTTATGATTACTTATGGCGGAAAGAATTATGGTTTGAAATACAACATGAAACGGATTGAACTGATTGAGGGAGTAACAAATATGCCGACACTGGCAGACTTACAGCGTACACGTGGGCTGCTCAGTCTGGCATCCTTGAAAACCTATGTCGCATACGGGATCAAAGAGGATGGGGCGGATGCTTTCCTGAATCCCAAGAAGGGGATGGAAATAGCGGAGAGCCTGATCGAATCCAACGGCTACCCGGATGTGTGTGCGATTGTCCTGGAGGCATTGGAAAGGGACTGCCCTTTTTTCTTCCGAGAAGGCTGATTGAGTTTGAATACTTTAGCAGTGATGAAGCGGATCAGGAGTATATGGAAATAGCGGAGCCGTATCAAAAGGATATCGACTTCGCTTTTTTTGTTGTCAATTTCGGATTTTCCAGATCAGATTATGATGCACTGACGCCGAGAGAGATTGCGTTCATCCGGAAAGCCTGGGAAAGCAAGATGGTGGCAGACAGCTATAACATGTACAATGCTGCTTTTACAGCTTATTTCAATGTAAACCGTCCGAAGAGGAAAAAGGCATTGAATCTGTGGAACAAAAAGAAAGTGAAAAAAGCGGATATGGAAGTGATCCGTGACAACCTGAAAATCATTCGGGATGTAGAAAAAACGGAAGGAACCGGATGGGTGGATGCAATCTATAAGGCAAACAATCTTCCGCCGATAAGGAGGTGCTGAAATGGCAGATTATACATTGAGTGCAAAGATTACAGGCGATTCTACCGGCTTTGAGAAAGCATTTTCGACAGCCCAGAAGACTCTGGACTCCTTCCAGAGCAAAGTCCAGAGCATCACAAAAAAGCTGGATCGCGTGGGGAGTGCTTTTACTGATGTAGGGGATAAACTTACTTCACGCATAACGAAACCGGCTATCACAGCTACAAGTGCGCTGGCCGGATTGACACTGGTAAAAGGATTTAACCGGCTGACCGGTATTGATGATGCGAAAGCAAAGCTGAAAGGTCTCGGGCACGATGCGGAAAGTGTTACAGAAATCATGAACTCCGCTATGGAATCAGTAAAGGGTACTTCTTACGGAATGGATGCGGCTGCTACAACTGCAGCAAGTGCGGTCGCAGCCGGGATCCAGCCGGGGAAGGAGCTGACCAGGTATCTGTCCCTGACAGCGGATGCAGCTGCGATCGCCGGGGCGTCTATGGCGGATATGGGATCCATCATCAATAAGGTTCAGACCTCGCAGATTGCGTATACGGATGACCTGAACCAGCTGGCAGACAGAGGGCTTCCCATCTATCAATGGTTGGCGGAAGCCGCAGGAATCACAGCGGCGGAAGTGAAAGAAATGGCATCCGAAGGGCAGATTTCTTCCCAGATGTTCCTAGATGCCATAGAGAAGAATATCGGCGGCGCGGCGAAGATCATGGGAGAATCTTCATTTACCGCAGCGATCTCAAATATCGGGGCGTCCATTTCAAGAATCGGGGCGAATTTTCTGGATGCCGGGGGCAAAGGGGGAGGTTTCTTTTCCACCCTAAAGCCGATGCTAACCGATTTTAATAATTCGCTGGGAATCCTGGAAGAGAAAGCCGCGGATCTGGGTGTCAGGTTTGGGGAAGCATTTTCAAAGGTGGTATCTGGGATCCAGGGGCTGAAAGCAAGATTTGACAGCCTGTCGCCGTCTTTGCAGGGACTGATCATAAAAGGGGCGGGGATAGGTACTGCTGTAGCTGTTGGATTGGGCCCTGCATTAAAGATTGCAGGAAAGCTGACCACGGGATTCAGTTCCATGCTGGGTGTAGTTTCAATGATTGCTTCACCGGCTGGGATGGCTCTGGCAGCGATCACTGCTCTTGCTTCGGGGTTTGCATATCTCATGAAAACAAATGAGAGCTTCCGGGCAGGCGTTACTGCGGCCTGGGATACGGTAAGCAGAAAGATTCAATCCGCACTTTCTGGCCTGATGCCGGTGCTGTCCGGTGTGTTTGAAGGGATCAGGGCGAAATTTCAGGATATGCTCAGTGCGCTATCCAATGCGGATTTCAGCAGTGTGTTTGCAGGAATACAAGGCTTTGCGGAGAACGTGAAGTCCTTGGTGACCGGTATTGATCTTTCGGGATTTTATGAAATTCTTCAGACTGCGGCTGGAAAAGTGCAGAGTTTTGTATCTGGTATTGATTTCAGTGGTGTTGTGGATAAAGTGCAAGGAGTAGCGGAAAAGATTAGGAATTTTGCATTGGAAATTGATTTTTCAGGAGCCATAGAGAAAATAAAAGCACTCATCCCCACGTTTGAAGAGATATCCTCAGCAGTAAGTCTGGTAATAAGCACGATATCCGAAAAAGTGCAAACTATGTATACATTTTTCCAGACTGTATTTTCAGGGTTAAATATTCCGGTCGCAGCATTTATAACAGGCTTCACGGCCATATTGATCAATGGGAGCGGCCCACTGGGAACATTTGCTTCAAAGGTTTTAGCTGTTGGAACAAGCCTTACAAAAAATATAGGTTCTGTTGTTCCCAAGATACTTCCTGCGCTGACAAATTTATTTGCACGGTTTCATGCCGGTGGCGGAGTGATTGGACTATTGAAAGGCGGCCTGTCTGGTCTCGGGTCTGCACTTGCGGGGCTTTTTAGTCCGGTGTCACTTATAGTGGGAGCAATTGCATTGCTGGCTGCGGGGTTTGCCACCCTGATGGCTACAAATGAAAGTTTTAGAAATACGGTGATAAGCCTCGGTCAAAACATACTTGCAGCCCTTATTCCGGCCTTTCAGATGATCAGTCAGACTGTCAGCCAGATCATAGCGACTGTACTGCCTGTATTGATCAGCTTATTCAACCAGATACTTCCGATCATAGGTCAGATTGTGATCGTGGTTATGCAAGTTGCGGCAGCACTCGCGCCGATGATAACCCAGCTTGTGAGTACACTGCTACCAGTCATCACAAATATAATCACCGTGCTGAGCAATGTGGCTTCTGCAGTGATGCCGGCGATCATAGCGATATTGAATGTGGTCATGAGTGTGATCCAGACCCTGACTCCGATCATCATGGATGTACTATCTGTAGTGGTCTCTGTGGTATCTGGGATCATCTCGGCGGTCAATCCGATTATTTCCTTTATAGGATCCGTGATATCCGCGGTTATGGCAACGATTTCTCCGATCGTGACGTTTATTGCCGATATCATAGCTACGGTCATACAGGTGATCGGGACTATCATTGGAACGGTGACAGGGATATTCAGTACGGTATTCAGCATTATATCCGGTGTGTTCAGCAACATTTCCAACTTCATATCAACGGTCATAAATGCCGTCAGCACAGTGATCTCAACGCTTACAGGGGTCGTGGGCGGTGTGTTCAATAGCATTTACTCTGTAGTTTCATCGGTTATGGGGAATGTACGGAGTTTTATTACCGGTGTATTTAATGGTATAAAATCCGCATGGAATGGGCTGACTTCATTTGTAAGCGGTGTGTTCTCCGGGATTGCATCAGCTGTCAATCAGCTGGTCAGCCAGGTGAAGGGATTTGTGAATGGCGTGATCAGCGGGATCAATGCGGCAGTCGGACTGATCAATATGATCCCGGGTGTATCGATTGGGTATATCCCATACCTGGCAAGGGGAACCGATGACTGGCAGGGAGGATTTGCCCGGATGAATGAAGGCGGGCGGGGTGAGTTGACCTATCTTCCGAACGGGACTCAGGTGATCCCGCATGATATATCTGTAAAATATGCAAAGGAAGCCGCGCATGTCAATCATAATTCCGCAGACGGAGCTGTGATCGATTATGACCGGCTTATAAATGGAATCGCTGCAGCAATGAGCGGGGTCAAAGTAGAAAGCAGCATGAATGTCGGTGGAAGGACTCTGGCAAAGGTCATTGCACCGCTGATCAATGACAGAATGGGAGTGCTGAATACAAGGGCAGAAATGGGGTGATGGAAATGAAAGAATACATGTCACAGACAGGAATCAGCATCGGGGATCAGCATACGTTCCGGGATTGGGGACTGCTTCTCATTTCTATCTCCATTTCTTCACCAGAAGCCAAGACAAAGGTGATTGATGTGCTGGGAGGGGATGGGCATATTGACATGACAGAGGCATTTGGCCCGGTCAGATATAAGAACCGCACACTTGTATTCAGCTTTATCCTTCTCCATCGACGGCCTGAGATATGGCATGGGATCAGCTCCCGGCTGAAAAATTACTGCCACGGCAAAAAAATGAAGGTGACTTTGGATTCTGATCCGGGTTATTACTGGGAAGGAAGGCTCTCTGTTGAAAGCGTGAAAGAGGATCAGGTATATAGTTCTATAGAAATAACACTGGATGCATTTCCGTATAAATATGAGCAGGCAGATTCCCAGGAACCGTGGAAATGGGACTCATTTAGCTTTGTTTCCGGTGTGATCCGGTACATTGGAGAAGTAGAGATAACGGCAGAGGAAAATAAAATCAACATCCCAAAAGGGAATATGCGATCTGTTCCAAAATTTTTTGTATCGCAAAACAGCCCGGATTTCAGCGTGGATTATCAGGGGCAGAGTTTTCGCTTGAAGGCAGGATGGAATCGATTTCCACAGATTTCTGTAGGCGGGGAGGAGGATGTGGTCTTATATTTTTCAGGAACTGGAAAAGTGAAAGTAGAATACAGGGGAGGGAGTCTCTGATGTACACGGTATATGTTGACGGAAGGATTCTGGATTATCCGGGAGATGAGATAAACTGCATACAGGATTCAGAATTGAAGCTGCTCTTAAACGATGCGGGTTCCTTTGAATTTGACATTACGGACAAAAATCCGGAGTATGGGCAGCTTGAAAATCGGGTATCCATGATCCAAGTGATGAAAGATGATAAAGAGATCTTCTGCGGGGAAGTACGTCAGAGCGGGAAGGAATCCTACAATATAAAAAATGTATTTGCGATCGGTGAGCTGGCTTTTCTCCACGACAGCATCCAGCCCCAGGCGGAGTACCACGACCTGACCACCCGGCAGATGCTGGAGACCTGGCTGAACATCCACAACAGCCAGGTCGAGGAGCGGAAGCGCTTCTATGTGGGTATCGTAACGATCCATGACACCAACGACAGCCTGTACCGGTACACGAACCGGGAATCCACCCTGGACGCGATCCGGGAGAAGCTGGTAGACCGGCTGGGAGGATATCTCCGGATCCGGAAGGTGGACGGCATACGGTATCTTGACTGGATCACCCTGCCGGAGTATGGAAAATACTGTGAGCAGCCCATTGAGTTCGGCACGAACCTGCTGGACTATGCGGAGAACTGCAGCGCGGAGGATCTGGCAACGGCGGTGATCCCGCTGGGAGCCAGATTGGAAGAGAGTCCCATTGAAGGCCTGGAGGCTTATACGGACATCACATCGGTCAACGGCGGCGTGGATTATCTATACATCCCGGAAGCTGTAGAGCGTTACGGCTGGGTGAAGAAGGTGGTCACCTGGGATGACGTGACGATCCCGGCCAACTTGAAAAAGAAGGGGGAGGAGTGGCTCAAAGATCACCAGTATGAGAGCCTGGTGCTGGAGCTCACCGCTCTGGATCTGTCGGATCTGGACAGCGATTATGAAACGTTCGCCCTGGGAGATACGGTCCATGCATCCGCCTGGCCCTACGGGATGGACAGGACTTTCCCGGTGCAGGAAATGACCCTGTATCTACAGGAGCCGGATCGGAACCGGCTGACACTCGGCACGACCGTCCGGAAGAATTATACGACACAGATGAAGGATTCCAATAAAAAGGTCAGTACCGAACTGGATAACGTCCGCCAGACCACCTCCTGGATGCAGTCCGCCATCGACAACGCTACGGCCATGATGACCGGCTCCAAGGGCGGTTATAAGATATCGGAATACGATGAGGACGGCCGGTGGCTCCGGGATCTGTACATGGATGCGCCAAACAAAGAGGATGCTGTCCACATCATGCAGATCAACATGAACGGCATCGGGTTTTCCAGGACCGGATTTGATGGGCCATATCCGAATGCCTGGACTATAGACGGCGTATTCCTGGGAGAGTGCATCAAAGCAGGATCTGTGACCGCTGAGAAGCTGTCCGTGGAGTACCGGGAATCCGTGAATGCGGAGATTGTGGCAAAGTTCAACGTAGCTGCCGGAAGGATTGAGGCGGAGGTCACCAGGGCCCAGGGCGTGGAGGTGGAGCTTGCGGCTTCCCTGAAAGTAACTGCAGATTCGGTACAGACCAAGGTCTCAAAAGGGGAATTTGGCTCTTACGCGCAGCAGTATTATGACAAGGTGATCTATGGATTCAACCAGAGCAGCAAATACGTGCAGATCAATCCCGGAGAGATCGCTATATACGATAACGGCGTATCGGACAGCAAAAAGCGGGCTGCCTTTAACCACAACGGGAGTCATTTTTACAGGGACGGATACCACGTGGGAAAGATCGGGACGAACCAGATGCAGTCGGATGCTTCCAAGAAGGGGCTTGTTTTCGACTTGGAAAATGAGGCGGCGTATATGTCCTGGTCTGCGGCAATGAGCGCCAACGCAAGTACCTATACCCAGAAATGGACTTATGCGCTGAAAGATATCGGCAGTCAGGAGGTGGATACGTTGAACGCAGGATGCCCTATTGACATGCACGGATTCGCGCTTAAAAGTGCAAACCTGCGGGACGCAAGATGGAACGGCTACAGTGGGATAACAAGGGGAGTCCCAATCGTAACGAGCATAAGCGATAACGGAGACGGGACAATATCATGGACATATGGGACTTTGGATGTGAGATCCGGAGGGATTGTAGCCGCGCCAAGTTAATAATAAAATTGTATTTTAAGAATGGGGGCAGAGAACATGGAGAAAGCAGAAAACAAGAGACCAATTTCTGTAAAACCGGTGAAACTGAATGGCATTCCGGTCGTAACAGGCATTATCGATAATGGAGACGGAACAGTATCCTGGATCTATGGGACTTTGGACATGAAATCTGGAAGGATCATAGGCATGCCAGGCTAATAAGAGTATATGGCATATGATTGAGCCAAAATATATCTTCCCTGATGATATAGCGCCGCTAGTGGCTAAAGCACAGGAAAGTAAGACACAGACAATGAGAGTGTATTTTAAGGAGAAAGGAACGGACGATGGAGAAGAAGGAATTAGAGAAAGCGGAAAACAAGAGACAGAAACCGGTGAAGCCAGTGACGGTGAGATTGGATGATTTTAAAAAGGGCTTAAACCAGGTGGTGGCTGACTCAGAATTGCCGCCTTTTCTTTTGGAAATGGTCTTGGGGGAAATGCTTTCGGCCATGAGCAGCGTGGCCAGACAAGAGCGCGAACAGGATCGAGAAGCTTGGGAGAAGGAATGCGCAGAGTTGGAATATGAGCATAACAAGGAATCCTTGAGGAAGGCTTGTAAGGATGGTGAGGAAAATGGCTGACATCAGCAAGGAGATACAGGATTTTCAGGATGCGGTCTACGGGGAGGAGGTCAGGGGGAGCATGATTTCCCTGGCTGAGAAAGTAAACCGGGAAGCAACGGACGCATCCCAGGCGGCAGTAAACGCTTCATCATCTGCGGGGGCTGCCGCCAGCAATGCACAGCTGGCTGTCAACCGGGCGGATACAGCTGCCCAGAATGCGAACCAGGCGGCACAGAATATCCAAGACAAAGCGGATGCTGGGGATTTTACCGGGTCAGTCCAGATAGGGACAGTGACAACGGGGGAGCCAGGATCCAAAGCATCGGTGTCAAACTCCGGGACCGATAAGGATGCCGTGCTGGATATCACGATTCCCCGAGGTAACCAGGGAATATCCTTCCGGATGCGTGAAGCCTGGGCGCCAGAAACGGATTATGTTAATGACTCGGCATACATTGATATTGTCTCATACAATGGGAGTGCCTTTGGCTGTCTGACATCCCATCAATCGTCAGAGCTTGTAACGCCGGCCAATACGGCGTACTGGCAGTGTCTGGCACAGAAAGGTGATACGGGATCTATAGACAATATTGATGATGTAAAAATAGGTTTTACAAAGGCCGAAAACCGTGCAAATATCAGCCCGGAGGATACACTGGCGATCATTTTGGGAAAGGTAGAGAAAATATATGCGGATCTGAAAGCTGTTGCGTTTTCCGGGAAATACAGTGATCTTTCGGGAACCTTGGAAAGGGTGAGTGATCTTGAGAACGATGCAGGATATGTGACTGAAAATACGTGGAAGGCGAATGCAGTAGACAGTGAGGGGTATGTGGAAGCTACTGGCGGGAAGGCAAATCAGATATATCGAACCGATGCAGAAGGGAATCCAGGATGGCAGGATGGTATTGAAATAGACGAAATGGCTGGGGCCACAGCGGAAAAGGCAGGGGCGGCAGGTATCGTCCCGGCTCCGGCTGCCGGAATGCAGGACGCTTTCCTCCGGGGGGACGCTACATGGGGACAGTTAGGAGCTGGTGCATTTGCCGAGAGCGCGAACAATCTGGCCACAACGCAAGAGGGGTTCTATCTGGACGCCAGACAAGGGAAAGAGCTGGCAGATCAACTCTCCTTAGTAAACTCCGCATGTTCTGCAATGATTGATCAAGGTAGGTATACGGTCAACGCCAATCAGGAAATAAGTTTTCAAATATATGATAATTCTGTCTATTTAATAGGTACATTGATGTCTGTGTATACTAGTCGTTCTCTGGCCGTTGTTTTTGGTGGTAACGGCAATCAGGTGAATGTGGGGCAAAAAGCCACGATAATACAGTTAGTAACGGCTAGTAATGTAACATATTCAGTGAGTGAAGAAACCGGAAAGTTTAATCAAATCATTGTTAAAAATAATAGTGTATATAGTATAGTAGTTTTAATAGTTGATTTAAGCGGTAGAAATTTCGTTAGGTTATAACAAATATAGTTGTAAAAAAGTGATTGAAATATCGATTGCATCCCCTATGTTAAATGTAAAAGTTATCAATGAAGATAATACACATCTACTGTTACTTCCGCACTTGCATATTGAGAAACCGTACCGCTATTTACATTGAGTATTTTACCAAAAATTGCTGTACCATATCTAAAAGGGATGCAAATGCATTGATTACACTCACAGTAGACTATTTTTGCATCGCTATCACCACTAATTAAGGCAATGTTACCATACACATTAGTTGTCCCTGTTACTGTAATCTTGCGCATTTCTGCTGATTCCATTGCGGAGTTTACTTAGAAGAAATTGAATACAGAACTTATAAACCGGACCTGCAAACAAGGTCCTATTTTATTGCTGCGAAAACGCAGCGGAAAGGAGAAAAATATGGTAGGAAAAGAAAAAATTGTGCTGAAGGATGGCACAGAGGTTGAGATCGAAAACGGAGCGATGGAAAACTGCCTCCAGGTAGTCCTTCCAGATTTGGATGGCTTCAAGAGCCTGTACGGAAAATTCAGCGAAGCAAACCTGGAAAACTACTCGATCAAAAACGCAGCAGGGCTGACTTGCGCAACTTATGAAAATAAGCACGCGAAAAATGCTCTTGTGGAGCAGAAGGAAAACGGCTTCCAAATATCCTTCAATCTTGCTGATGTGGATATGGTAAGCAAACGTCTGGACGCATTGGAGGCCAGCCAGAATCTGCAGGATGGGGCAATCACTGATCTGGGGGATGTTGTCAGCGCAATAGCGGAAGGAGGTGAGGCGTGATGATTAAATTCTATGTGGAAAAAATTAGGTCAGGCGCGATTAATCCGAATACCGGAGGGGCGTGGGTGGCAGAAGATGTCCCGAAGCTCTGGCGGGCAAAAGTGCAAAAAGAACTGGAAGGATAGGTGCTTATCATGGATATCAGGGCCGGACCGTAGTTGTATTTGAATTAAATCTGCAGAACTGTTATGGAAAGGGGAGGAGTCCGTTGGAACAGTTTTTGATTCAAACATATTCCGTTGCGTTGCCGATCATACTGGGATATATCGTATGGCTGCTGAAAAGGCAGAAAAAGGATCGGGACGCAAACGGCAAGGGGACTATGTTGCTGCTCCGGGTGCAGCTGATTGAGTATCACGACCGCTACATGAAGGAAGGACATATTCCATCATATGCTCTGGATAATTTCATTGAAATGTATGAGGCATACCATGAGCTGGGTGGCAATGGTATGGTCACAGAAATGTACAAAGAAGTCTTAGAACTGGAGATACGAAAATGAAGGAGGAATTTATCATGACAATTAATTGGGCGGTAAGGGTTAAAAATAAAGCATTTTGGATGTCATTTATTCCGGCGGTGTTACTGCTTATCCAGGTAGTAGCGGCAACGTTTGGCTTTACGCTGGACCTGGGAGATCTGGGAAACAAACTTCTGGCAGTGGTGGATGCAGTATTCTGTGTCCTGGCAATTTTGGGCGTTGTTACGGATCCGACTACAGAAGGGATTTCAGACAGCCAGAGAGCACTTACATATATGAAACCGAGATGATCCGGAGGGCGGGAAACCGCCCTCTTTTTGCGCCGGCGCAATGAAGGGAGAAGAAAATGTTAAAGAAACAAGTAGCGGTTGAATTAATGAAGCATCTTGTAACACATGACTGGCATGGATACAGCCAGATCTCCCGTTGGGGAGATGGTGAGGGAAAGTGTGACGTTCCAACGGGTGCCGGTACTTACCAGGTCGAACAGGGGGACCGGGACTGTAGCTCTGCTATTATCTCCGCCTATGAAACGGCCGGGATATCCTGCGGGGGCGCTACATACACCGGTAACATGCAGCGGCTGATGTGTGGTACCGGGAATTTCAGATGGCATCCAATGTCATCCGGGTATATTGCACAGTCAGGGGATGTCTATCTGAATGAAGCTAATCACACAGCAATGTGCCTGTCTGCGGAGCCAGATCTCCTGATGGAATTTTCCATAAGTGAAAACGGCGGTATTGATGGAGCCGAAG
>CATLCV010000017.1 GCA_949893755.1 uncultured Lachnospiraceae bacterium | reverse complement strand
ACACGATTGTTTTTTCTGTCCGGTAATGAATTTAATCTCTGAATTGACATGTCCCTGCTTTATTTTCTACTGAATACTACACACATACTATTTAAAAAACTTTTAATAAACATTTATTGCCCTTTTCATACGGTGTTTCTGTTTTTAGGAATTCTTATGTGGAATTTTTTCAGTGGGGTAGTCAAATCAAGTATCTCTGTAGTAAAAAATAATAGAAGTATTATATCCAGGGTTTATGTACCGAAATATATTTTATTGATTAGTTTGATGTACCAATATGCATTCAAATTCGCCTTTGGTATGCTTATTGAGTTTATCATGATGTTTGTATTTCAAGTAAAATTCAGTTTGCAAATGTTTTCTGCTATTCCATTTTTTATGGGTTTCTTTTTATTTGCATTTAGCTGTTCCAGTATACTGATTCATTTTGGGGTATACATATATGATTTGACATATGTAGTTGGTATTGTTTTAAACTTTGTTATGTTTTTGAGTGGTGTTTTTTATTCCATTGAGGGGAGAATTCCTGGCGTATATGGAAAAATAGCTGGACAGGTGAATCCTGTTGCCTTTTTTATTTCATCCATGCGAGATATTTTGATATATGATAAAATACCGTCATATATAGGCCTTTTTATATGGTGTATTATATCTGTTATTTTATCATCTATAGGTATAGAACTGATTCACAAAAATGAAAATAATTATGCAAAGGTAATATAAACATGATATCAATAAAAGTTGAAAATCTGGTAATTAATTATAAAGCATTGAACGGCATTTCTATACAGACTGATTTTTTTCATAGGCGGGAAAAGCGATATACATATACGGCAATCAATGATTTATCTTTTGAAGTAGAAAAAGGTGATATTTTAGGATTGATAGGACGTAATGGAAGCGGAAAGTCTACGCTCCTAAAAGCAATTGGAGGGATGATGTCTCCAGATGCAGGGAGTATAGACCTTAGAGGGCAATCAGTGGCTCTTTTAGCAATTGGTGTAGGATTCAAACCACAAATGACAGGGAGAGAAAATATATATATTGCTGGATTATTATTGGGATTTTCTCAAAAAATGATAAAAAAGAAAGAACAAGAAATTATTGACTTTGCAGAGTTAGGTAAATTTATTGATATGCCAGTAAGAACTTATTCCAGTGGTATGTATTCCAGACTGGGATTTGCGATTACAGCTACATTAGAAACAGATATCGTTTTAATAGATGAGGTGCTAAGTGTTGGAGATGAGCGTTTTCAGAAAAAAAGCTATGAAAAAATGCAGCAATTAATCAGTAATAAAGATAAGACTGTAATTATTTGTTCACATAGTAGGAAAACATTGGCAGAATTATGTAATAAAGCACTTTGGATTGATAATGGGAAAATGGTCAGATTTGGCGATGCAGAAAAGATACTTGAGGAATATCAAAATTATATGCAGGAATAAAGAATAGATGTATATAGTGAAATCAGGAGAGGGGTAGACAAGGTGATTGGAATATTGACATTTTACTGGGCAGACGATTATGGGGCAATGCTTCAGGCCTATGCACTTAAACACTATCTGGAGAAAAAGAGTGGAAGGAATGTGAAAATTATTCCGTATGCTCCAGTAAAATTGACGGGCAGATATTGGCTTTTCCCGGTGGTGGCCAGTGAATCAGATGGGAAATTAAAATATTCATTTGTTCCATATAGGTTTAAAAGAAATGCATCTTATTTAAAAGAATTTCTGAAAAGAAGGAAGAATATGAGAAGATTTCGTCACACCTACCTGACAAGAAAGCCGGCCCAAAAAAATGTTGATAGAATCTCTTTGAAAAAATATTCGTATGTGTTTGTCGGAAGTGATCAGGTATGGAATCCAGAGATTACGGTTGGTCTGGACGATGCATATATTGGAAATATAAAGGAAAAAGGAAACTGTAAACTGATAGCTTATGCAGCAAGTTTTGGAGGAAATGCGGTATCGGAAAAGTATAAATCTGATTTTGAATTGGCCGTAAACAAGAATTTTGCAGCAGTTTCTTTGCGTGAGAAGAGTGCAGTTCCATTTGTCGAAGATATTTTACAAAAAAGTGTTGTGGATGTCCTTGATCCGACTTTATTATTAGAACAAAAGGAATGGGAAAGCTTGGGAAAGTTGCCGAAGGAACAGGATTATATTTTATTTGTCTTTACAGAATATAATGAACAAATGGTTCAGTATTTACGTCAGCTTTCTATAGATATGCACAAAAAAGTGATTCAACTGTCAATGCCCTGGCCAGGAGAGAGCGAAGAATGGATTGATATCAGAATTGAAGGAGGACCATCTGAGTTTATAGGATATTTTCAAAATGCAAGTTATATTGTTACGAATTCCTTTCACGGAATGGTGTTTTCTGTTTTATTACAAAAGCAATTTCTCGTGTTCAGCCACAGTAATAAAAATGCAAGAATAGAAAGTTTTTTAAACAAACTTGATTTAAAAACGCATTTGATTGAAGAAGGAATGTGTGCGACAAAAGAAGCTATAACGGATACAATTGATTGGAAATATGTGAAGCGGCTGCTTGAGAAAGAAAAAGAAATTTCACTCAAATTTATTCAGGAAAATTGCGGGAAAGAATAGGATAAAATGAAAGATATAATTTCGGTTATAATTCCAGTATATAATTCGGAACAGTATATTTTTGATTGTATACAGTCTGTCCAGGATCAGAGCTATTCCAATTTGGAAATTCTGTTGATAGATGATGGGTCTGTGGATAGCAGCAAGGATATTTGTCAGCAAATAGGCCGTTTGGATCAGAGAATGCATATTTTTTCACAGAAGCACAAAGGGGTATCGGCTGCAAGAAATACAGGTATTGAAGCAGCAAAAGGAAAATATTTATTTTTCCTGGATAGTGATGATATGATTCATTCTGAATTATTGAAAACTCTTTATAAGCTGCTGGAAGAAAACGATGCTGTTATAGCTACAGAAAACTATTGCCGGAAAGCAGAAGATTTATATAAATTGCCGGAACAAGTAAATTATGAAGATATATCTATAGAGAACCATATGCCGGAAAGATGCTTAGACAAGAAAAGCATGTCTGGATATCGGTATCTGGAAACCCAGAAAATGCTGTGGGAATTTCTCATGTATGGAGCACAGGGCGGGATTGGTGGGAAGATGATTCGTCATACTGCCCTGCAATCTATAAGATTTGATGAGAACCTGACTGTAGGGGAAGATACGAAATTCATTTATCAATTGATTGCAGAAGGGGCAGACGCTGTAATTTTGCACCAGAATTGGTATTATTACAGGAGGCATGAAAATAATGTAAGTAAAGTGCGTTCGGTTAACGCATATCAAAGTATATATGAGAGCATGACATATATTGGCGATTATGAAAATAAAATGGGAAGAATAACAAATGCTTTGTGCTGCGAAGAATATATCATGAAATGTATGTTGGAGTGGAAGGTATTAAACATAGAATTATGTAATTACGAAAGAGTAAAATATTTGAACAGGATGATGTATGGTGAAACAAAACGAGAGGGTTTTTCTCTGACAAGCTGGCATAATAAAAAGGATTTTTATCTAATGCTTTATAGTTATCCACTTTTTCGGCTTAACCGTAAATTAACGCAGATTTGGAGAGAAAAGAAAAATGCCTGGGACCGTTATAAAAGTGAAGCAGCTATATGTAATGAAAGAAAGTCAGCAGAGAAGACAAAAGAGGAGAAGATAGAGAAGCGGGCAGGGAAGACAGGAGAAGAGAAAATAGAGAATCAGGTAGAAGAGAAGACAGAGAAGGTTTCTATTATTATTCCAATGCATAATTCTGAATCATTTATAAGGCGGTGCGTTCAATCAATAGTGGATCAGACGTATTCTAATATAGAAATAATTGTGATTAATGATGGTTCTACAGATAGAAGTCTGGAAATATGTAAAGAATTGAGTACACTTGAACATAGAATTATCTTATTTAGCCAGGAAAATAAAGGTGTTTCGGCGACCAGGAATCGTGGGCTGGATATTGCCACAGGAAAATATGTTTTTTTCGTGGACAGTGATGATGCCATTCATCCTCTTCTGATAGAAGAATTGGTACAGCAGGCAGAAGAAAAACATGCCGAAATTGCACTGTGCGAATATTCGGAATTATATGCGGTGTGGATGGAATCAGTCTTGGATAAAATATCAGAAAGGGATCAAAGACCACAGTGGAAGATTATAGAAAGAACAGAATCAGAGGAATGGCTTCATAAAAAGTATTACAATTCATTCATGCGTGTTGGAATGTTGATTTCCAGAGAAACTATAGGGAATCTTCGATATGATCAGGAAATGACATACGGAAAAGAAGCCTTGTTTTTCTATTCTTTGTTATGCAAGCAACAACGAATAGCTTATTCCGAGCAAGAATGGTATTATCATCGGCTATATTCGGTTAAAGAGGAAGATTATTTTGTGAAATTAAAGAATAAAGACTACTTCGATATTTATAGGATCTTGCGGGATAAGGAATATCAGAGAGGACATAACAGTTATGCATTGCTTTGGGAACGGCGCCTGCTTTGGATGATGAGACAGGAATATTCATTGGCAATGGGAAAAAATTGTAAGGAAGAGAGTACAATTATAAGAAACCAGGCCCTGAATGAAGAGAGGAATGCATTGTTTAAAGAGCTTGCAATAACTGCAAGAATATTATTTTATTGCTGTTTTCATCATTATACTATGTATTTAATGCTGAGAAAACCCATGATTTTACTGGACAAAAGTATATGGTGTATTAAGACGGCAATAAAATCTTTAAAGGACAGGATAAGCGAATGAGTAAGATGAAGTATGAATTTCAAGAAGAAATGGTTTCCATTGTGACTCCTGTGTATAATGGGGAGTTCCATCTGACTAGAATGTTAGATTCTATACTGAATCAGACCTATGAGAAAATGGAAATGATCTTAGTTGATGATGGATCAACAGATAATACAGTTTCAGTTGCAGAAAGCTATCGTGAAAAATTTGCATTTAAAGGCTATGGATACTGTATTGTCAAGGCTAGCCACAAATGCGCAGCTGCAGCAATTAATCAGGGACTTCCATATGTGACAGGCGAATATTTAATCTGGCCGGACAGTGATGATGTGCTGGAGCCAGAGTCTGTCAAGAAGAGAGTTGATTTTTTACAGAACCATCCGCAGTATCAGTGTGTCCGTTCGTTGTCTTATTATTTTAATGCAGAAACAGGGGAGATGGCTCAAAGAGCAGATGAGAAAACCGGTGATCTATCAAAAGAGGATTTGTTTTGGGACATATTAGAGTCAAAAACATTTGTGTGCTGCGGATGCTATATGCTGAAAGCCAGGAGTTTTTTCGAAATTTATCCGGCCCGACATATTCCGGAGTATAATGTAGGACAAAATTTTCAAATGTTGCTGCCTTTTATGCATCGCTATAAATGTCCTACGATTCAGGAAAAGTTATACGGAGTATTTATAAGGGAAGGCAGTCATTCCAGAAGATTTTTAAGCAAATCAGAGGAGTTGAAGAAATACCATGACTATGAAGATTTAATAGATGAAATTGCAGGTATTTGTCATATTAAGGATAAAGAATCTAAAAATCATCTTGCATTCTGGAAAGCGAACCGCAGACGGCAGATAGCCCGGAAATATGATTGTAAAGGACTTTTGTTGACTGCATTGTTTCAGCTATACCGATGTGGCTCAATGGAATTTGGTCAAATGGTAAAGGAAGCGAAGGAGGTATGTTATTGTTGGCTGAAAGAAGTGATTAATGAAGTTATACATGAGATTGTGACAAATGAGGTAGAGAAGGTTCACTTTTGCCGAAAAAAAGTAATCTCATTGACCTTTGATGCGTCTTGGGGAAATACATATACTTCTCTGATTTTAGACAAATTAAATAAATATAATATAAAGTCCACATTTTTTTTAAGTGGAATTTGGATTGAAAAATATCCAGAAGATTATCGAAGAATTTTTGAGGAGGGACATGAAATAGGAAATCATAGTTATAAACATCCACATATGCTCGAGATTTCAGAAGATGAAATAGAAGATGAAATAAAAAAAACAGAGGCATTATTAAAAAAACTCATAGAGACAGATAACAAGTTGTTTCGCTTTCCATATAGGGAAAGCAGTGAACAGCTCCAGAAATTTATGAAAAGCAAAGGTTATATTTCTGTGCTTTGGACGATTGACAGTTTGGATTGGAAAGGAATCAGCTCTGACGAAATAAGCAGAAATATATTACACAGCAGTAAACTTGAAAATGGTGCAATTATACTAATGCACAATAATGGGGAACATACAGCAGAGGCTCTTGATTTGATTATTCCGGTTTTAAAGGAAAAGGGTTATGAGCTGGTAAGTGTTTCAGATTTATTGAATATGGTTCCATTATATAGATATAAACTAAAAAAGTTAGAAAGTCACAAGCAATAATGTTTATTATGGTTGCTATTGCTAACTTAAATTATAGTAGGAATACCAATCTGAATGGTTACATTTTGTCAGAAACTCTAACAGTGTAAAAACACGAGAATGTGAAGCATAGATATGCTATACTTAGCTTACAGCTGTCTAATGGTTCATTATAAAGTTGTTGTAAATTTACTATTATAGGAGTATGAAGCGGATCCGTAACAAAATAGGCAGGAACTTGAAAAACTGTGATTTTTGACGTTCTGAAATTGTTACACGATAATGATATGCTTAATGTAATTGACGAATTAACCAAATAAATAGGAAAATACTCTACCATACTTTTTATGCGTTTTCCTTAAAAATATCAATTTTTTAAGGAAAACGAAAAGATGTTACAAAAGTAGGAGAGGATTTGTAGAGGGATGAATCAAAGAAAAATGAGAAAATTCAGGGGTGTCGAGTTTTCGAGAAAACACAGTGATATAGGGGGAAATGATATGGTTAATTTTTTGAATGATAATAAACGACAACTTATATTTTCTTTTTGTATGGTTTTAGTAGTACATATGATGAAAATAGTAAATTACTATCCTAATGCAGATGACATTGTAGGTATAAAAATGGGAATATTGGGAGGAAGGCTCTTAGGTAGATGGTTTTCGGGAATAGCATTATCTGTGTTATCTTCACCATATGACTTACCTTGGGTAGGTGGAGTTGTTTCTGCAATTTTTATTTCATTGACAATGGTTGTGTTTCTAAATATAGTTCGTATTGAAAGTAAGTTATATCGTTTTATTGCTATATTTTTATTTATAGATTTCCCAAGTATGGCATCTGCGTTTACATATTTTTGGTGTCCTGCTTTTATGCTGGCTCTTTTTTTGGCGATATTTAGTGTATACTTGTGTATTTTTTCAACTCGAAAGATAAGTGTAGCTGTTTCAACATTATGTTTTATACTTAGTTTAGGCATTTATCAGATTTATTATTTGGTGGCCCTAATTACATTTTTGTATTATATTGGAAATGAATTATTGGCAAATAAGTTTATACTTAGTAATGTAAAAAGACAAAGTATTAGGTTTTTTATTAGTTATATTGGTGGTGCAGGGGGATATTGGTTTATTAATAATCTATTAATGAGGGTATTTAACTATGAAATGACATCATATCAAGGAATATCTGAAATAGGAATAATGTCTATAGAAGAATATATTTTCTCAATTAAAAAAATGGTAAACCAAATTTATATATTTTGGAGTGGCGGTAGTAAATATATTACTATTTATGGTACAATAAACATTATTGTAATAATATTTGTATTATATTGTTTGTCTATAATTTTATTTAATAAAAACAATTGTTTGTGTAAAAGAATAATATTATGTTTATTATTTCCTTTAGCAGTTCCAATTACATACTGCTATTATTTATTATCACCAAATGTTTTTTATCATAGTATTATGGAATTGGGAAATTATTTTGTTTATTTGTTTGTTATATTAGTTATAGATAAGTATAAAATATCAAAATATTTACACTATATAATTCCTTCAATCTTAATTATATTGTGCTATTATCATTTCCTGAATGACAATATAGCTTATCAACAGATGAATATGAGTTATGAAAAAACAAAATTTGCTGTTACTAAAACTTTATTACAAATTGATCAATTGGAAATAGAAAATACAAATAAAATTGCTATTATAGGAAGAATTCCACCGGATGATTATGAAAATGAAATTAGAGCTATCCCATTGATCACAGGTGCATCAACTAATAACTTTGTCGCCAGTCAATATCATTTTAATAGATTTTCTAATTACTTTTTCGGAAGAAAACATTTTGGATATGGGGATACTGAATTAAATGAAATTAGCGAAAAAAGAGAAGTACAATTAATGCCGTCTTATCCAAAAGATGGTTACGTAAAAGTAGTAGATGGTATAATAGTTATTAAACTCTCGGAATGATTTGGCTTTGATTAGAAATTAAACTTGTAAAATGGGTAATTTTATTTAATGAAACAGTCTAAATCCCGGATATATCACTACGTCCATTGGATTTCATATCATAAAGTTATTAAAAAACACCTATACTAGTACAACATAAATTAAATAACTAGCTATTTTTTGTATAAGTGTTATAATCAAATTATTAAATATAGGAAGGAATGTTGATTATGGCACACGCAAGTATATTAGATATTGAACAGGAAGATTATGAATATCTCCAATCTCTGTGTAGATGCAGAACAATACAGGCTCAGATTGTTGACCGTGCAAAAATATTGATATACAAAGCACAAGGCGAGTCCAATGCCGCAATAGCACAGCGTATAGATGTTAACGTGAATACCGTTAAGCTGTGCCTTAAAAAGTTTAAAGAAGGCGGTGTTGATCTTGCTTTATATGATAGACCACGTCCTGGTCATCCGATTGAAATTACAGATGATGCTGTGGCATGGATCGTGGATTTGGCCTGCCAACGTCCAGCTGATCTTGGCTATTCCCAGGAACTTTGGACTCTGAAAAACCTGCATCAGCATATTCAGAAAAATGCACAAGAGGTGGGCTTTCCCCGGCTTGCCACGATCACAAAACCTATGGTTCAAAAGATATTGCGCAGATCGGAAATCAAACCTTTTAAAATCAAGTATTACTGTGAAAAACGTGACCCTGAATTTGAACAGAAAATGCATGATGTACTTTTGGTATATAAGCAAATTTCCTTACAGTTTCATGAAGATGGCAGCATAATCGTCCCAGAAGATGGGATTGTTGTCCATACGGTTTCCTGTGATGAAAAACCCGGAATACAGGCGATTGCGACGACCGGGGATGACTTGCGACCAACAGCGGATACAAGATGTGTTTACCGTGATGCAGGATATAAACGTTTGGGGACACATTCCCTGTTGGCCGAAATTGACCTGCTGACTGGGGAAGCAATTCCACTGGTCAGCGAGAGTCATAAAAGTTCAGATTTTATCAATCTATTGAAAAAACTGGACAATAAATATCCAGAAGGAGATGTGATACGTATCATATGCGATAACCATTCTGCCCACAAGTCCAAGGAGACAAAAAAATATCTTGCAACATGTCCGGAAGGGCGATTTGTCTTTGTATTTACGCCCACACATGGATCATGGTTAAACATGATAGAAAGTTTTTTCAGCAAGATGACAAAGCAGATGTTAAAAGGAATTCGAGTCAAATCAAAGGAGGAACTCGCTGAGCGCATATACCTGTATTTTGAAGAGGTCAACAGGGAGCCAGTTGTATACCATTGGACTTATAAAATGGATGAAATAAGTCAGGATGAAGCCGTTAAAGTTGGCATAAAATCAAATGCTAATTAGGCCAGTTATTAATTATTCGATGTACTAGACAATCAATATGAAGATAAAAGAGCAGTATGCTGGACTCCTAAGAATAGATACCTCAACTTGCTAGGAGAGAACTTATGATATCAGTGATTATACCTATATATAATACAGAGCAATATCTGGAACAGTGTATTGAGTCTGTATTAGATTCAATATATCAGGATTTTGAGCTGATTCTGGTGAATGACGGCTCTGAGGATGGAAGCTCTGAGATCTGCCGGAGATACTCTGAGAAGGACTGCCGTATCAAATGGATCGATCAGAAACATACCGGGGGATCTGCGGCGAGAAATCGGGGGATAGAGGAATGCCGCGGGGAATGGGTGGTTTTTGTGGATTCTGATGATTTTATATCGAAGGACTTTTTGGAGAGAATCGCAGAGGAAAGGTATCAACAGTCTGACCTCTTGATTTTTGACTTCCTTCGATTGAAGCAAAAGACAAAGAAAGCGGCAGATCTTAAAAGAGACTGCGGCAAGGAGTATCAGTACGTACCAGAGGACAGGTTATATCTCATTGAGAGCTTCCTGACAGGTATCCAGTTGGATGAAAACGGAAGTATGAGCCTGCTTTCCTTGTGGGCAAAGGCCTATAAAAAATCGGTTTTGGAAAAGTATGCAATCCGATTTCCGACAGAACTTATGTTAGGTGAGGACCGGATTTTTAATCTGGAGTATCTGACGCATATAGAATCCTGTGTATATATCCGGGAAAGAGTCTATTTTGCCGAACTGCATCCGGATTCCGTAATGCATAAATACAATCCTCAGTTTCTGCAGAATGATATTAGATATCAGGTGCTGGTAAGAAAGTGCTTGTGGAAGTATGACATCTGGCCGTTGGTAAAGCAGTCTTATTATAATAGTGTGCTATCCTGTATGGCAGATGTGCTGATACGCGGTATATTCCACCCCAGCAGTCCAAGAAAACGGTATGAAAACTACAGTCTATGCAAGAAGATGCACAGGTACGGGATATACAGGCGGGCATTAAGATACAACGGGAAGACCGGGGTGATACCAAGGCGCATACTCCTGTTCTTTTTCCGAAAACAATGCTGGGGGATCGTAATGCTGATATCGAAAGCTTGCTACAGGGTACTGGATATGGCGGAAGAATTGTAACTGTGACTCTAAAAAGCAAGAGTGAATCTCGGAGCGCCATCCTGTTCCTGTATTAGAAAATTTTAAAAAATGGAAAATTTGAAAATTTAATTTGAACATGTGGGTTGAAGATTATTTCCATTTGTGATAGACTAAACGAGTGGCGAGCGATATTTTATGATAAACAGGTAGTGGGATCTCTATAATAAAGGGGTTTTGTTGCCTTTTTTTAAAATTCGGAAGATTATATTATTAGACAGGCACGAAAGGTGCCAAGCTGGGAATGACTGATGGTGCAGAAGAATTATAAAATCGTAGGCTTAATAGGAATTGTGGCGGCCCTTATATTTCCTTTTCTGATGTGCATAGTTATAGAACTATGTCCGGAAGAAATAGGCGGCTTTCCGTTTTTTCTGAATAGAAAGGACTGGTTTTCATTCTGGGGGAGTTATGCCGGAGTATTTGTATCACTTGTAATAGGCATTGTCACCCTGCGACTGACTGTCAGATTGGATCATATTAACCAGGAGAATGTCAGCAGGCAAAACCGTATGTCTGTAGCGGCGAATATTCCTAACATGTTTTGTACCAAAATGGTGCTGTCATCGTTAAAGGATGAAGAGATTCCAGTCCCTTTTGATAAGTTATATTTATTTTCCAAGAAGAATAATTATATCTTAAGTATGGAATTAATTCCTGCTTTTCCGCCCTATTTTATGATTGAGATCAGCAGTATGGAGTTAATATTCCGCAGCTTAAAAGATGATCGTGTATTTAGTGAGAAGACGGAAATAGAAGAAAAAGATTATCATTTTACAAATAATAAAGAATTTAATATTACTATTAATTTGCCAAAGAATATGGATGAACATATGCAGATGTTCACTATGCTTTGCACGGCAATTTCTAAGAATACCCCCTATGAGAAGACTGTCGCAGATTTATGGATTGACTTTAAATGCAGCAATGTACTCTTAGAACAGGATTTGGGAGATGTTTCTTTTAGAATGCATTTTCAATTGAAGAATGACAGCAATGAGTATACAAGTGAGGGAATCGTATTCCATGTTGTTGACAGGAAGTTTGAGCGCATAGAGGGGATTGGAAAAGGATGAACAAGATGTTTACGGGGATTTTTACAAAGGATGACGAGAAAATAATTGCAATACGTGATAATGTATCTTCCTTATTAAAAGAAGATTATAGCGAACTTTATAGATTCTTTAAGTCAATTTCAGACACAGAATATGACTATATTATTTTAATGTCCCGCCGTTGCCTTGTTCTATACCAATTGTTTATGCTAATAAGTGAAGACTTGTCAGATTCCGAACGCATCATATCGAATCAGGCGATTCCCTATTATCGTGAAGAACTGAGGGGCAAGAGAGTCGCGGTCGTAGATGATATTTTAATACATGGGCGCACCGTAAGCGCTGTTTATAGACTGTTGGAGCAATATTGCGGAGCAGCATATCAACCGGATATATGGGTGTATATGGCGAGCGTGAAGATCGATTGTGTGGAGGAGGATGTTCGAAGCAGAATACAATCTTTCTGCGTGGCTTATACCGGGGAATGGCGGAATCTATCTAATCGAATTATAAGTGCGATTATATCATCGAATATTCCATATACATCTTTTGTGGAATCATATTTCTATCACAATCGATTTTCGCTTTTGAATCAAATACAAGAGTTAAAAGCAGTTTCATTGATTGAAAATACGGACTTTATTCAAGAACAATGCGGCATTAAGGCGTTTTATTGTTATGAAAAGACTCCTGATAGAAAAAATATCTTCACCAGTCTTTCTTTAAAAGAGTGCATTCGCATATATGTAAATGAAAACGGACAGGATTTTGTGATGATTCCTTATGTGTTTACAAAAGCATTTGCAATTCCAAATGTGCAGCATATGTTTGAGGCGTTGGGAGAGTGCCTGCCGGATTCAATGAGATCTGTACGTAATATTCTATGCGGCAGAAGTGCTGGCACAACAGAGGATACAGGTCTTATTGAGTATAAGATGCGCTTAGTCACATGTATTTTAAGTAATCTATACTTACGTGGATTTATCGAAAGATATCAATTATATCAGGAAAAATATTTGGATACCGATACTTTGGCAAAAAGCTTCGGCAAAAAAATTGCGCAGGAAATTAATTTGCTGTTCGAGGAGAACGTAGAGACTCTGTTGAATTTTAAATATGATGCAGATGCTGTAGATGTAACAGATGCTGACTCTGATTTAAAGGAAACTCTAAGGGCGGTTTTAAGCAACGAACAACAGAATAGATACATTGAAAGAAATATTTTAAAAAATTATTTCCTAAAGGCATGGTATGAAGATGAGCGCCGTGCAAGAAGCTCTGAAGAAAGGTTTTGTGGACTTCTGCTGGAGACTTTTATGTCAGCCGCGAAGGAAGCTGAAATTGCTGAGGATGATATATTTAGAATGCTGATTAATTCATGGGATACAGGGATTGCAACTGCCAATTACCTGGTTAGCCCGGAGAACAGGTATGTTGGCTGTTTTAATAGCCCGGGAGAGCAAAGTTATAAGATCATTCTTGAAAAATATCCTTTTATAATGTATTCGTTAATATTTGTTTCTAAAAATATCACATATGAGGGGAAACAGGGAAAAGAGGAGTTTGAGAGAAGGAGAACCGCCTTAGTGTTGGCTTTGTTAGACGCGTTTCAGGAAAAATATACATTGGAGGATTATTCAGATATAGCAAATATTATTAGAAATGAACGGGGATATTTAGGATCATGGAATCAGTCGGGAATTTTACAGAATGCACGAAAGCATGACACAATAAAAGACGATGACCTTGTACTGAGCTTTATGGAAGAAAAACTTTAATTTACGGAGTCTGTTTATGGATAAATTACTGGAATATACACGATTTACATTTGAAGAGAAATATTGCGTTGATAAAAAATTTCAGTGCGTAAGGTTACTTGCGGAAAAAGGTGGATGCAATTGTGTCTGTATACCTGGAGTCGCATTCAATTATCTTGTAAATGCTATAAAGTATTGTTATGAGGAATTTCAAGACGGCAGAGACCGCGCAAATATAACTTGGAATAAACAATATGGAGTTTATGTCGCGGAAAGTGTGATCGATAATAATAAACAAGTAATTGTGAATTTTTGTGATGATATCAATGCAGATTCCTGCTATTACTCAGAAATTTTATGCAAAGAGGCTCCTGGCAGATTCGCGTATTTGAAAATCCGTGGAAGAAGTGAACTCAGGCGTATCTATTATAAGAATGGGAAATGGATAAATAAAGAAGCGCTATTGTTTGGAAAGACAGAAAAGTTTAATAATAGTACAGATTATTTCAAATTGTTATTGGCCATGGCTGATTCATATGATAAGAATAATCTTACATTACCTGAATATTCGGCCCAACTATTTCTGTTAATAGTATTTTTGTTTCCATATACCGGATTAGATATTATTGAGAAAAGCTATAAAAGAATCAGTTTGGATCACAGTATGTCCAAAAGTGATAAGGATTCCTTTATAACATATAACAGAGGGGTTCTGGAGGCCTATAGAAGTTTAGGAAAGGATATGCAGAACCGGGATGTCTTATCTGCGGGCAATTTTACTGATACGAATCAACGCTTAAGGAGCTATATGAAGTTTGATTTGTATAATATCTATGACAGATACGATGAAGATACTCTTCGCGAGGAACTGCGGGACTTAATAAAAAGGCAGCTTTCGATATGTTCCAAAATAGGGGGCAGAGTTGAAAAATTAAAAGGTAGTATGAAATAATCTGCAGGAAAAACAGTAGTATTAATATGGAGTACTAATCGCAGAGCGGCCTGCTCTGCGATGAATGACGTAAAAGCAGGTTATGACAGGGAATCTTTGTACAGTGACTCCTGAATTTGACTGTTGAGAAAACAGATCCGTAAGTTTATATTGCGGATCTGTTTCCATTTGGATGTGCTAATGGATACTTTTAGAATCCGGCTTTTGTGGATATGAAAGTTTTTTGTGTGGGAAATTGGAAGTGACGGCGCATCAGACTGCGGAAAATGTACTTTATAATGAATATTGTTTGATATATCGAATTGCTGAGCGGCGTTTCACGGAAATGCTTGCTTTCCACACGCCATTGGAGTCATGAAGTAAGGAATATTGTTGAAATTATATGAAAATTGTGTTAATATTTACTCGGCATTGAACGATAATTATAGTAGAGTCTGTTAGTACTTACACGGTGTCGGGCACTTGCTGAACGACATCCGGTCATACAGTGACGGGGCGGGCTTGTCGCAGAGCAGGCCGCTCTGCGACAGTTCTGACCTGGTCAGAACTGCAGCTCGGAATGATACTTTCCAGGGAGGTCGGCAGAGCCATGCGGAACAGTCAATGGAATGAGAAGAAGGCATATGAATTTATAGAATCAGAACCAAAGCTCAGCCTGGACAAGGCGGAGGAGATTTTAAAAAATGTATATCAGGCAGCCGGAATCTCTCCGCCCGACAACTGCGCGGAGATACTCCAAAGAGGCGCGGAACATCATTCTGAGTATAAAGATGCCTGAGTTTTACAATGTGTAATAGATTTTGGGTGATTTTTGCAATGAGGGCATACTTTTTCTAAATTTAGGAAGGATGCCTTTTTTGTTCGCTCAGAGTGTCCGGACAGAGAAAAGAATATGCGCATCTATTCCGAATGGCAGCGGACTCGTCTGCGGCAGAGCAGCTGCCGGCCAGAACAGATGCAAAAAAATATAAAGAAAATGGTGAACAGCATGGTTGTATTATTGATAGGCGGCGGCAGTGTGCTGATGGACGCGATGATCGGTAAATTGACCAAGAACGGTCATCGTGTATACCTGCTGACAGGGCAGAAAAACAATCGTTCCTCTTATAAGAAGGTATTCGAAAAATATGATTTTCCGTATGACAGCGGAAGCATCAAGGATATTTTTGAGAGTACCAGGCCGGACGTCGTTGTCTTTATGGGGGCCTTTGACACGAATTTTGACTGGAAGGAAGATGGCAGGCAGGAGTCGGTCCGCTATGTGGCGGGGATTGTAAACCTCTTGTCCGCGTACAGTGTGGTCAAGGGGGGAAAGTTTGTATATCTCTCGTCCCACGAAGTATTCAGCAATGTGTATATCGACAATGTTTCCGAGGACGAGCCGGCATCTCCCAAGGGATTTAAAGCAATGGCCCTGGTTCAGGGGGAGGAAGCCTGTGAGAGTTTCCGCAGGACACAGGGAATGAATACGATGATCCTCCGGTTTGATCATATGTACTGGGTGCCGGAAAAGGGAAAGACGGAGGACAATGACTGTTTTCGGATGTGCCTGGAGGCATTGAAAACGGGAAAGATTTCAGCAAATGAAAGAAGGGCATTTTCCATGATCTATATGAATGATGCCCTGGAGCTGGCTTACAGAGTGCTTTGCGAAGAGAAGCCGAAGCATTCTGTTTATCACATTTCGTCCGCAGAGACGATCAATGAAAAACAGCTTGCCGAGAAGATTAGAGATGAGATGGGGGAAGGCGTATCGGTTGCCGACAGCGCAGTGGGTGCAAACAGCCGTCTGGTGCTGGATTGCGGCAGATATAAGGCAGAATTCGAATATGAGCTGTTCCATGATTACGACAATGGAATCAAATCCGTGGTCCATTTTATGATACGCCACAGCAATTCCTTTATTTTGGATGAGGATGAAGGTGCCGGCGTAGGCTTGAAGATCTGGAACCATCTCCGGAGGATCTTCAAGGCATTGTTTCCTTTTGCGGAGGCATTGGCGGTTTTTGCGCTTGCATATTTTCTGGACGGCAGGGCGGCGGACAGTGAGTTCCTGGCAAAGCTGGATATTTACCTGCTGTATGTGCTTCTGTTTGCCATTGTACACGGACAGCAGCAGGCGGTATTTTCGGCGGTGCTTGCGGTGATCGGATACTGCAGCCGGGAGATGGCGGACAGCTCCTTATTTGAAGTACTGCTGGATTACAATACATATGTCTGGATGGCGCAGTTGTTTATTGTGGGCCTGACAGTGGGATATCAGAAGGATCAGCTGAGCTTTATCCGGGATGAGGGGCGGTGCAGGGTTCAGTACCTGAACGGACAGCTGCGGGACATCGAAGATATCAATGACAGCAACGTAAAGCTGAAGCATAATTTTGAATCCCAGGTGGTGAATCATCGGGAAAGCCTGGGGAAGATCTATGAGGTTTCGTCCTCACTGGAACAGTATGGACCGGAAGAGGTGCTTTTCTATGCGGCTCAGGTGCTGTCCAGGCTGATGGACTGCAGGGATGTGGCAGTATATAACGTTGCCAACCGGGATTACGCGAGGCTCTTTTCCGCAACCTCCCCGGAGGCGCGCAGGCTGGGAAATTCCATCAAGTATACGGGGATGGAAGAACTGTATAACGAACTGAAAGCGCACAGGGTCTATATCAACCGGAACATGGTGGAGAAGATGCCGATGATGGCAAGCGCGGTGTACTCAGAGGATGACATGCAGCTCATCATTATGCTCTGGGGCGTTCCATGGGAGCGTATGACGCTGGGCGAGGCGAACCGGCTGACGATCGTAGGCTATCTGATCCAGAATGCGGTCGTCCGTGCCAACCGTTATCTGGATGCGCTTCGGAATGAGCGTTATGTGGAAGGAACCAGCGTACTGGAGGAGGAAGCATTTACCCACCTGGCGAAAGCGTTTTTTGACGCAAAGGATAAGGGGCTGACAGAGTATATCCTGCTGGAGATCTTCACCAATGGGTGGAACTATGCGCAGGCGGCGGACAGGCTGGGCGGCACGATGCGGCAGACAGACTATCTGGGGCTCTTCAAAGGCGGAAAACTGTATGCGCTGCTGCCGAATACCAACAAAGAAAATGTGGGCGGCATTATAGAGCGTTTTCATGAATTGGGTTATGCGTGCCGGATTGACGAGGAGGCAGTACTATGACCATGGCAAGAGATGAATACATCTTCCTGATCGTCCTGGCTGTCAATTTTATCGTGTCAGTGGTCTACCTGATCGTCGGGGTGGTGCTTGTGGTGCCGGCCCGGGCATCGCTGGCGGATGAAAACGGCACGGAGATCTTATATGATAACAGGCGGACCTATGTGATCCGTTTCATTGAAATGATTTTGTGTCCGGTCATCGTTCCGCTGTTTTTTCTGATGGGGCATCTGTTTTATCTGTTCGTGTTTTGGAGGGAAGCGAACCTGGCAGATGTGGTTTTCAGCAAAGACCGTGTCAAAACAAACCAGAAAGCGGATGAGGAAGTAGAGCGCAATATCATTCCTCTGGAAGAGGCTCTTCTGGTGAATGAGAAAAAGGATCTGCGGTCGGTGTTTGTCAATGTGATGCGGGAAGATATCAGGAGCTCTCTGGCATCCATCACGCTGGCGCTGGACAGTGAGGACTCGGAGACTTCTCATTATGCGGCTGCGGTGCTGTCGGATGAACTGAACAAATTCCGGATGTTTGTACAGAAGCAGCTTCTGGAGATCCGGGAAAGGGAGCATCCGGATACGGAGTGCGAGGAGCTTCTGGTGGATTATATGGACCACATTTTAAAGCAGCACATTTTTTCTGATCATGAGCAGCGTAAATATGTGTATGAGATGGCCGAGGTGGCCGAGCTGCTCTATGAGAAGGATGCTTCCAGAATCACGGTCGAGAGATATGAGGCAGTCTGCCTGAGGATCCTGGAGATGAAGGATTATGAAAACACTGCAAAATGGTGCCGGCGCATGGAAGAACAATATCCGGAGGAGCTTTCTACCTATACCTGTAAGCTGAAGCTGTATTTTGCAGATCAGGACAGGGAAGCGTTCTTCCATACGCTGGACGCCCTGAAAAAGTCAGATGTGATCATTGACCGCGAAACATTGGAATTGATCCGGATCTTCAGTACAAGGAGGCAATAACGATGTCAATGTCTATTCTTTCCATATTGCAGCTTGCAGGGATAGCGGCAGCGTACGTTCTTGTAGTTCTGATGCTGCCCTGGCTTTTTCTGCGCAGACGGCTTGCGGGATTCGGCAGTGTGTCCGTGAGATTTATGATCTATTTTCTTGCCGGGAATTTTTACATCATCAATCTGGTCTATCTGCTGCAGTTGCTTCACATATCCTGCTGGCTGACCCTGTTCCTGGGAACATTGGCTCCGTTTCTCGCAGAGGCTTATGTGAAATACAGAGGATCTTTTCTGAGCATTCTGGAAAAAAGGCTGAACCGGCTTCAGCTGATCTTAGGCGGGGAGATCGGAAGAAAAACGCTGCTTCTTCATATCAGAAGAGGGGTGCGGCGGTTTGCCGCTGACGCGAGAAAAAAGCGCAGAGAGTTTATAAAAACGTTCGGGGTGGAGATTTTTCTGGTCATTGGCCTGATTGTGCTTTTGCTCTATATGTATGGAACGAATGCGGCCAATGTGTACGGCTACTGCGCCTCGGATATTGTGCTGCACAATTACTGGATCAATGAGATGGGACATAACAATATCTTTGCGGATGGCGTGTATCCGTTTGGCATGCACTGCCTTTTGTATCATCTGCATGGATTGTTTGGAATCCATGTGCAGGTCCTGCTGAGGCTCTTTTATGTGATACAGACGGTGATGACGCACCTGGTCCTGCTGGCATTCCTCCGGAGTGTGTGCAAATCCAGGTATGCTCCGTACATCGGGATCATCATCTACATTGTGTCGAACAAATTTTACTACTATACCTATATCCGGTATCATGCGACTCTGCCCCAGGAGATGGGCATGGCCTTTATCCTGCCGGCCGCTTATTTTGCGATGGCCTTCTTGCAGGAGACGAATTTTGCGTCCAGATTTGCCGGAAGAGGCGGCTCTGATGCGGAAAAAGCTTCCGTGATGGAGGCAGAGGGGGCTGAGCAGGAGACGGATGACAGAGAAGCAGGGAAGAAAAAAAAGAAGGACCGGACGCTTACAGTCTCTGGACTCTATTTGGCTTTGTTTGCTGTCAGCGTTTCGCTGACATTGACCGTTCATTTTTACGATACGATGATTGCGGGCCTGTTCTGCGTTGCGATCGGCGTGGGATTCTGTTTCCGCGTATTTCGATGGAAGTATTTGAAACGGATCGTGGCGGCAGGGATTGCCGGGATCCTGCTCGCTGTCCTTCCTTTGGCGGCGGCATTTGCCACCGGTACCCCTCTGCAGGCCTCCCTGAACTGGGGAATGGCACAGATGCAGTCTTCCGCGTCGGGAATTACACAGTCCGCCGGCGGAAGCAGCGGGGATGAGGGGCTTTCGGCGCTGGAACATATTGTGGACAGGATGGACTATTTTGTGGCCTATGATGTGAAGACGGCAGAGGTGATCGTGGGAAGCATCGGTGTCCTTTTTCTGCTGGGAGTATTCTGGATCCTGTTCCGGAAGGTGAACTATGGGGCTGTGA
Organism: uncultured Lachnospiraceae bacterium; assembly: GCA_949893755.1. Taxonomy (GTDB): domain Bacteria; phylum Bacillota; class Clostridia; order Lachnospirales; family Lachnospiraceae; genus Schaedlerella. Next base: position 21,901 of record CATLCV010000017.1, on the reverse strand, counting down.
TCGTATCCATCAGCGTCTATATGGGCGCTATGGCTGTTCTGCAGGCTTCGGCACAGCTGGGACTGATCCAGATTCTGGAGGTTTCCCGCTATTCGGTTTATCTGGGATATGGGATCCCGGTGGTATGGAGTCTCTGTGTGGATGCCGTTTTGTTTATTGTATTCCGAAAAGCAAAGGTATTGAATTTCTGCTCTTTTGCGGCTTTGACAGCAGCCTGCGTTCTGACGGCGAAAACGGGGATGCGGGCACCGGTCTGCGTAAGTCCGTATGAGACGAATGAGGCCATAATCTGTCTCAATAATATCATACGGGAAAATAAAGACGAAGCGTGGACGATCTGCTCCGCCAATGATGAACGTCAGATGCTGGGGGACTACAAGCTGGGCTATCACTACGAGCTGATCAAGTTTATACGGGATATGCGCTCGTTTGATCAGGACACTGAGATCACGATCCCGACCTCTACGGTATACTTTTTTATAGAAAAACTTCCGCTTCTGTACCGGGATTATATCAATACAGAAGAGCCGGAACGGACCGTATCCCGGGAAGGGGCGAGAATGGCGATCTCGGAAAGGCCGGGAATCCTGCCGTATATCGGAGATGACCGCTGGGTCACGATGTCGCATATGTATTATTGGGCGCAGGAATTTCAGAAGCTCTATCCAAACGAGATGGAGGTCTATTATGAGTCGGACAATTTTGTGTGCTACCGTGTGAAGCAGAATGGGTACAGCCTGTATAATTTTGCGATAGATTACGGATATAACGGATATGACAAGACGAAGAAAGATTAGGAGAGGGGAATATGATATCACGCCGGAATTTTTTCATAATTACATTATTAATGTCTGTTGTATTCTTTCTGTGTATGTTTATCAATGATCTGAGGGACAGATCCAATGATTACGGTGTCAACGGTTTAGTCACCGGGACGGCGGAGGATTATCCCTCCAGGGTCAATATCTATGTACCCGAGAGTCTTCGAGGCGACAGAAAATCTGTAGCGGAGAAGGCGGAAGGCCCGGAGGAGAATGAGGAAGTCCCTGTTTCCCGCGGAAAGGCTGTCTGCATCGGCGGTGAGAACGGGATCCTACAGGAGGTCGTGAAGGAATGGGCGATCTATACCAAGCGGGATATTGCCGGGTATGCTTCCCTCAAATCATATGATAAGGCAGAGAAGGATACGGCGCGTCCAGAGATGCTGGTGATTGATTCCGGTGCGATCGACTGGAAGCAGAAGAGTGAAACGGAATTTCTGATGGAGCAGGTCAGAGAGGGAACCCATCTGATCTTTGCGAACCTTCCTGAGGTATCCGTGATCCGAAGGAACAGGCAGCTTCAGGAACTCCTGGGCATCCGGAAGGTAGAGCAGACGGAGACGACGGTGGAGGGGATCCACCTGTACGACGGGTTCCTTCTCGGCGGCGAGATGGTTTACAAGGCCGAGAAAAAGAAGGAACGGAAATATCAGGACATGGAGCTTACATTTCCCTGGTTCAGCCTGACCTCCGGGACAAAGGTCTATATGAAGGGGATTCCGGAGGACGAAAAGGTAGAGACAGAGGACTATCCGGTTGTGATCTGGAGAAAGAGCTTCGGGTCGGCATATGTATTTGCCGTAAACGGCGGATATATGGAGGGGATTGAAGGCTTAGGGCTGCTTTCCGCCATGTCTGCGGAGATGTATCCCTATGAGATCTATCCGGTCGTAAACGCACAGAATATTGTATTAGCCGGGTTCCCCGGTGTGGCCGATGAAAATCGGGAAGAGATGGAGAAGCTTTACGGACGTTCTGTTAAGCTTTTATACCAGGAAAATATATGGCCTGCGGTCACCGCGGCAGTGCAGGATTATTCCATGGGGGTGACCTGTCTGATGTCTCCCCAGTATGACTATTCGGATGACAGGCTTCCGGATCCGAAGCAGCTCACGTATTATATGAAGATCTTTCATGAAAAATCCGCGGAGCTGGGCTTGTCGGGGCTGAACGTGTCGAATACGCCGGTGAAGGAGAAGCTGGCAGAGGATCAGAAATTCCTGAAAGAAGCGGCGGAGAGATTTCGGTTTGCATCCTTTTATGCAGGGGATATGGGAGAGAAGGAAACCCTGGAGGCGCTTCAGGAGGATATCCTTTCCTCCGTGAGGACCGTGGTCCGGGACTATGATGAGAAAGACGTCGGTCTCCTGGGATACCTTACGGAGCATATCACGGAGCAGCGCGCGGTCATCAATGGGCCGGAGTATTCTTTCCTGCGGGACTTTCGGACCCGATGTGTGGAAACGGCGCTGGGGTATCTCAGCGTGTGCTGTGATATGGAACGGATCGCATATCCCAAAGGGGATGAGGATTCGTGGGATGAGCTTTCCGTTGAATTTATAAGAAATGTGGAAGCCTACGGGCGGAACCTGGAAGGTTTTTCCGGCACGACAGCAGCGGAATGCGATGAGAGGATCCGAAGCTTCCTGGCTCTGGATTATACAGAGAGCCGGAAAGGGGATACGATCCGCCTGCAGGTCAGCGGAACAGACGGAGACGCATGGTTTATTTTCAGAAATTACGGCAATGACATAAAGGAAGTAGAAGGCGGAGATTTTCAGGAGCTGGAAGAGGGCGTGTATCTGATCGAAGCGAAGAGCAGCGAGATTTCGATCGTTCTGGAGCCGGCGGATGAGAGATTTTATTACTGACCTTCTGAAAGGAGCGATCAAGTGAGAGTCTGCATCGTTGTAGAGGGATGTTATCCATATGTGACAGGAGGCGTATCCAGCTGGGTACACGGCTTGATCCAGTCATTTCCGAAGCTGGAGTTTGTGATACTGGCAATTATCAGCAACCATTCCATGAGCGGAAAATTTACATATCAGATTCCGGAAAATGTAACAGAGGTGCATGAACTGTATCTGGAGGATGCTGACTGGAACCGGAAGGGCAGAAAAAAATTAAAGCTGAACAAATCCGAGTACCAGGCCTTCCGCAGCCTGGTGCATAACCGGCGTGTGGAGTGGGAATCGGTATTCCGGCTGTTTCAGGAAAAGCCGGTTTCTCTGGATAAGCTGCTGATGGGGGAGGACTTCCTGCAGATCGTAAGGGAATATTATGACCTGCATTACAGTCAGCTCGTCTTTTCGGATTTTTTGTGGACGGTACGCTCCGTGTATCTGCCGCTTTTGTTCACTTTAAAGATGGAGCTTCCGAAGGCGGATCTGTACCACTGCGTGGCGACCGGATATGCCGGAGTACTGGGCAGTATGGCGAAGGTGCTATATAACAGCCGGCTGCTGATCTCGGAGCACGGGATCTATACCAGAGAGCGTGAGGAAGAACTGCTACGGGCGGAATGGGTGCAGGGGGTATACAAGAATATATGGATCGACCAGTTTAAGAAGATGTCAAAGCTGGCATATGAGAAGGCTGACCTGGTGACCAGCCTGTATGAATATGCCAGGGAGCTCCAGGTGGATCTGGGCTGCCCTGTGGAAAAGACGATGGTCACGCCCAACGGGGTTTCTGTGGAAAGGCTGAAAGACCTCCCCGGCAAGACGGCGGAGGACGAGGGAAAGATCAATGTCGGCGCTGTGCTTCGTGTGACGCCGATCAAGGATGTGAAGACGATGATCCAGGCCTTCAGCTTTGCCAAGGAGCGGGAACCGAGACTGAAGCTGTGGATCATGGGGCCTATGGATGAGGACGAAGGGTATGCCCGGGAATGTCTGGAGCAGGTCGAGGCGCTTGGGATTGAGGATGTGGTCTTTACCGGAAGGATTGATATCCGGGAATATCTGGGCAGGATGGATATGACGATCCTGACCAGCCTCAGTGAAGGGCAGCCCCTTACCATTCTGGAGGGATATGCCGCGCATAAGCCTGCCATCGCCACGGATGTGGGAAACTGCCGGGGGCTCATTTACGGCGAGAGCGATGATTTCGGGGATGCGGGGATCGTGACCCATATCATGAACGTGGAGGAGATCGCCCAGGCCATGGTAGACCTGGCGAGGAACGAACCGCTGCGCCGTCAGATGGGCGAAAATGGCTACCAGAGGGTGATCTCGGGCTACCAGATCGAGCATATGCGCAGCAATTACCGCAAGATATACAAGGACTTTTCAGACAGCCTGGGGCTTCCATGGGAAGAATAGAGGGTAAGGAGGAGAAGGTCAATGGAAGGCATAGGAGAAAAACTGAGTAAGATATTTGAAAAAAATTCGATCACAACCTATCTGATCGGATTTGCCTACAGCTCCATGTCCACGGTGACTCCGATGTTCGTGATCATTATGGATATTCTGCTGATGGGGTACTTTCTGGAGTTCAGCAGTCTGGGACTGATCGAGCGGGAATTGTTTTCCTGTACGGTACTGTATATCTTTATTTTTGCGCTTTTAACCTGCGCGCCGTTTAATTCGGTCCTGTCCAAGTATATGTCTGACGTGATCTATGAGGAGCGCTATCAGGATATCCGGCCCTGCTATTACCTGGGACTTTTGATGAACCTGACGCTCAGCAGCCTGCTGGGCATTCCGTTCTGCCTGTGGGAGCATTTTGTCGGCAGAGTGGATGTGTTTTATGTATTTACAGGCTACTGCGGTTACATTGCGCTGGTCCTGGTTTTTTACTCCATGATCTACCTTTCCATCGCGAAGGCCTATGAGAAGATCTCGCTGTTTTATACACTTGGGATGGTCTGGGCATTTTTCCTGTCCCTTTTTCTGAGATTTGTTTTAAAGTGGGGCATCAGGGAAAGTATGCTGTTCGCCCTGACCACAGGATTTTTTCTGATCGCTTTTCTGGAGATTGCGGTTGTGAAGCGTTATTTCATGCAGAACAGCAACCGGTACGGATCGGTGCTGAGATATTTCAGAAAGTACTGGCAGCTGGTGATCGCCAACTTCTGTTATATCCTGGGACTGTATATCCATAATTTTGTATTCTGGACTACGGACATGAAGCTGGTGCTTGTCAGGACCTTCGTCTGCAACCAGCCCTATGATATGGCCACATGTCTGGCGATGTTTACCAATATATCCGCCACCAACATTTTTATCACCCGTGTGGAGATGTTCTTTCATGAGAAGTATAAGAACTACTCCGAATCAGTTATCGGAGGGCGCGGAAGAGATATTGACATTGCCAAGAAGGAAATGTTCCGCCAGCTGTCCTCGGAGCTGATGAGCCTGGTGCGCATCCAGTTTATCATTACCTCCGTGGTATATCTGCTGTGCGTGGTATTCCTGCCGAGATTTGGATTTTCCGATCTGACGCTCAGGATCTACCCCTGTCTGGTGGTGGGATATTTTATCGTGTTTTTGATGTATTCCGAGATCATCTTTTTGTATTATTACAATGACCTGACCGGCGCCGCGCTGACGTCACTGACCTTCTGCCTGGTCACGTTTCTGGGAAGCATCCTGGCAACGAGACTGCCGGAGCTGTGGTATGGGATCGGCGTGGTGATGGGGGCTTTTTCCGGATGGACGGTTGCGTATTTCCGGCTGCGCTATATCGAGAGGCATCTGGATGCCCATATATTCTGCGTGGGTTCGCTGTTAAAGCCCGGAATGGGGACGCGGCCGCCCAGAAAAGTATATGATAAAAACATACAAACGAGAAGTGAGGAGGCTTAAACATGGATGCCAATATGATAAGGTTCGGAATCGGGCTTGGAGGAGTCTTGCTCATGGTTGTCAGCTTTCTGATGCACTCCTATAAAAAGATTACAGTGAACTATACCGTGATCTGGGTATTGCTGGGGATTGTGCTGTTTCTCATCGGGGTCGTCCCGGTATTCTCGGAATGGACGAGATACCTTGCGACAGGGACGGGGCTGGCGTTTTCCTGCGTGGGAGCCATATTTTTGTTTGAGGAGTTCCGGACAAGCGCGATGATCTCCCAATTGATCCTCAAGGAGCGGGAAATGGCCATGCATGTGGCGTTGCTGAACCAGGAAAACGAGGCGATCCTGAAAGAGCTTGACAGGCTGAGCAGGATGGTGGGAGAGGACCATGAAGACAAGGAAGAACACGATGAAGAAAAGTAAAATTCTGTTCGTTGTGAATACATTGGGGCGGGCAGGCGCGGAGACAGCCCTTTTGGAGCTGCTGAGACACCTGGACAGCCCGGAATATGAGATCTCTCTTTATGTGATCATGGGACAGGGCGTGATGATCGATGAACTGCCGTCTCATGTCAGGCTCTTGAATACCAGGTTCAGCAATCAGTCCGTACTGACGAAAAAAGGAAAGCGGCTCATGATGCGGACCGTATGTACTTCCTTTTTTCGGAACGGAGGATGGTTTCGGAAGCTGCGTTTTATTATAAAACATTATACGGCCATGAGGAGAACCGGGCATGTTCAACCGGATAAGCTGCTGTGGCGGATGATCTCTGACGGTTCTCCGCGTTTTTCCGAGAGGTTTGATATGGCTGTCGCATATCTGGAAGGGGCTTCTGCCTACTATGTGGCGGAGCATGTAAAGGCGGACCGAAAATGTGCGTTTGTACATATTGACTACGAGAGCGCGGGATATACCAGGGAGATGGATCAGGGCTGCTGGGAGCGGTTTGACCGGATATTCACGGTTTCCGATGAGGTGCGATCCCATTTTCTGGCGGTGTACCCTGAATTATCCGCAAAGACAGAGATCTTCCATAACCTGATCGACCAGGAGGGAATCCGGAGACGGGCGGAGGAAGCGGGAGGCTTTCCGGATACCTGCCAGGGGATGCGGCTTCTGACGGTAGGGAGGCTGACATACCAGAAGGCGTATGATATCGCGGTGGAAGCGATGAAGCTTTTGAAGGACGCAGGCTGGCGGGCAAGGTGGTATGTGCTGGGGGAAGGAGACCAGAGGAGCATGCTGGAGAAACAGATTGCCGCCGCGGGACTGGAAGAGGATTTTGTGCTTCTTGGAGCCGTGGCCAATCCGTATCCCTACTATGCGCAGGCAGACCTGTATATCCATGCCACCAGATTTGAAGGGAAAAGTATTGCCATCCAGGAGGCGCAGACATTGGGCTGCGCGGTGATCGCTTCGGACTGCAACGGCAACCGGGAGCAGATCACGGACGGAGAGGACGGCATACTCTGCGAACTGACCCCGCAGGCGATCGCGGACAGTATTGCAGACCTTCTAAAGGATCACGAAAAGAGAAAAAGGCTCGGACAGGCGGCTGCGAAGAAAACAACGGCTCAGAAAGAAGAGATCGAAAAGCTGCTCAGAGTCTTGCCAGGGGGACAAAGATCATGAAGAATAAAGAATTATTGATCATCATACCGTCTTATAATGAAGGGAATAATATCCGGAGACTGCTTACGCAGCTGGAAGCGCTGGAAATGAAGGATATCGCGGATATCCTGATCGTAAATGACGCCTCCACAGATTCCACAAACTGGATCGTAAAGGAAATGCAGTATCCCATGCTCTCCCAGCTATACAATATGGGGTATGGCTGCGCGCTGCAGACGGGTTATAAATATGCGGTGCGCAGGGGATATCAATATGTGATCCAGATGGATGGGGACGGTCAGCATGATGTGTGCAATATTCCGGTGATCTACCGGAAGCTCAAAGAAGCAGACGCGGACGGACGATGCCCGGATATCGTGCTCGGAGCAAGGTTTATGAAGGAGAGCTCTGACTTTCCGGTTTCCCTGCCGAAACGGATCGTCTATACGATGTTCCGTTTCCTGATCCGGATGATAACGGGAAATCAGATCGCGGACCCGACCACCGGACTGCAGGGATTAAGCAGAAAAGCATTTTTGTATTATTCGAAATATGACCATTTTGACGATAAATATCCGGACGCGAATATGATCATCCTGATGATGCTGATCAAGTTCCGGGTCGTGGAGATCCCGGCGGTGATGCATGCGAGGACCGAAGGAAAGAGCATGCATTCCGGGCTGAAGCCATTCTGGTATATGCTCAGAGTCATGTTCAGCGTCCTGATCGTAGTATTCCGGGTAAAGGTGCTTAAGATGGACGAGGAGGTAGGACTTCTGAGCGCGGATAAGATCTGACGGGACAAAAGAGGCAGGGCTCTTCTGCACTCTAGTTTTCGGAAAACGAGGAAGAGTCCTGCTTGGGGAATATGGTAATGTCCAGGTGCCCGAGTGTTTGCCCGCTGCTGGTAACGGCGCCCTCATTGGCAAGATAAACCGGACTGCCGGAAACGGGGTCGGTGATCTTGAGAGCAACATCATAAGAGCCTGTGGCATATTCGCGGAAATGGACAGGTAACGTAAGGGTGACCTGTTCCCCGGGAGCCCAGAGGCGGGTATCTGTGTTGACAGGGAAGGTAAAGGTTCTGTCCGTGGATGCTTCCGTCAGGGTCAGGGATACGTCAAAGGGACGGTAGCAGTTGGAAAAACCGATATTCTCTAAAATGACGGTCAGCTCCGTAGTCTTTTCCCAGGGAAGGACCGGCGCGCATTCGGAGGAACGAAGAACATACCGGTATCCCAGATGCCTGGAAATATAGTCGAAACCATTCATGCCATGATACGGTGAAGCTTCCGTACAGAGCGCGGCCCGCCATTTGGAGAAAACAGCTTCGTCATAGACGCTGTTGAGGTAGGAAACGCGGGCTGCCGAAAGATCTGCCACAGCAGCGGGAAAATCATTGTAGGGATTGGGCACCACGACTTCCCCTCCGTTTGGTACGCAGGTACATAAACGGTTTTGGAACGCAAGCTCATCCTGTCGGCTTCTCTTCTGATCGTATGAGAATTCACCGGAGCCGGAGCCGGGAGCATAGGTGCTCAGGTCTGTATCCGAGCCCAGCATGCCGTCATTGAACAGGCTGAGTCTGGATGCCAGTGATCCGTTAAAGGCCGTGGATCTGTCAATCGGTTCCGCAGAGTCTGCAAGAAGCCGCCACTGCTGGGGCGTGCGGACAGCCAGAAAGATCTCGGGATCCGTGACGGAGGCCAGGTGGCGTGTCAGCGTGATCATATCCTCATTGTTTGCATAGCGGGAGCCGTGCATCTCTCCCCAGGGACCGATAAAGATGCCCTGCAGGAGATAGACACAATCGGAATAACGGTTTACAGCTTCTGATGTCTGCGACATATGCGTCAGGATCAGGGACAGATCCCGGGGCTCCGCTTCCAGCGCGTTTCCGTCCCAGTCGTAGAAAAAGCGGAGGATCAGCTGTCTGCCCGTGGACTGCCAGCTTTCCAGAACCTGATCGAGAAGGGAGAGACCGTAATCGCTGATGGGGCGGTCCGCATAGTTTTGCAGATTAAATTCCAGCAGCACAAGGCCGGCCCGGTGTTCCTGATCAAGAATTTCGGACAGATCATAGGACTCGGTGTCAGAAAGCATGTAATTATGGATCTGATACCAGCCAATGTATGGGTTTTGAAGCTCTTCCGTAGATTCCGCACAGGCGTCGGGAGTGTAATTGACAAAACGCAGTGTCAGGAATAAGAGGAATATTCCGGCGATCAGGCAGATGCAGATTGTGGAAGAAACAGCGATCAGAAGTTTTTTTAATTTCATGGTCATGGGATTCCTGTCTTTACAAAGTTATTTTTAAAAACAGGGACATTATATCACCTTTTGGAGAGAAAAGCTATGAGGAAAAAGGTATCGGTTATCATTCCGATGTATCAATCGGAAAAATACATCAGACAGTGTCTGGATTCCGTACTCAGGCAGACATTCCGGGATATGGAGATCATCGTGATTGATGACGGTTCCAGGGACCGGGGGCCAAAGATCTGCGAAGAGCTAGGGCGGACGGACGACAGGATCCGGCTGCACCGCCGGGAGAACGGAGGCGTTTCCGCGGCAAGAAATTATGGGATTGAGACAGCGGGAGGAGAATATCTTTTTTTCCTGGACAGTGACGATGTGATCCATCCGCTTCTTATAGAGAACATGGTCCGGCAGGCGGAAGAGCGGCAGGCGGATCTGGTATTCTGCGGTTACAGGAAGCTGGAGGCGCGGGAACTGGATGCGGTGCTGGATACGGCATGGGCGGAGAAGGAATCGGATGCGGCATCGGCGGCGGAGGTGTCAGAGGCGGTACGGTCGGCGGCAGGCCGGAGGACGGATATACATACCTGGTTTGAGACGGCAGAGGGAAAAGACGCGGAGAACTGGTTCCATATTCAATATGTGAATCAGCTGTCAGGGATCGGCGGGAAGCTGCTGCGCAGGGCTGCCATCGGAGCGCTTCGGTTTGACAGGAGCCTGACAAATGGAGAAGACACCCTGTTTTTGTATTATTTTATCCGAAATCAGATTCGGGCTGCCTGTCTGCGGAAGGACTGGTACTATTACAGGATCCATCCGGAGAGTGTGACACAGTCTTCGGCGATGCGAAGTGGAAAGCGATATTTTGAAAGCAGCAGAAGGATCCGGGACGAAGAATACAAAAGAGGGAATACGGATTTTGCGCTGACCTGGGAACGGTTTGGCATCGTACAGATTGAGAAAAACTATGAGATGCTGAAAAACGCGGGAAACCAAAAGGGCTGCAGAAGCTTGAGAAAGCTTGCGGCCAGAGAGAGAAGGCATCCTATGTTTCGGCAGCTTGTCTTAAGTGAAAAGCTGCTGTATGGTCTTTGCTTTTTTTGTCACCCTGTCTTTGTTCCGGTCAACCGTCAGGTGCCCGGACTGCTGAAATGGAAGGAGGCATTTACGATGAGAAAAAAGCATTCGGATATTGGCATCATTACGTTTCATTGCTCCAATAATTATGGCGCGATGCTGCAGGCATATGGTTTGAAAACCTTTCTGCGCAGGAACGGGAAACCGGCGGATATCGTCCGTTATGAACCATTCTATATGACCGGCAGGCACTGGTGGATCCCGTATGCGCCGATCAGGGGATTGAAAGGGCGGATCTGGGGACTGTTCAATATGTGGAATGAGTTCAGGATCCATCTGCAGACAAAGGAGGATTTTTCCAGGCAGCTGAGAAATATGAACTATTTCAGATATAAGTACCTGGTAGATAAAAGGCAGAAGAGGGTCTTATCCTTAGCGGGCCTGAAAAGGCTGAAATATAAATATTATGTGGTGGGAAGCGACCAGATCTGGAATCCGGATATCACCTGCGGGCTTCGCAAAGCATATTTCGGCGCGTTTGATAATAAATGGAAGAAAAAAGTCATTTCCTATGCGGCCAGCTTTGGCGGGGCGGAGCTTGCACAGCGTCATGACAAGGAATTCGCGAAACTGGTCCGCAATCTGGATGCCGTATCTGTCCGGGAGGAGGCTGCAGTCCCGTATGTGGAAAGGCTTTATGGAAAAGAAGTGACAGCCGTTTTGGATCCGGTATTTTTCCTGAAAAAGGAGTCCTGGCAGAAGGTGGAACGGATTCCGGACAGAGTGAAGGACAGAAGCTACATTCTGGTTTATGTTACGGAGCCGAACGAGGCGATGTCGGATTACGCGAAGAGGCTTTCTCAGGAAACGGGACTTCCGGTCATTGAGGTGCGTGCCGGACAGCTTGGGACCAATGCGGGCTTTGAAGTGGATCATACGGCAGGGCCTGCGGAATTATTGGGGTATATCCACAAGGCAGAGTATGTGGTATCCAATTCCTTCCATGCGGTGGCGTTCAGCATAATTTATGAAAAACAGTTTCTGGCGTTTGTACACAGCCGCCTGGGGGCCAGGATGAGGAATATTATTGACATTCACGGACTGCAGGACAGACTGTGTGAAGAGAAACCGGGGATCGATATCCATGACGGGATAGACTGGGAGACTGTAAGAGAGAGGACGAAGGAAAGCGTGAGAGCATCCGGCGAGTTCCTGCTGAAACACTTGGAAACCGGGGAATAAAAGGTGCGGATATGAAAAATTTATTTGTGAAAAAGAAAGAGTGCTGCGGCTGCGGCGCATGTGTTGATGTCTGCCGGAAGGATGCGGTTCGGATGGTCATTGACCGGGAAGGCTTCCGCTATCCGAAGATTGACAGGGAGTTGTGTGTGGACTGCGGACGATGTGAGGATGTATGTCCCATTAAAAAGAAGAGTCCGATAAAAGAGGGGAGCCGGCAGTATTTTGCCGTACAGGCAAAGGACGAAAACGTACGGTATGCCAGTTCCTCCGGCGGAATGTTCCCGATTCTTGCGGAATATGTATTTCGGCAGCAGGGTGTTGTTTTCGGCGCGGCCTATGATAAAAATATGAGAGTTGTACATCGGGAGATCCATAGCAGGGAAGAGCTGGATTCGGTGAAAAGGACCAAATATGTTCAGAGCAGTATGAAAGGGATCTACCGGAAGATCGAGACGCGGCTGAAAGAGGAGCAGTGGGTGCTGTTCTGCGGAACGCCCTGCCAGGCGGAAGGCTTAAGGCTTTATCTGAAACAGCCCTATCCAAGACTGATCCTGGCGGATCTGGTCTGCTATGGGGTGCCTTCCCCGGGAATCTGGGGAGATTACGTGAAGTACCTGGAAGAGAAGCACGGCGGAAAAATGACGGATTTTTCATTCCGGGATAAAAGGATGCGCGACAGCGGGCATACCTGTGCCTATGTGATCGACGGACAGGAGTATTCCGGCTCCCTATATGCGGATGAATACTGCAGGATGTATTTTACCAACCATATCCTGCGCCCATCCTGCCATGACTGTAAATTCTGTACAGTGGAGAGGAACAGTGACATTACGATTGGGGACTTCTGGGGGATTGAGAAGGTGAAGCCGGAGATTGACGACGGCATGGGAACCTCGCTGGTCATCCTCCATACGGAGAAGGCCCGGGACATATGGGAAGCAGTCCGGGATGAGGTTTCCTGGTTTGCCTGTGAGGAGAGGGATGTGCTCCAGCCGCGGCTGACAGGTCCGACAGAGGCAGCGAAAAGCCGGGGGCTCTTTATGGCTTTACACAGGATGCTGTCATTTTCACAGCTTCTGAGATTCCATAAGGCACTTGCGTCGGGCAGAGCATTGTTAAAGAAGCTGAAGAGATGAGAATACTGCCGCGGAAGACCAGGGCAGTTGTGTGCAGACAGAACTTAAATGGTAAGGAACTGTAGGAAAATAACTTGTGCAGACAAGTCAAAATGCAGAAGTTATTTCCATACAGTTCTTAACTGCTCGAAGCAGGATACCTTGATGAATCAAAGGGGAAATGATATGGCGGAAATGTTCAGATATTTGACAGGGATTTTGGATAAAAGGGAGCAGAAAATATGGAAGGTATATGCGGTGTTCAGTTTGATCAGCCCGATCGTGGATATTTTCAGCTTTTCTGTGATCATTTATATTATCAATATTGTAGTGCGTGAAAACGGAGCGGATCCGAAGCTGACGGCATTTACCTTTTTTATGGTGCTTGTGTCCATATTAAAATGCCTTTTTGAATTGTATAAGAGCAAGATCGCGAATCGGTTTGTGTATGACGGCTCACAGAAGCTGTCCATGAAGATTTACGAACTGCTGATCAAAGAGGAGCTGATGGAGCACAATAAGAAAAGTACCATCCAGGCGATGAATATTGTGCGCAATGATACGATAAACTGTATCCAGATCATTACGGACTTCATTGAAGCTGTGATCAATGGGATTACCATGGCGGGATTTGCAGTTGTGCTGATTTATGTCTCCAGGTGGATCGGGATCGTAAGCTGCGTGATCCTTCTGCTCCTGATGGCTCTGATCTTTTTTCGGACCCGGAAAAGGATGCAGGATTATGGGGAAAAGAGCCGGGCCTGCTCGATCAAGGCAAACTCCCAGATCACCATAGCCTATGGTTCCTTTAAGGAAATGAAGATTGATGACCGGTCTGCTTTTGTACTGAGCAAATATGAGGATGCGAGCCAGGCATTTGCCCAGGTTCAGGGGGAATTCAAGTATAAGATCAGCAGTATCGCGGTGATCCTGCAGAATTCCATTATGGCGGCCATGTTCGTGATTCTTGCGGTGATCCTGGTGTTCGGAACGAACCTTGCGGCGATCCTGGCGCCCATGGTGGTGTATATCACGGCGTTGGTCCGCATGCTGCCGATGGCATACAACATTCTGAACGGGATGAATAAGATCGAATTTGCGAAAAAGCCTTATGAGGCTGTGAAAGAAGCAATGGCGGATTACACCCGGCTGAAGGAAGAGGAAGAACGCTCCGAAAAGGTCCGGCAGAAAAAGCTGACCCTTCGAAAAGGGGTTTCTGTCAGAAACCTGACCTTCGGATATACTGACAGGGCACAGATTTTCCAGGATGCTTCGATTGATATCCCGGTGGGGTGCTCCATTGCGGTGATCGGAGCATCGGGCGCGGGAAAGACGACCTTTGTAGACCTGCTCCTGGGTCTTTTGAAGCCCCAGGGCGGCCATGTCTTTTTTGACGACTATGATATCGTGACCCAGTCGGATGGGGAAGGGCCGTGTAAGGCCAGCATGGGAGAGATGGTCAGCTACATTCCGCAGACGGTCTATCTGAACGGGGAGACGATACGGAATAATGTAGCTTTTTTTGAAGAGGAAGAGGAGATCGATGACGCGCGGGTGATCGAGTGCCTCAAATGTGCCCAGATCTGGGAGGATGTTCAGAACATGGAGGATGGGGTACATACTTTGATCGGGGCAAACGGAGTCACGCTGTCCGGAGGACAGAGGCAGAGGATCGCGCTTGCAAGGGCGCTGTATAAGGATTTTGAGCTTCTGGTCATGGATGAGGCGACGGCCGCGCTGGATATGGAGACGGAAAAGGCGGTCATTGATTCGATCCGCCAGATCAAGGAGAATAAGACACTGATCATGGTAACCCACCATATGAGTCTGGCAAATGAATGCGACGTGGTGTACCGGATCGAAGATAAGAAAATTGTGCAGGTGAGATGATGGGATAGAATATGCAGAAGCGTTGTTTGCGGCGGAGATTCTGTATATAGAAGGAGGGGCGGATGGATCAGAAGCAATATGAATACATCGCAGGCCGGGTATCCATAGTGACTCCGGTCTACAACGGGGAGACGCATTTGGCAAAAATGCTGGATTCCGTGCTGGCGCAGACCTACCCGGATGTTGAGATGATCCTTGTGGATGACGGGTCAGCGGACGGTACGGTCAGTGCAGCACAAAGCTATAGTGAGAAATTTGAGGAAAAAGGGTATGGATACCGGATCGTCCGGGCAGAGCATAAAAATGCGTCCGCGGCGATCAACCAGGGGCTGCCCTTTGTGTCGGGGGAATATCTGATCTGGCCGGACAGCGACGACTATCTGGAACCGGAATCCATCCGGCGCAGGGTAGATTTTCTGCGGCAGCATCCGCAGTATGCGTGCGTCCGGTCGCTGTCCTATTACTTTGACGAGGAGACAGGGACAAGAAGCAAAAAGGCGGACGAGCAAAGAGGAGACCTGAAAAAGCTGGATCTGTTCTGGGACATTTTAGAATCCAAAACCTTTGTCTGCTGCGGATGCTATATGCTGCGGACGAAGGCATTTTTTGAGGTGTACCCGAAGCGGCGGATACCGGAATATGATGTGGGGCAGAATTTTCAGATGCTGCTGCCGTTTATGTACCGGCATCAGTGCCCTACCATTGAAGAGGAGCTGTATGGGGTTGCGGTCAGGGAGGGCAGTCATTCCAGGACGGTATTGACCCAGGCGCAGGAAGAGAAAAAGTACAGGGATTATGAAAAGCTGGTGGATGAGATCGCGGAAAACTGCGGGATCACGGACCGGGAATCGAGAGAACGGATCCTCTGCTGGAAGGCAAGGCGCAGATATCAGATCGCCCTTAAGTACGGCCGCAAAAAAGCCGCAGCCAATGCGCTGGTCTGGCTGCACAGGTGCGGCGGATTCTGTATCAGCGAAGCGCTGAAGGAGATCATCTGGCTCTATTTTGTAAATGGCTGGGTGGAAGAGAAAATTTATCCCATATACCAGAAAATCACCAGCAGGAAATGGATTTAGAAATCGTTTCCTTTCAGATGCCTGTAGCTGGCCCGGCAGATCAGATCTGTCATGCGGTAGCATTTCAGGCGGAAGAAGAAAACCAGGATCTTCCTCGGCAGTATCCCGCTTCTCAGGTTATATTTCAGGGCCTTCCGGTAGATCGCGTTTTTCTGCATTGCAGCACACATCCGGCATTTTGTCCGGTAGGATCTGGGGCTTAAGGGGCTGAATACCTCCCAGATCAGGACGTAGGCCAGATTTTCAAGGCAATAAGATTCGTATGCAGGTTCCAGAAGGGGGAGCATATGGCAGTGCTCTAAAAGCTGCTTCAACTGCCGCAGCAGCCTTGCATGGTTCTTAAGAAGTCCGGACCGGAAGCCATGGGTTGCGGAACCCATATGGATATCATAATAGTAAACGGGGACAGAGGTATATACACAGGAACTGGCCCTGAGCTGGTATTCCAGATTGAACAGCAGGTCTTCCCCGACGGTCAGGCCGGGAGAGAAGCGGATGGAATACCGGTCGATGATGGATTTTCGGTAGGCCCTTGCACAGGGAGTTCGGAAATCGGCGCTTCCGCCTGCGTACAGGGGCTGCGGCACAAGGATCCGCCTGATCAGCTCCTGCATTTCCTTCCCCTGAAAGGTCAGGGTACGGACCGGATAAGCCGCAGAAGCCTGCCCTGCGATGTATTTGGAAAAATCAAACAGCAGCAGGTCTTTATCCTGATGGATTTCTTTGGCGATCAGGCTCAGGAAATCTTTGGAAATGAAGTCATCGGAATCAATAAATACGATCCATTCTCCGTGACAATGGTCCAGACCGGTGTTTCGTGCGGAGGAAACGCCCTGATTTTTCTGATGGATGACTTTGACGCGGCTGTCCTGCCGGGAATATTCTTCGCATATGGCCGGACTGCTGTCGGTGGAACCGTCGTTGACCAGAAGGATTTCAAAATCATCACAGGCAGAATGTAAGACGGAATCGATACAGCGGCGGAGATATTTTTCAGTGTTGTAGACAGGGATTATTATGGAAATCATGTTTTTCATCCTTTCGTTTGGCTGGGAAATGGCAGTTACAGGGCACGTCTGGTCAAGGTATGACCTGTAACGAATGGGAATGTGTCACATACTGCGGACAGCAGCCTCAGCTTCATATATTTAATATAATATAGCTGCTGTAAAAACACAATGGTAAGATTACGGGCTAAAATCGTAAAAAGAACGAATGAGAAAAATTCCGGCTGTATCAGGAACGGCAGGAATTCATTTGTGAAAAAGAGGAACATATTTTATGAGGGGTTCCAGGAAAAGGAGCAGTGAATCAATTGGGTACAGATGAAAAAAAAGACGGAAAACAGTTGTCACAAAAAGGGACAGGAAAAAAATTCAAATACGGAATGATAGTTTTTATCGCGTTGCTTTTGATCGGGGGCTTTGCGGTTACGATGAGGAGAGAGACGCCAGATGAGCCGCCGATTGATAATCCGGATTACCGGATCGTGATCCGGACCAATGAATTTGCGGAGGTGTTCCATCCGGCTATGGAGATTTCGGCAGTCGGGGGAATGACGCTTCGCTATGGGGAAGAAAGCCAGGAGGTGGCGGCAGGGGAGATTGAGAAGTTTACTCCGGATGATCCAAGATTTGAAGATGGCGACGATAAGATCAGGATCACTGCAAACGACGGAGGGGAGATCACCCTGCACAGTATCCAGAGGGCATACGGAACGCCGTCTTACGCGGGAGTCATTGAGCTGCGCCGTACAGAGGACGGGCTGGTCGTGATCAATGAGCTCCCCCTGGAAAAATATTTATGTAAGGTTGTACCCAGTGAAATGCCCTTTTACTACGAACTGGAAGCGTTGAAGGCCCAGGCAGTCTGTGCGAGAAATTTTGCGTATAAGCAGATCATGGACCCCGGATATCCGGAATATGAGGCAATCTTGGATGACAGCAACGCGCGCTATCAGGTATATGGAAACTGCCAGGAGGATGCGTTTGTGAATCAGGCGATCGAAGAGACAAAGAACCAGGTCATGCGTTACAAAGGCAGGCTGGTCACAACACTCTATTTTTCCACCTCCTGCGGATATACGACAGGGCTGGAGGCATGGGGAACCGAAGAGGACGAGGCAGCCCGGTATCTGAAATCCGTAGAGGTGAAGGGAGACGATGGAGACTATGAGGCAGAGATCCCGTGGTACCGATGGGAGATCAAGATTCCTGCGGAGACATTGTCGAGTCAGGTGAGCGTGAATACGGAGACGGACATCGGCACCATTCAGGATATCGAGATCACGAAGACCGGGGACGGCGGGATCGCGCTCGAAGTCAGGATTACCGGCGACAAAGATACGGTGACAGTGGAAACGGAAAATAAGATTCGGAAGGCTTTGGGCGGTACAGGCGCTGAAGTTGTAAAACAGGACGGCTCTGTCGAACCGGGGACCGCAATGCTTCCGAGCGCGTTCTTTACGATTGAGAAGGATGGGGACGCATTTGTAGTTTCCGGCGGCGGATTTGGACATGGAATCGGAATGAGCCAGAACGGCGCCAATGAGATGGCAAAGAAAGGGAAGACCTTCGAGGAGATACTGAGCTTGTTTTTCCATGATGTGAAGGTTGAAACGGAGGAATGAATGTAAAATGTTTACATTTGTAGTTACATGCTATAACCAGGCAGAGGTTGTGACACAGGCCCTGGAAAGTATCCGATATCAGATCTGCAGATTCGGAAAGGGACAGAAGTTTCAGCTGATCGTGGCGGACGACGGATCGGAGGATTCAAGCTGTGAGGTCATAGAACAGTGGATTGCCGGGAATGGGGATATTTTTGAAAGGGTGGACAAGCTTTTTCGGGAGAAAAACGCCGGAATATGCAGAAATTATGCAGAGGCTTTAAGGCTTGTAAAAGGAGAGCGCTTCGTTGTCTTGAATGGCGACGATCTGTTTTCTCCATACAATTTATTTGAGGTTACGGATCTGCTGGATGAGTATGATATCGTATGCACTGCGTTTATAAAATTTACCGGTTCCGGTGATATGATCCGAACCTGTTCTACCTATCTGGATGTGGTGCTGCAAAATTTCATCCGCGGAGAAATCCTGCGACGTTCTATAAAGCTTGGCTGCGCGGTCATGGGGACGGCAGTGTACCGGAAGGAGCTGCTGACAGAAGCGGTATTTGATTTTATCCTGCGTTTCAGGACTGTCAATGACCGGGCCTGCTTTCAGAAGATCGTGGATGACCATGAGGAACTCAGGGTATGCTATGTGAACCGGCCGTTTGTTTTGTACCGGATATCGGAAAATTCGATTTCCAATTTTAACAGTCCCAACAGGCGGCTGCATAATCAGGAGGTTGCACAGCTGTGCCGGGAGGAACGAAAGTCAGAAGAGTCCGTTTTTTTCAGGGCAATGCTCTATCTCCAGGAAAAATCCGCGGCAGTCAGAGCAAATCCGAATTATTTCGTGAGGCTGATGCGGTTTTTCTCACCATATTATTTTATTATGCTGTGGTTATTCCTGAAAAACTATCGGGAGATTGTCAGGATGGAGCATGAGTTGATCGATCAGCATTGGAGAGGATGCAGTAATTATTATAAGCGGATTAAGCGGCGTGCGGAAAAAGAAACTTGATCATTCAATTGGAGAAATGGGGTGAAGTGAAAAGTTAAATTCCACTCTGAAAAGCACCCGAGAATGAGTGGAACGTACTCGTACAAAAGTAATTCTGATCGGGAAAAATATAATCAAAAACAGGTGGAATGAAGTTTTTCATCCTGATTCAAGACAGAATGGACGGTTTTCTGGACATGGTACAGAGGCGGAACTTTTGCACGTTCATCCACTGATGAAGGACTAAATTCCACCTCTGAGACAGAGCCGCGGATATGTTATCCCGTGGCTTTCCCTTTTTCTTTTTACTTTGTTCCGATTGTCATTTGGCCTCGTATCTGTTCATTTTTTACTTTTGTATGCCAGATCCATTCCGTGATCGCATGGCTGACACTTGTATGGTTTTCCCAGGCATACTGTTTCAGGCGTTCCGCCGTATCCAATGATAGATAAATATTGACCCGTTTCTTTTCCGTGCTGCCCATGACATCCCCTCCCTTCCGTTTCTGGAAAACTTTGCCTTGTGTACCCTTTACACACGTCTTGTGTAAGCTTTTTTAATGTTTGATATATCTTTTCAGGAGATAGGGCTTGAGGATGATCTCATCCTTGGGGATATCCTGCAGTCCTGCGGCTTCCAGACGTGCCCAAAGTACCGGCTGGAGGAAGGCAGTGTATTCGATCGGGGATTTTCCATGGAGAGACTGGACGGGCGCCGAATTGATATGGGACAATGCCAGGTTCAGCGGTTCCTGTCCGGTCAGACCTAACCCACGCAGATCCGTGCCTTTTGGCAGGATATAGCGGAGCAGCTCATGGTTGACCTCCAGGGATCCTTTCTGCCCGCTCTGCATGGGGTCGCAATAAAACACACGGGTGCGCCTGGTCCCATTTCCACGAAATTCAAACCTGTCAGCGGCAGTAAATTCGGAACCCCGGTCTGTAAGGAGGACCTCCGCATAAGTATTGAATAAAGAATGTCCCAGCAGAGAATCCAGCCGGTCCAGGCCGTCCACCATGTCCTGTGCTGTTTTTCCTTCGTGGAAGAAGGCAAAAAGCAGGCCCAGGCCGATAAATTTAAAGGTCTGTATAAAAGGCCCGCCGGAACCATCGTTATAAACGGTATCCATTTCCAGCACACGGGCATCAGGATTCTCTTCCATATAGGTCTGGAAATCCGAGTAGAGCCTGCCTTTGAGAAAAGCCCTGTCTTCCCTTTTTTTATAGTTTTTTGCTGCTTTTTTGGGAAGCCTGCGTGAGGTTTTCCGGCGCAGGTCGATGTCGTGGATGCCTGCAACGGCAAAGACCTGGCGTTCGATGTAGTTGTAAAGTGTTTTTTCACAGATCCCCAGCTCCGGATGGGCCGTCACGATCTGGTAAGGGGAAAGCCCCTGTTTGATAAGCGGGGCGACTACGGCCGCTATCTGTTTTGCTTCTGGGATCGTAAGGTTGGCCCCTGCTCTTGCATCCACCAGGGTAGCCCGGTATTCCTTGTCCGCAGTGACAGCACTGTAAATAAACTTGTTGAAACGGCAGTGGGAATGTTTGCTGCAGCCATTACAGGCTCCGGGGGAACGGTCCCTGCGGGAACAGGTAAAAGGACGGAAATCCGGGCAGTCCATGGTACACTGCCTTCCATGGCAGCATCCCTTGTAAGCGGCACATTCCCGGGCAAGGCTGCATTTATGGGAAAGGGTGCGGTGGAGCCGGATCTCCTTGCCGATGGTAGATTTGTCCTTTCCAAGGGTTCTTGCGATGTCCGCCTTGGTCGAATGGTTTCGGATGCCGATCTCGATGACCCGGCGTTCCTCAAGGGTAAGGGCTTTATTTTTGTTTTCAGACATGATAAAAATGACCTCCTTGGCTTTTGTTTTTTATAGTATGATTATTGCGCAAAGAGGGGCCCAAGTCGATCAGCTGAGTTCTGCACCATCCCAGCCGGGACTGGCAGCCGGAGCCGGAACGACAGAAAGGAGGGATGCCCACCGGGATAACGTTTTCGGGGAGAGCAGAGTGCTGAGCGCACTAAAGAGGAAGCCGGCCTGGGCGACTGCCTGTGCCATGAAATCCCTGGAAAAACGGGAAAAGGCGCAAAAAAGGGAACCGTAGAAAGTAAAGGTACGGTTTGTTCCTGCAAAACGAAAACGTAAGATCTTAACCCGTACATAGATCAGGGAGCCCTGGACAAAAAAATAGAATGTACGGAGACCATACCGGTGTTTCCAGATCCGGCGTTGAGGATGTGCAAGGTTATACTGCTGTTGGAAGTCCTGGGCTTCATACTTGTGATTATGCCGGGCCGCAGCCCAGCTCTCCTCCTTGATCTTCTTTGGTATGCGCCCCGGCACAAACGATAATGAATGCCGGTCACACAAATATCTTCTTTTGGGGCTTCTGTTTCTC
>CATLCV010000016.1 GCA_949893755.1 uncultured Lachnospiraceae bacterium | reverse complement strand
GATGAAGTACATATCTGCCCGCGGTGTGCACTGCGTATTGAGCAGTGAGTTGTACAGGTTCTTGTACATGTTATGGTCGCCGTGAGCGTAGGTGCCGTCCATGAGCTGGTCGATCACGCGCTTTAATTCCCAATCGCTGAAATAGATATCGATCGGATTGTAGCCGCCGTGGTTCTCGTAGCGGATGACCTCTTCGGAACGCATACCGAAGATGATCGCATTCTCAATGCCCACCTCTTCCACGATCTCTACATTGGCGCCGTCCATGGTTCCCAGGGTGGGCGCGCCGTTGAGCATGAACTTCATATTTCCGGTTCCGGACGCTTCCTTGGAAGCGGTGGAGATCTGTTCGCTGACATCTGCTGCCGCGAAGATCATCTCCGCATTGGATACCCGGTAATCCTCAATGAATACCACCTTGATCTTGCCGTTGATGCTCCGGTCATTGTTGATGACCTCTGCCACGGAGTTGATCAGCTTGATGGTTTCCTTAGCGCGCTCGTAGCCTGCCGCCGCCTTTGCGCCGAAGATAAAGGTCCTTGGATAGAAGGACATCTCCGGATGCTCCTTGATCTGGTTGTACAGGTACATCACATGGAGGATGTTCAGAAGCTGGCGCTTATACTCATGCAGCCGCTTCACCTGTACGTCGAAAATGGAGTGCGGATCCACGTCAATCCCGTTGTGCTCTTTGATATATTTTGCCAGACGGACCTTATTCTGATACTTGATGTTCATAAATTCCCGTCTTGCCTGCTCATCGTTGATCAGCGGTTTCAGCCTTGCGATCTGAGACAGGTCGGTGATCCAGCTGTCCCCGATCCGTCCGGTGATCCAGTCTGCAAGCAGCGGATTGCCGTGAGCCAGGAAACGTCTCTGGGTGATCCCGTTGGTCTTGTTGTTGAACTTCTCCGGCATCATCTCGTAGAAATCCCTCAATTCCTGATTCTTCAGGATCTCCGTATGGAGCTGCGCAACGCCGTTTACGGAGAATCCGGAAATGATCGCCATATTCGCCATGCGCACCTGGCCGTCCCAGAGGATCGCCATCTTCTTTAATTTCTGCTCATTTCCCGGATATTTCGCGCGCACTTCCTCTACGAAACGGCGGTCAATCTCCTGGATGATCTGGTAAATACGCGGGAGCAGTCTGGAAAACAGGTCGATGGGCCATTTTTCCAATGCTTCTGCCATGATCGTGTGGTTGGTGTACGCACAGGTCTTGCTTGTGATCTCCCATGCATCTTCCCAGTTCAGATACTCTTCATCGATCAGAAGGTGCATCAGCTCCGGAACCGCGATGGTCGGATGGGTGTCGTTCATCTGGATGACCACCTTCTCCGGCAGCTTGCTCAGATCATTGCCGTGCTCTCTCTTGAACTTCGCGATCAATGTCTGCAGGCTGGCGGAAATAAAGAAATACTGCTGTTTCAGGCGCAGCTCTTTTCCCGCATAATGATTGTCGTTGGGGTACAGGACCTCTACGATATTTTTTGCCAGGTTCTCCTGCTCGACTGCCTTGTGGTAATCGCCCCGGTCAAAGGAAGCAAGCTGGAAATCTGTGATCGCCTCCGCGTCCCAGATGCGCAGGGTATTGACTACGTGGTTGCCGTAACCCACGATGGGCATATCATAAGGCACCGCCCGTACAGACTCAAATCCCTCCTGGATAAATTTGTCCCTTCCGGTCTGGGGATCCTTCTCAAAACGGACCGTTCCGCCGAAACGGACTTCCTTCGCGTATTCCGGACGGCGCAGTTCAAACGGATAGCCTTCCTTGAGCCAGTTGTCCGGCGCCTCTACCTGGTAGCCGTCGCGGATCTTCTGCTTGAACATACCGTAGCGGTAACGGATACCGCACCCATAAGCGGGATAATTCAAGGTTGCCAGAGAATCCAGGAAACATGCCGCCAGCCTTCCGAGTCCGCCGTTTCCAAGCGCCGGATCCGGCTCCTGGTCTTCGATAACGTTGAGATCCAGGCCCATTTCCTCCAGCGCTTCCTTCACCTCCGGATAGGAAGTCAGATTGATCAGGTTATTGCCCAGGGCGCGCCCCATCAGGAACTCCATGGACATGTAATACACGGTCTTTGCTTCCTTGTTCGTCGCATATGCGTCCTGGGTCGCCAGCCAGTCATCGATGATCTCTTCCTTCACCGCATAGCAGACAGCCTGGAATATCTGCTGCTGGGATGCCTCCTCGATCTTCTTCCTGTAAAGTGTCTTTACATTATCCTTTACTGCTTCCTTAAATGCTTCCTTGTCAAATCTTTTTCTGCTCATTGGTCTGTTGTTACCTCCCTTATCAGTCTCTCTGATTATCGTTTCTCTGTCTGCATTCTCCTTCTCACTTTTTCCGAATACCCATTCCAACATGGTCTGTCACCACCCTTTCTGAGTGCTCTGTCCGTATAAAAATATACCCCATGTACCCCTTCCGGTGTACATCTCGCCAGGGCCGCCCACATGTGGCTTAGAATCAGCAGGACATGTTCCTGCTGATCCTTACATTTTCCGGACGCCGATCGTAACGTCCTCCCCGTTAATCTTCCAGGCCTTGACATATCCTTCCGGAGACGCCTTCGCAACATCGTCCGCAAGTACGTCACTGCCGATAGATTCCGCGTATTTTGCAAATACTGCTTCTGCTTTTTCGCTTCCTTCGTAGGTCACCCGGATCTTATCCATCACCTCAAAGTCCGCTTCTTTTCTCATAGTCTGGAGCTTGCTGATGATCTCCCGGACGAATCCTTCCTCCAACAGCTCTTCTGTCAGGTTGGTATCCAGTACGACCGTGATCCCGCCGTCATTTTCCGATACGAAGCCCGGCACCTGCGCGGTCTCGATCAGCAGGTCTTCCCGGAACAGGGTGATCTCCTGTCCGTCCACATCCAGCTTTAAGGATCCCTCGGCATTGATCTCATCCATGGCGGTATTTCCGTCCAGATTGTCCAGCGCCTTCCGGATGCCTCCTAACATTTTACCATACTTTGGCCCGATTGTCTTTAATTGGGGCTTAAAATTATAAGAAGTAAAGTCCCTTACATCCTGGGTAAATTTGATGATCTTTACATTCAGCTCGTCCGCCGCGATCTCCTGGTAATATTCCGGCAGCTCAAATTCTGCCTTTACAAACATCTGTCCGATGGGCTGGCGGTTCTTGATATTGGACGTATTGCGGCACGCACGCCCCATAACGACCAGCTTCAGCACATGCTCCATATTGCTTTCCAGTTCGGAATCGATCAGTGCCTCATCCGCCTTCGGGAAATCGCACAGATGCACGCTCTCCGGCGCCTCCGGGTTGATGCCGCACACCAGGTTTTGGTAGATCTGCTCCGTCATAAAGGGGATCAGCGGCGCGGCTGCCTTTGCCACGGTCACGAGCGCGGTATACAATGTCATATAGGCATTGACCTTATCCTGCTCCATGCCCTTTGCCCAGAAACGTTCCCGGCTCCGGCGCACATACCAGTTGCTCATATCATCTACAAATTCCTGCAGCGCGCGGGCGCTTTCCGGAATCCGGTAATTCTCCAGATCATGGTCCACCGTCTTCACAAGCGTATTCAGCTTGGAGAGGAGCCATTTGTCCATCACGGACAGCGTGTCGCAGCCCGGAACGCGGATCTCCCCGGTCACTTCCCGGGACAGGCCGTGCTCATAGGGATTGAAGCCGTCGATGTTGGCATACAATACATAAAACGCATAGGTGTTCCAAAGGGTTCCCATGAACTTGCGCTGTCCTTCCATGACGGCCTTTCCGTGGAAACGGTTGGGCAGCCAGGGCGCGCTGTTCACGTAGAAATACCAGCGGATCGCGTCTGCGCCGTACTTCTCCAGAGCGTCAAACGGATCTACCGCATTTCCCTTGGACTTGCTCATCTTCTGGCCCTTTTCATCCTGAACGTGGCCCAGGACGATGACATTTTCATAAGGCGCTTTGTTGAAGATCAGCGTGGAGATCGCCAGCAGGGAATAGAACCACCCGCGGGTCTGGTCCACGGCCTCGGAAATGAACTGGGCCGGGAACTGCTGCTCGAAGATCTCTTTATTTTCAAATGGATAGTGATGCTGCGCAAAGGGCATGGACCCGCTGTCGAACCAGCAGTCGATCACCTCCGGCACACGGTGCATCTCTTTGCCGCAGTGCGGACATTTTATCGTGACTTCATCGATATACGGGCGGTGCAGCTCAATATCGTCCGGGCAGTTATCGGACATGGATTTCAGCTCTTCGATGCTTCCGATCGAATGCATGTGCCCGCATTCGCACTCCCAGATGTTTAAGGGGGTCCCCCAGTAACGGTTGCGGCTGATGCCCCAGTCCTGGACATTTTCCAGCCAGTCCCCGAAACGGCCCTTGCCGATGCTCTCCGGGATCCAGTTGATGGTATTGTTGTTGGCGATCAGGTCATCCTTGACCGCGGTCATTTTGATGAACCAGGATTCCCGCGCATAGTAGATCAGCGGGGTATCGCAGCGCCAGCAGTGGGGATAGCTGTGCTCAAACTTGGGCGCGTCGAACAGAAGCCCTCTCGCGTCCAGCTCCTTTAACACCTCCGGGTCTGCCTTTTTCACAAATAATCCGGCAAACGGGGTGGATTCCGCCATATTTCCCTTTTCGTCTACGAGCTGCACAAAGGGCATGTCGTACTTCCGACAGACATTGGCATCGTCCTCACCGAAGGCGGGAGCGATGTGCACCACGCCGGTACCGTCTGTCAGCGTCACATATCCGTCGCATGTGACATAAAATGCTTTCTTATGCTGGCCTTTGATGCCGTCCGCCGCGCACTGGTAGAGCGGCTCGTACTCTTTGTATTCCAGATCCTTTCCCACATAGGTCTCCAGGATCTCATAGGCCGGCTTTCCGTCCTTTGCCAGCGGTCCTAATACCGTATCCAGCAGGGCCTCCGCCATATAATAGGTATAGCCGTCCACGCAGGATACTTTCGCGTAAGTCTCCTTGGGATTGATACAGAGTCCCAGGTTGGAGGGCAGAGTCCACGGCGTGGTGGTCCATGCCAGGAAATAGGCATCCTCGTCCTTCACCTTAAAGCGGACGATGGCGGAGCGCTCCTTGATATCCTTGTAGCCCTGGGCTACCTCCTGCGCGGAGAGCGGGGTCCCGCAGCGGGGGCAGTAGGGCACGATCTTGAAGCCCTTGTACAGAAGGCCCTTGTCCCAGATCTGCTTTAACGCCCACCATTCGGACTCGATAAAGTCATTGTGATAGGTCACATAGGGATCGTCCATATCCGCCCAGAATCCGACGGTGCCGGAGAAATCCTCCCACATGCCTTTGTATTTCCAGACGCTTTCTTTACATTTGTCAATAAACGGCTCCAGACCGTATTCCTCGATCTGATCCTTGCCGTCCAGGCCCAAAGCCTTCTCCACTTCCAGCTCCACCGGAAGACCGTGGGTGTCCCAGCCCGCCTTCCTCGGAACTTCATAGCCCTTCATGGTGCGGTAGCGGGGGATCATATCCTTGATGACGCGTGTCAATACGTGTCCGATGTGGGGCTTGCCGTTGGCCGTCGGCGGCCCGTCATAAAACGTATACATGGGGCTGCCCTCCCGCTCCTTCATGCTCTTGCGGAAAATGTCATTGTCAGCCCAAAACTTCTCAACTTCTTTTTCACGCTCTACGAAATTCATATCCGTAGAAACTTTCTTATACATTGCTTCCCTTCCTTTCTCTCATTATATAAATGAGTTTCGCCTGCGAAACTCGCGCCTGCGGCGGCCGCATCGCGGCATCTGTCCTGTACGACGCATAGCACTCTCTCCGGAGGGTTTTTGTTCTATCGGAAAATTCATAGAAACTGCCTATAGAACAAAAATGCTCCCGTCCTGTAATAGGACGGAAGCGTATGCTCCGTTGATACCACCTGTTACAACATCTGTTCAGATCCGGTGCTTCTTCTTGATGTGGATGCGGCAAAAATGGATACTGTAATCTCCCGCCGCTTACTTTGAAACACGGTGCTCTGACCTCTTTGTCATTTATGGATTCCGGTAACGGCGGAAAACCGTCAGCCCCTACTGTCCGGCGTGATTCACGTTCTGCCTGATTCTTGGGATGCCCTCACCGCATGGGTATGGACTATCGCAGAATATCACCGCGGGAACTATGCCGGGGTTCGGTTGCTGCAACTCGGGAGTGATCTTCAGAAAAACCTTACTTGTACCGGACTCTCACCATCTCCGGCTCGCTTGAAGCTTCAGGGTTCTTCCTACTGTCTCCGTCATGGTCTTTTTGTATTCTCAGTTCTTTACCACAGGGATATTATAAGTAGAAGAGGCGGATTAGTCAAGAGGTTTTCTCATTTTTCCGATTTTGAGGGATTAGATTTGGTGTACCTTTATATTCATAATTTTCTAAATTTATTTTTTGGCAAATTTCATCCGGAAAGCGAATATTATTTAGATTTAATCCTTTCGCAACATACTTCACAACATGGTAAATCTCCTCTTTTGAATCCTTTTGTAAAATTGCCAGTACCTGAGATGGTCTGTCCGTCAGACGCTTAATATCCTCAAGAAGCGCTGATGACGGCACGTACCAGTTCCCTTCCCGGCTTAATCCAAGGCAAAAATTCACACCACCTATCACCTTATCCACCAGCAGATATGGTCTCAAATTATTATAATCTCCGGTAATCTTTGTTATTTTTGTTATATCCATTAAAACAGGCAGAGCCGTTAACTTCAATTGTGTAGTCCCGTCATTCTTAAAACCAATTTCGTCTATACTCAATTTATTGTCTATACATTTTCTATAAAAGTTGACGGACTGCCTATGAATTACTGCACCGTCTTGATTCAATAGTTCCAATCCCGTCAAATGTTGATAATTGCGGTCGTGAAAAATAACTTCAATAAATCTTACAGAATTATCCTGCCTTTCCCGGTAAATTATAATAAATTTTTTGTTAACAAGTTTGTTCTGATACTGCTTTGCACAATTCAACACAATTCTTCTCGCATCTTCTTTTGTATATCTCATTGCATCTTCCCGCCATTTTGAATCGTCATATAATTTTAAAGAGAGGGTAATAACACCATTGTGCTACATACCCTCTCTTTGCGGCTAATTTTAGTGTTGTCTGCCAACGACTGGTACGTTGCCCAGTAAATATATCGGTTTTTAGTGTTGTCCGCCAACGGCCAATCTTCTGATTGACAAGCATCTCAGATTTTAGTGTTAGCCCACCGGAAAAGCACGCTTTCCCTTTAATAATATTATATGCATACCCATTTTTTATGTCAATAGGTTTATATACTTTTCTTATATTTAAGAAATGCCGTTATTTTTCCGATTCCGTCTTTTTCTCTCCTGCGTCCTCTTCCGTCTGCTCATACCGGCACACACGATCACAACCAGCAGCACTGCCGCGCCGCCCGCAATGATCATCTGCCTCGCGGAAAGCCCGCCCAGTTTTTTCGGGGCAGTTTCTTTGCTTTTCCTCTTGCTGCCGTCCGCAGGCGTCCACTCTATTTCCGATCCTTCTCCAAAATAGGACTGATTCAAAACCACTGCCGCATGCCCGGCCTCCTGGCCTGCATAGGTATAAACGATCGTTCCGGCCCTTTCGCTGCCGGATCCGGCATCATTCTCTCCGTTCCCGGCTGTTCCTGACGCCGGATCCGCTCCGTCCTGACCGGAGGATGCATCGTCCGGATTCTCCCCGGTTCCGGATAAGCCCTGATTGCCTGAGGCATCTCCGTTCTCTCCTGCTTCCGGCTGCGTCCCGTCTGTCCTTGGCTGTGCGCCATCCGCACCGGCCGGAGCAGCTCCGTCCGTTCCCGGCTGCGCGCCTTCCGCAGAAGCCGGAACCGCTCCGTCTGCCGAAGCCGGTACTCCCTCTGCGCCTGGCTGAGAACCGTCTGCCGTTCCCTCGGCTCCCGGCTGAGAACCATCCGCCGCTCCCTCGGCTCCAGGCTGCGCTCCATCCGCCGGTGCGCCTGCCGGAGTCCCGTCCGTTCCTTCCTGCCCCGGCTGACTTCCGTCCGCAGCCGGCTGCTCTCCCTCTGCCGGGGTTTCCGCAGGAGGCGCAGGAGGCGCGGTCAGTACCTCAATCCACCGGTCAAAGGAAATATGTCCTGTCTCCGCCGCTCCTTCTGCAGTGGAAATCTGACATTCCAGCTGCGTAAAATCAACCCCCGCGGGAAGGACCACATATGCCCCCTCATCCTGGAAGGTCTCAATATCACCGGACGTCTCCTTGTCCGCAATGGTCACCTTGGTGAAATTGCCGAACGCGTAATCCAGCATCGCCCGGGTATCCTCATAAGCCTGCACCCCATAGTCCGCCATCACAACCGCCGCCAGGCGCATCTGCCCGTTATCGGCCATGGTCACCAGCGTGGTTCCCGACTGGTCCGTATATCCGGTCTTCCCGCCCCGGCAAAATTCGTAATAATATTCATTCTCGGGCCAGAGCATCTTGTGATTCTGCCAGCAGGTCCGGGGCTCATTTTTCAGGCTGGTGGGCGCGATGGTATATTCCAGCGAACCCATCAGATGCTGGAACGGTTCATACTGGTAGACTGCCGCGGCGATCCGCGCCATATCATGAGCCGTTGTAAAATGCTGATCGTCATGCAGGCCGTTGGCATTGACCCAATGGGAGCCCGTACATCCCAGTTCTATAGCCCGCTCATTCATCCGGTCAATGAAGGTCTGGTAAGTCCCGCCCATCTTGATCCCCATATTCTCCGCTACTGCGTAGGAGACCTCATTTGCCGAAGCAAGCAGGACCGCATGCAGCGCGTCATTGAGGCTGAGCTGCTCGCCCACAAGCATTCCGATGCTGGCATCCCCCGGCTCCAGGAAGCTGATGCTGTCCTCTGAAAATGTCACCGTATCGTCAGGTTCCCCCGTCTCCAGCGCCACCAGCGTGGTCAATAGCTTCGTGATGCTGGCTGGAAAATGCTGTTCCTCCGCAGCCTTTGCGTAGAGAACCGCACCGCTCTCCATATCCATGACAATGGCCGACGCCGCATGGACCTTCGGCCCCTCCGGCCATCCAGGCAGATTATTGGAATCCGGTATAATCTCATAAATCGCGTTTTTTCTGGCTTCTTCCTCCGCAGCCAGCTCCTCGGGCGTCTTTTCCGGCTGGGGTGCTTCCGTGCCTTCCGCCGCGGGAGCCTCCTGCCCTTCCTCTGCACAGCTCTCTAATCCGGGACATGCCGCAAGAAGTAATGCCACCATTGCCCCTGCCAGAATCCTTTTTCCTATCATACAGAACCTCCATATTTTTTGTACGAAAAGCCTGCCATCGGCTGCTTTTCCGCATACGACGTTACACAACGATATCCAGCCCCTTTTCCATTGCCTCCGGCAAAGGGCTGGATATTTTTCCCAACTGCTGCACTGATTTCCGTTGGATACAGGCCATCCCCGCACTGCGCAGCTTTTTATTTTTCTCTCATCATACTCTGTATCTCAATCTCAGTCTCGCCCATCCCGATGATGTCGTCTCTCTGGAGCAGGACGGGCTGGGTCACCCGCTTGCCGTTGAGGTAGGTTCCGTTTCGGGAACCCATGTCCTTCAGGTAGAGCTTATCCTCCTTCTGGATGATCGCGCAGTGCAGCTTTGACACCCTCGGATCATCTCCAATGGACAGGAACTTTTCAAACTGCGGGACACTGTGCCCCCTTCCGATCCCGAGATTTTCATAAAAAATAAACGTAAATTTCTGCCAGGTGGTCAGATTCTCCAAAGACAGCTTCCAGAGCTTCTTCCCGGAAGGGCGTCTCCCTCCCTGCGCTTCGCCCGGCCGGTTCCGGCCTTCCTCCGCAGGAGCGCCTTCCCGGGGCCGCCTGCCCTGTCCGACAATAAGCGGGCCTTCTTCCTGTTCCGGCTCCCTCTGCTCAGCGTGCTCCTCACGCATATGGCGGGGCGCTTCCTCAGCTTCCTCATCGTATCCGTCATCATAGTCTTCTTCATCGTCGTCCTCATACTCCTCCCCGTCGTCCTGACGGCTCTTCACCAGGGCTGTGATGATGACAATGATCAAAATCACTGCGACAGCGATCAATATTCCCATTATAACCAGATACTGCATATGTATTCACTCCTTTGTATATCGGCAGCCTTCAAACAGTACCACTGCCTGAAATACGTTTTTTCATGTGTATTTTCTATATTACAGGCCGCACCCTGGTCAGGCGTGACATGTAACTCTATGGTACTATATTTTTTCGATTCAGGCAAGCATGTAATGGGAAAAAGGGCAGGAAAAACCGCCGGAGAGGTGTTTCCCTCTCTCCGGCGGTTCTAATCCCCAGATATCCATTGTATATTTTGTTCCGGCCGCACGGCATTTACCGTATCAGACTCCCCGCGGCAAGCGCCGTATGAACACAGTTCCTAAATCAGGATATATTTCAGGACAAACAGCACCGCGAGCACATACATCAGCAGGCTGATCTTCTTCTCCTTCGCACGTCCTGTCAGCAGGTTGATCACCACATAGGAGATCACTCCCATTGCGATCCCTTCGGAAATGCTGTACATGAACGGCATTGCGATCATACTGATATAGCAGGGAAGCGCCTCGGTATAATCCGCGAAATCAATTTTCGTAATGGATGTGATCATCAAAAATCCAACCACGATCAATGCCGGAGCCGTCGCAAAGGACGGGATCGCCAGGAAGATCGGGGACAGGAACAGCGCCAGTCCGAACAGCGCAGCCGATACCACTGCCGTCAGACCGGTCCGGCCGCCCTCAGCCACGCCGGAAGCGCTCTCAACAAAGGTCGTTGTGGTGGAAGTCCCGAATACCGCGCCCAGGGATGTTCCTACGGCGTCAGAGAGCAACGCGCCCTTGATCTTCGGAAGCTTTCCGTCCTCATCCAGCATATCCGCCTTGGAAGCCACACCGATCAGGGTTCCCAGCGTATCAAACATATCCACAAATAAAAACGCAAACATAATGGTCAGGAAATTCAGGGACAGGATCCCGCTGAAATCCATTTTAAAGAAGGTCGGCGCCATGCTCGGGATTCCGAAGCCCGAGCTGAAATCCGGCAGCACGCTGAACATGCCCAGCTCCGGATCCGGACGGTAAAGCCCTGCCAGCTCGCAGATGATTCCCAAAATCCATGTGCCCAGGATCCCCCACAGGATATTGCCTTTTACATTTTTCACGACCAGCACAGCCGTCAGCAGGATGCCGATGAGAGCCAGCAGGACCGTGATCCCCTCTGACAGAAATGTTCCTGCCTCAATCGAACCTTTGAACGAATACACGGATACCAATGTTGCGCTGTCCACCACGATCTTCGCGTTCTGCAGCCCGATAAATGCGATGAACAGGCCGATGCCTACGGATACCGCATGCTTCAGATTCATGGGGATCGCATTGAAAATAGCCTCCCGCACGTTGGTCAGTGACAGCAAAATGAAAATAAGACCTTCCACAAATACTGCCGCCAGCGCCATCTGCCAGGTATATCCCATCTGCAGGACTACCGTATACGCAAAATACGCGTTCAGCCCCATGCCGGGCGCCAGTACGAACGGATAATTTGCAAAGGCCGCCATCAGCAGGGTTGCCACAAGGGATGCCAGGGCTGTCGCCGTGAATACGGCCCCCGCGTCCATCCCGGATGCGCTCAGGATATTGGGGTTGACCGCCAGGATATATGCCATCGTCATAAATGTCGTAACACCCGCAATAACCTCCGTCTTTACATCCGTATGATTCTCCGACAAGTGAAAGACCTTTTCCAAAAAGCCCTGATTCTTGTTCTCCATAGTTCAGTCCTCCTTTTCTTTCATGCATAACTTTATTTGAAAAAACAAAAACTACCGCCGTCCTCCCAAAGCTTCATATCTGTCCGACCTGGTTTTCCTGCACCCCGAACTGCATACCCAGATCCGTTCACGATATGAAAACTTATAGTTAACTATTACGGTAGTTAGTAGAAACATCCGACCAATCTCGGATATATATAAGCTCCCAAATACTTATGCATTAAATTTTTATGAATTTTATTTTTTGTTAATAATATCTTACCACAACCCACAATTTTATGTCAATCTAATTTTTATTTTTGTGCATATTTGATAAAAAAAACAAATTACAGATGACTGCTAAACCGGCATCCTGTAACTCGTGAACATGCATTGAGAATAACATCATAAAACCGGCCATGCAGTCTCATCCATGCATGGCCGGTCATCTTAGAACTTCCTACAACCTCTTACAATCTCTTCAACAATGCTTCTCTTTCTTCTTCATAACCTGGTTTTCCGAGCAGTGCGAACATGTTCCGCTTGTAGCTCTCCACGCCCGGCTGGTTGAACGGATTCACGCCGAGTAAGTATCCGCTCACGCCGCAGGCGAACTCAAAGAAGTAGAACAGCTGTCCCAGATAAAATGCGTTCTGCTCCGGGATCTTGACCATGAGGTTCGGAACATTGCCGTCCGTGTGGGCAAGAATGGTTCCGTTCATGGCGCTCTTATTTATAAAATCAACGGTCTTTCCTTTCAGATAATTGAGTCCGTCCAGATCGACCGGTTCCTCGTTCATCACGATCTCCGCCCTGGATTTTTCCACATTCAGCACGGTCTCAAACAGGATCCTGTTGCCGTCCTGGATAAACTGTCCCATGGAGTGCAGGTCTGTCGTCAGGTCAACAGACGCCGGGAAGATGCCCTTCTGGTCCTTGCCCTCGCTCTCTCCATAGAGCTGTTTCCACCACTCAGATACATAATGCAGGCTTGGCTCATAGTTCGCCAGAACTTCTACGGTTTTTCCTTTACGAAGGAGGATGTTGCGGACTGCCGCGTACTGCATTGCATCATTGTCTGCGAAATCATTTTCCAAAGCGGCCTTTCTTCCTGCTGCCGCGCCTTCCATCAACTCGTTAATGTCCACACCGCTGACTGCGATGGGGAGCAGGCCGACTGCCGTCAGTACGGAGAAACGTCCGCCTACGTCATCCGGCACGACAAAGGACTCATAACCTTCTTCGGTGGCAAGATTCTTTAAAGCTCCTCTTGCTTTATCGGTGGTCGCATATATTCTCTTTGAAGCCTCTTCCTTTCCATATTTCTTTTCCAGAATCTCTTTAAATACGCGGAAGGCGATCGCCGGCTCTGTCGTTGTTCCCGACTTGGATATCATATTGATGGAGAAATCTCTGTCTCCCACAACTTCGATCAGGTCACTGATGTAGGTGCTGCTGATACTGTTTCCAACGAAATAGATCTCCGGAGATTTTCTGACGTCTTTGGAAACGATATTTGCAAAGGAATGTCCCAAAAATTCGATCGCAGCCCTTGCCCCAAGGTAGGAACCGCCGATCCCGATCACCAGGAGTACTTCGGAATCCTCACGGATCTTGTCCGCTGCTTTCTGAATACGGGCAAATTCTTCCTTGTCGTAGTCTACCGGGAGATCGACCCAGCCTACGAAATCATTCCCCGCGCCGCTCTTGGATACAAGCTTGTCCTTCGCCTGTGCCGCGAGCTCGCTCATATACTGCATCTCATGTTCCTGAATAAAACCTGTTGCCTTTGAGTAATCAAATGTCACTTTGTTAGCCATCGTTAACCTTCCTTTCTGCTTCTGTACTCTTAAGGTTTCCGGACCGCGGCCTGTGGAAATGCGCGGGGGAGGAATCCATTGGTACCTGCTGTACATATTTTACCAAATCTGCCTGTTTTATGCAAGAAATTCTTCCAGTATCTGGCGGATGGCTTCCTCCTTTAAGGTGGATTCCTCGCGGTCCGATAATTCCGGATTTCCTTTCATGGTACGGCGGATGACCTGCCTTGCGGCATCCCCCTTTTTGCGGTTTTTATGTCTTGACCTGTCATAATCTCTCAGGTCCTCTCCGTCTCCATAGGATGCATCCAGCTCCGAATATTCCGCTGGCTGGCGAGACACGTCCCCGTTTGCCCGGATCATATCGGGATGTCCGGCAGGGCGGGCTGCTTCCTCCGGTAAGGGCGGGCCCTCCAGGACTTCCTCGTATTCTGTGGTGTCCTCGATCATTCTCTGCACCACATCCTGGAATCTGCCGGGGATCCGTTTCATCTGGGAGGTGCCCGAAGCCCCGGAAGCGCTCACCCCCCTTCCGGCAGCCGCTCCATATGCAGGAGACGGGGCGCCCCCTTTCGATGCGGCTCCTCCGTAGGCGGAAGCGGGCTGGCTTTTTTGTGCCGCGGTTCCATAAATGGAAGCGGATTGGCCGTTCTGTGCCGCGGTTCCATAGCTGGATGCGGACCGGCTGTTCTGTGCCGCCCCTTCATAGGCAAAGGCGGGCTGGTCTTCCGGCTCGGCATCTTCATACTCGGAGGCTTCCTCCGGTCTCAGCGGGGTTATATTTCCGTATGCCGGAGCTGCTTCCTCCTCAGAATCCATTTCTTCTTCATAGATCCCGGCGACGCGGGCCAGCTCCTCTGCGCTCCCGTAGAGGGGAGCCGTGTCTCCGGATACGCCTGTACGGGCCCTGCGGGGCTCACCTTCGATACTGATGGACAAGCCCGGCGCTTCCTGAGCTTCCCTGGACTGTGCAGGCTGCTTTGCGTGAGCTTCTGCACGTTCGGACGCGGTCCGGCCTCCAACGGAATTTTTTTTTCCCTTTAGAAATCCGGTTCCTGCGGCAGCCTCTTTTCCGTCATCGGAATCCCGGCCGTTCGCGCGGATGGCCTGGGAGGTCTCCGGCTGGATGATATTGATCTGGTCCTTCTCCGACTGGCGGGCTTTGCGGCGGCGCATGGCGCAGACATTTTCCAGATAATCCACCATGTAGTTTTTGGCCGCCTCGATCTTGTACTGCTCGTCCGAGATTTGACTGATAACAAACAGAAGGACCATTTCCGCCGCCCCGAGACTGATATAACGATACACCTGCTCACAAAACCCATTTTCCAAGTACCAGACGATCCCTCCGAAGGCCGCCAGGATCCCGGAAAACCAGATCGACTGCACCTCCAGCTGCCTCCATGTATGGATCCGCAGCAGAAACCCTCTGTATTCATATATGTATTTCTCCACAAATGCTTCCGCATTTTCTACCCGGTCGTGCAGCATCAGCGCGTGCTCATATTTTGCCCGCACCAGCTTTATCAGTTTGTGTGTACTCTTGGACATATTGCCCGCCGCCCTGACCAGACGGCGAAGAGTAATCTGGTTGACTGCCTTTGACAGCACCCCGACGGCGCCCACCGCTATCATTAAATAGTAAACGATGTTGGTTTCCGTCACTACCTCATTAAACATAACGAAGCCCTCCTCTATTCATTTATATAGTACACATCCGTACACCCCGGGTACTTCTTTCCTCAGCAGGCACCGCAGCTGCTGAACTTGGCTGATCGGAATCGCGGCATTCTGTACGCGAAACAATTTCCTGTTCTGGAAAATGTACCTGCAGAGCATCCTGTGATCGATGGCCGTCCGGCCCTTTCATCAGAATGACGCCTGCTTCCGTCCGCCGGTCTGTGCCTTTTGGGAAATATGCATCCAATCACATGCCGGTTTGTGTTTGACCCTATTATAGCGCTGTTTTTGCCGTCCTGCCTTAAAAAACGTTCTACATAATTCTACATTTGCGGGGTGAAACAAAAAAATGCTCCTTGATTCTCAAATTAAGAAAAACGCCCGTAAATCAGGCGTTTTCTAATCAACTTTAATGTTTCGAAACGGGATTCTTAACCTGAGAATCCGGGCCATTCTCAACTTCAAGTTCCTCCCGGATGCTGTCGGAACGTGTCGAACGAATTTTTGAAAAAAGAGCTGGACAGCCTTCCGGCAAGCTTTACTTCATCGTCTCCACAATCCCCTTCATCGTCTCCATGGAAACCCGTCCTCTCAAAGTATACTCCACCCCATCCGCCGCAAAAACCGCACTTTTTTCCAGCACAGCATCGCCCGCGTCTCCGTTTTCCAGTGTACGCTCCACGAGATTGACCCTATAGCCCTGCCCGGACGTATAGCTCTCCGCAAACCGATACATTCCGAGGTACTCCCAATCCCAGCCGCGATTCAGCTGCTCTTCGCTGAGGATCAGCCTCACAGTCAATGAAATAGGCGACAGGAACACATTTCCGCTTTCATAAGCATATCTGTTTTCCTCTTCCAGAAACTGATATCTGCCGGTATCTCCCAAAATATAATTCTCCACCGTGATCATCGCAAAATCGCTTCCGTCCGTCATGATATGCCCCTGCATGTATGGATTGTTTTCAGACAATTCCGTATCCAGCAGATGGATTTCCAATTCCTCCTGGATCTTTCTGTAATCTTTATAATCTTTTTGAATCATTCCATATTCATCCGGAACACCCGGCTGTTCCCCCTGCCAGGCGGAATCCGGCTGTTCTGCGGGTGCAGGCGCTACAGGGTATTCTGCAGGCTCAGGCGCTACGGGGTATTCTGCGGGCGCAGGCGCTGTAGGCTGTTCCGCAGATGGAAACGCTGCAGGCTGTCCCTCTGGTATATGGATCTCTACGACCCGCATGGGATCCAATTCAAGCAAGACCTCCCCATTGACCGAATGCGTGATCAGCATATGATACCCGGCTACGGCACCAGTTCCTCCCAGAATCAGCACTGCTACAAAAACCGCAGCCCATTTCATCGCCCCGTCCCTTCGCCGGGGAGCCGCTTTCTCTCTGATCCGGCTTTTCATTTCCTCGCTTAGTACGATACACCCCAGTTCCCTGTCAATCGTTTCCTTCATATTAATATTCATATCCGGCCTCCTCTAAAATGATTTTCAATCTGTCCCGCGCCCTCTTTAAACGCTGCAATACGGCATTTTCTTTTTTACCGATCACTGCCGCGATCTCACGCACAGAAAGCTCCTGGTAATAGTGCAACACAATGACCTGCCTGTCATTTGCGTTCAGTTTCATAACTGCCCGTGACACACTGTCCTTCTCCAAAAACGCATCGATTGGATCGTCATGCGCTTTTTCCTGATCCTCCCTCAGTTCATTTCGGGCAATCTGAAACCAACGGCTTCTCAACATATTTTTACAGCAGTTGACCGCAATGCGGATCAGCCACGTCTTTTCACTTGATCTATGTTCAAACGCGTCATAACATTTCATGGCCTTGATAAAAGTCTCCTGAGCGGCATCCTCCGCAAGCTGATAGTCCTTCAGATATAAAAAACACATGCGCAGGATGGCGTCGCCATACTCGTTCATCAGTCTCTCTAAATTTTGATCTGCCGGCATTTTTTCTTCCCCTTTCATACCTTAGACACATCAGAATGAATCCATATTACATCTATATCATTTTATTACACTCACGACCGACGAAATCTACCGTGACTATTTCATTAGCCGCAGCCGCAAGGCGGCATGTTTCTTTATGCGTCTGTGCGCATCATCTGATATTTTGAGCAGCAGATTTATCCGGCGATCAATCTCATTATATATAATACAAAAATCCTGTCTATACTATTAGCCCACGCTAATATAAACAGAATTTTTAGCATTTATATATTAAATTGTACTTACGAAAAACATTTTTTAGATAGAGTTACCGAACGAGTTTCGTTTTTCGGCTTGTCGGCTTGCCGGAGTTCTGCTATAATGCGGTGATGTATACCTCGAAGGGCATCCCATAATGCATGCCCCTGCGGAGCAGTCGGACTTCGTCCGGTAAGGTATACCCAAGGGCACCCCGTTGCGGCCATCCGGCCGTTTTACAAAATATAGAACATGCCGCAGCAAAGGAGGTCATTTATGTGGGCAGAGGGCAAGGTACGGATCGTAGATATTGCGAATGAAGTGGGCGTCAGCACCGCCACAGTTTCCAATGTGATCCATGGGAAAACGAAAAAAATTTCCGCGCAGACGGTCAAGCGGGTGCAGGAAAAGCTGGAGGAGCGGGGCTATATCCCCAATATGGCCGCAACGCTTTTGGCTCAGAACAATTCCCGGATCATCGGCGTGGTCATCAACGATCATGAAAAGTACGAAGGCCGGGCGCTGACAGACCCGTTTATCGCATCCTCGATCAACTATTTAGCGGACGAGATCGAACAAAATGATTACTTCATGATGCTCAAAAAGACCACCGATCTGCTGGGAACCGTTAAATTCGCGTCCATGTGGAATATGGCAGGTATGGTGATCCTGGGCTTCTGCGACCATGAGTATCAGGAGCTCCGCAGCCGCATCCACATCCCCTTTGTCGTTTACGACGGCTATTTTGAAAACAGGGGAAGGATTTGTAATCTCCAGCTTGACGACCGGGACGGCGGGCGTCAGGTGGGCGAATATCTCCGTCGTTTGGGGCATCGGAAGGTTCTCTGCGTCTCGGATAATCAGGAATGTATGGATCAGCAGCGGTATGAGGGTCTGTGCAGCGGCCTTGGCTTTCAGGTGGATTTCATGAAGATTCCCATGCAGAAGGAAATGCGGGATCGCTATTATCGGGAGCATTTTTCCAGGCTTTGCGGCTACACCGCCATTTTTGCCGTATCGGATTTCTACGCTGTCGATCTGATCCGCTTTTTACAAAGTTCCGGCGTTCAAATTCCCGACGATATTTCTATCATTGGCTTTGATGACAGCAATCTCTGCGGACAGGTCGTTCCCTCCCTGACCTCCGTGCGGCAGGACTATCAGCTGCGGGCGCAGATGGCGGTCCGTTCGCTGAACCGGATGAAGGAGCAGCCCGAATATACCGAAAATGTGACCATCCCCGTCAAATTAATCGAACGGAACAGCAGCAAGTGGGTACGGTGACTCTTCACTGTAACGGTTATGTGATTAACCAAAGGGTTACGCGATTAACCCATTGAAAGCACCCGTCTTTCCCGATATACTCAAGGAAAAGGCGGGTGATATTTTATGAAAAAAGAATCCTTTCTGGCAAACGTGGTTGGTATCGCCGTTCCGGTAGGGCTTCAATCTATGCTGCAGTCCTCTTTCTCCATGATCGACCAGCTGATGGTCGGACAGTTGGGAAGTACAGCGGTGGCTGCGGTGGAGGTCGCGGGACGTCCTGCGTTTATTTATTCCGTTGTGCTTGGCGCGGTGGCTGCCATTGCCGGGATCATGATTTCCCAATATCTGGGTATGAAAAACAGAGAAATGGCGGACCGCAGCCTGACGGTCAATCTGACTGCAGCCATCGCCTTGGCCCTGCTGTTTACTGCGCTGTGTGCTCTGTTTCCGGGGCAGATCGTGGAACTCTACATCAAGGACGACCCGGCGCTCCTGGCCGCCGGACAAAATTATCTGACCTGCATCCTGTGGACATATCTCCCTATGGGCATATCCTCGATCCTGGCCGTTATGGTCCGCTGCCTGGGCCGGGCTGTCTGGCCCCTTGCCGCCGGCATCATTTCAGCGGTTGTGAATACCGGGCTGAACTATGTTCTGATATTCGGGCACTTCGGATTTCCTGCATTAGGCATCACAGGCGCGGCTGTAGCCAGCGTAATCTCTCAGGCTGTCAATATGCTGCTGATGCTGGCCGTTTTCTGCCTGGTCCGCCTGCGGGTACAAAAGGATTTTCGGTTTTCCCTCTCCCTTGGAACAGACGGTTGCCGGCAATACCTTATGATGCTGCTTCCTATCCTGGTCACAGAACTGCTTTGGAGCCTGGGGCAGAATGTGAACACCTTTATCTATGGACATTTAAAACCGGGAGACCTGGCCGCCATGTCCATGACCGGCCCGATCCAGGGGTTGTTCATCGGAGCGCTGAGCGGCGTTTCCCAGGCTGCGGGAATCCTCATCGGCAAACGGCTGGGCTCAGACGAATACGAAGAAGCGTATCAGGAATCAAAAAAACTGGTGTGGTACGGAATCGCAGGCTCGCTCATTTTGTCTGCGCTGCTGATCGGACTGAGAGGGGTCTCTGTGACATTTTA
This sequence comes from uncultured Lachnospiraceae bacterium, assembly GCA_949893755.1. GTDB lineage: Bacteria > Bacillota > Clostridia > Lachnospirales > Lachnospiraceae > Schaedlerella. The sequence goes on along the minus strand of CATLCV010000016.1, from coordinate 23,547 downwards.
TCATGTCGAACCCCATGTGCAGGACACCGCAGCCCGGCTGCTGCTTGCCTTTTCTGCCCTGGCCCCTGTGAAGGTCGCCAATATGATCCTGGGCGGCGGAGTGGTGCGCAGCGGCGGAAAGACCGCCTACATCATGGTGATCGACATTGTGGGCACCTGGCTGGCTGGCGTACCCTTAGGGCTGATGACTGCGTTCCTGTTCCATCTGCCTGTGGAATGGGTTTATTTCATCCTGTCCCAGGAGGAATTGATCCGGCTCGGTATGACTCTGATCGTATTCAAACGGAGAAGCTGGATGAACCGGCTGTCCCCAAAGGAATCCCACTATGGTGATTCGGCTGTTTCATAATGGTTAGTTTACATATCCGCTTGCTTCCCCAACCGCAGGATGATATACTTTTTAACAGGTAAAAACATGGAGGTGTCGAAAGCATGGGAATGTATCTGAATCCTGGAAACAGTGGATTTGAAGAAATAAGAAACAGCCGGTATGTGGATAAGTCCGGCATGATCAGCCTGATCAACCGTGTGATCGGGACAAAACAAAAACTCATCTGTATCAGCAGGCCCCGAAGGTTTGGAAAATCCTTTGCCGCGCAGATGCTGTGCGCCTATTATGACAGAACCTGTGATTCCGGAGCGTTATTCCAGGATCTTATGATCGCCGTGGATCCAAAAATGAATTCCGCTTATGAGCAGCATTTGAACAAATATGACGTAATCTATCTGGATATGACTTATATAAAACCATTTTCCGACGGTTTTCGGAATACGGTTTCCTATCTCAGCGAAAAGATCATAGAAGAATTGGCTGAGGCTTACCCTGCCCTGAAAACAGGAAATGAGCTTCCTTCCGCCATGCTCCATGCCGTGGAGCTTACCGGCCGCAAATTTATCATGATCATTGACGAATGGGATGCCCCGATCCGGGAGACACCGGAAATCCGGAACGAATATCTGGAATTTCTGCGCACCCTGTTCAAGGGCAGCGGCACCACATCCAAAATTTTTGCGGCCGCTTATATGACAGGCATCCTTCCGATCAAAAAAGACGGGTCACAATCGGCGATCTCAGATTTTCAGGAATATTCAATGGTATTCCCTGGAGAATTTGCAAGCTATGTTGGTTTTACAGAAAGCGAAGTCCATCAGCTCTGTCTGGAATACGATTGTGATTTTTCGGAAATGAAGCAGTGGTATGACGGGTATACACTGAACGGAACCGACTCCGTCTACAATCCCAATTCGGTCATGAAAGCCGTGTACCACCGCCGTTTTCATTCCTATTGGACGGAGACCTCTGCCGCCGAAAGCCTGATGGGATACATCAGCCTGGATTTCGACGGCCTGTCCGGGACGATCGCCCGGCTTCTGGGCGGCGTCGAAGTCAGCGTAGATACCAATGGGTTCTCCAATGATCTGATCACGTTCCGCAACCGGGATGACGTACTGACGCTGCTGATCCATCTGGGCTATCTTTCTTATGACGAAGAAACCCAGACAGTACGCATTCCCAATGAAGAGATCCGGCTGGAATTTTTCAGGGCCGTCCGGGAGAACCGGCATGATGAAACAATCCGCCGGGTCCAGGAGAGCGCGCAGCTGTTCTATGACACGATCCATGGAAATTCCGAAGCCGTTGCCGCACAAATAGAGAAAATCCACGCAGACGAAACGGCTCCCCTCTTTTATAACAATGAACAGTCACTCCGCAGCGTCATTAAGCTGGCATATTTCAGCTACAAAGATCATTATTTAAAATTCGAGGAATTACCGTCCGGGGACGGATACGCTGATATTGTGTATTTTCCCAAGAAAACAGCTCTCGTGCCTGCCCTGGTGATCGAACTGAAATGGAACCAGTCTGCAGAAGGCGCCATCAGTCAGATCAAAAAGAAACGATATCCGGACGCGCTCCTGGGATATGGGGGCGACATTATGCTGGTCGGCATTGCTTATGACAAGGCTGGAAACGGCATGGGGCGAAAACACACCTGTACGATTGAAAAAGTCCATTAAGTCAGTGACAATTGTCTGACTTCATCCCAATCCCAGCACACCCCCGATCAGCCGCACCACGCCTGCCGCCCCCCAGGCGATCAGGCACTGCCCCAGCACAACCCCGACGGCCCACTTCGCGCCCAATTCCCGCTTCACCGACGCGATTGCCGCCACACACGGCGTATACAGCAGACAGAACACCAGCAGGCTTGCCGCCGCAAGGGGTGTCAGCACAGCGGCGATCGCTTCCGTAGACCCAAACAGCACGGACAATGTCGCCACCACGCTTTCCTTCGCCATAAATCCCGTGATCAGCGCGGTCGAGATCCTCCAGTCCCCGATCCCCAGCGGCCGCAAAAACGGCACCAGCAGCCCCGCAGCAGCGGCCAGCATACTGTCGTGGGAATTATCTACAATATTCAGTCCAAAATCAAAGGTCTGCAAAAACCAGATCACAATGGTCGCAATAAAGATCACCGTAAATGCCCTCTGCAGGAAATCCTTTGCCTTATCCCACAGCAGATGTCCCACATTTTTCATGCCCGGCATCCGGTAGTTAGGCAGCTCCATCACAAAGGGCACCGCTTCCCCTTTGAACATCGTTTTCTTCAGCACCAGCGCCGACAGGACCCCCAGCAGGATCCCCAGCACATACAGCCCGATCATCACCAGCGCCGCATGTTCCGGGAAAAAGACCGCCGTAAAAAATCCATAGATCGGCAGCTTTGCCGAACAGCTCATAAATGGGGTCAATAAGATCGTCATCTTCCGGTCCCGCTCCGACGGCAGCGTCCTGGTAGCCATAACCCCGGGCACCGTACAGCCGAATCCCACCAGCATGGGAACGATGCTCCGCCCAGAGAGCCCCATTTTCCGCAGCAGCTTGTCCATCACAAAGGCCACCCTGGCGATGTAGCCGCTGTCCTCCATCATGGAAAGGAAAAAGAACAGGATCACGATGATCGGCAGGAAGCTGAGCACGCTGCCCACCCCGTTAAAAATGCCGTCGATAATAAGGGAATGCAGCACCTCGTTCACATCTGCCGCCGCCATGGCCTGATCCACCATGCCCGCAAGCCAGGTGATCCCCTGGTCCAGCAGATCCTGCAGCCATGCGCCGATCACGTTGAAGGTCAGCCAGAACACCAGCCCCATGATCCCGATAAATACCGGGAGCGCCGTGTATTTTCCCGTCAGCACTTTATCAAGCTTCGCGCTCCGGGCGTGCTCCTTGCTCTCCCGGGGCTTGATCACCGTCGCGCCGCAGACCTCTTTGATAAAAGAGAACCGCATATCCGCGATGGCCGCCGCCCGGTCCATGCCGCTCTCCTTCTCCATCTGGCAGATGATATGCTCCAGCATCTCCTTCTCATTCTGGTCCAGCCCCAGGCTTTCCTGGATCTGAACGTCCCCTTCCGCCAGCTTGCTCGCCGCGAACCTGACCGGGATCTCCGCCTGTCTGGCATGGTCCTCGATCAAATGCATGATCCCATGGAGGCATCTGTGGACCGCCCCGCCCTGCTTGTCCTCCCGGCAAAAATCGATCCTGCCCGGACGTTCCTGATATTTTGCCACATGAAGGGCGTGGTTCACCAGCTCGTCCGTCCCTTCATTCTTGACCGCCGACACCGGCACCACCGAGATCCCCAGCATGGCCTCCATCTCATTGATCCGGATGGCGCCGCCGTTTCCCCGGACCTCATCCATCATATTCAGGGCAAGTACAATGGGAATGTCCAGTTCCATAAGCTGCATGGTCAGGTACAGATTCCTCTCGATGTTGGTGGCATCCACAATATTGATGATCCCCTTGGGATGCTCTTTCAGCACAAATTCCCGGGTCACCATCTCCTCGCCGGAATAGGGCGACATGGAATAGATCCCCGGCAGATCTGTGATCAGCGTATTGCTGTGTCCCTTGATCACCCCGTCCTTCCGGTCCACCGTGACCCCCGGAAAATTGCCCACATGCTGGTTGGAGCCTGTAAGCTGGTTAAAAAGCGTGGTCTTCCCGCAGTTCTGGTTGCCCGCCAGGGCAAAGGTCAGAAGCGTACTGTCCGGCAGCGGATGCTCCGTCCCCTTCTCATGAAATCGTCCGCCCTCCCCCAGGCCCGGGTGCTCGATACGCCGCTTCTTGCGGACACTCTCCCCGGACTCCGGCTCCTGGTCCCGGACATGCTCGATCCCAATTTTTTCCGCGTCCGCCAGACGCAGCGTCAGCTCATATCCGTGGATCATAAATTCCATCGGGTCGCCCAGCGGAGCGTATTTGATCAATACAATATCCGTCCCCGGAATGACCCCCATATCCAAAAAATGCTGTCTCAACGCGCCCTCGCCGCCTACCGTGGTGATGGTCGCTTTTTTTCCGATCGGTAATTCCCTCAGTGTCATCATCTCATCCGTCCTTCTCTCTGTTCGGTATGTATCAGAACGATATTCAGTATACCACACACGAAACGGAGTGTAAAGAAACCCATCGGACACAGCGCTACCTCTCCAGCAAAAAATCGATCAGATTTTTATGAATGATCCCGTCCCTACTAAGCGTCACCTTATCCATGGAGACCACATATTTCGGATAGTTGTCCTCGATTGCCCGGTATGCTCCGAATTCCCGCTCGACCACCGCCTCATCCGCCAGGTAATAGGCTGCTTGGACATAGATTTTCTCCTGTCCCCGCTGGGCAATAAAATCCACCTCGCCGCGGTATGTCTTGCCCACATAGACCTTATATCCCCTTGTGATCAGCTCATTGTAGCAAATGGTCTCGACGATATAGTTGTATTCATCCTTTACACGGTTCTTTTTTAAATAGAAAAAACCCAGATCGCACACATAGACCTTCTCTTCAAATGCCAGCTGCTTTTTTCCGCGGATGTCGTACCTTGGAACCTTATCGCAGATGCATGCCTCCTCGACATACCGGATATAATCATACACGGTCGGCGCCGACACTTTTTGGTATTTATCAGAAATCGCTTCGGAAATCTTATTGCCGGATACGGTCACGGAGGAATTTCCCACCAGATAATCCAGCACCCTCTCCAATGCCTGCGGAGACGTGACCTTATTCCGCATCACAATGTCCTTCAGCACGGCCGAATCGTAAATGTTGGACAGCAGGATCTCCTTGCTGCGTTCCTCCTTCTCCTTACACACAAGCGGAAAACCACCCCACCTCATGTACTCCGCCAGAAGCTGGTCATAATCCGTCCTCTCTCCATGAAACTGACAAAACTCCTTAAAATTAAAGGGCAGGATCCGAAACGAGACTGTCCGTCCGCTCAAATGCGTCGCCAGTTCCCCGGAAAGCAGGCGGGAATTGGAGCCTGTGATAAAGATGCTGACATCATGGGTCGCCCGGAATGAATTGACCACCAGTTCAAATTCATTTACATTTTGAATCTCATCAAAAAACAGGTAATGCTTTTCCTGCCGGGTCAGCTTTGACTCCACATATTCATAAAAAGCCCCCGGTTCGCAGTATGCCTTATACTTGTAGTCCTCAAAATTCATATACAGGATACATTCCTCCGGCACCCCGGACGTCCTGATCTCATCCATGATCTGACGCAGAAGAGTCGATTTTCCGCAGCGCCGGATCCCGGTGATGACCTTCACCATCTCCGACTCATAAAATGGCCGGATCTCTTTCAAATATAATTCCCTTTTTACCATTTTCACCGCCTCCTCGTGTGATTGTCGATCCGTACCCGAAGGCATACCCAGGGGCACCCCTCTATGGCCATCCGGCCGTTTCACAAGGTATACCGTCTTAGTCTATATTATCATATATTTCTTTCTCACACAATAGAATTAAATCAATTTAATTCTATTTTATTTTTTCATGATATTATAAATATATTTTAATTCTATCAACCATCTTTCTGCATTTATAAAATAGGATTAATTCTATTATCTCCGCTTTTCCAAAAATAATTCAGCCCGCTGAAAGCACCTTTCAACAGTGGGCTGAATTATTTGTTATCTATACCTTATGAAATGGCCGGATGGCCATAACAGGATTCCCTTGGGTATACCTTATAAAATGGAAACCCTCACTCCGCCACTTCGAGCACCGGATCCACAACCTCCTGTGTCAGCACATTGATGAATCCCACATCCGTGATCGCGTACACCGGGATCGCCGCAAGGCAGATAAACGAAAGGAACATAAACGGAATCGTGATCGGGCAGCCCAGCTCGTGGATGATGCCGTTCAGCTTCCGTTTTTCCTCCGCCAGTTCTTCCCCGGACAGGTCAGAGAGCAGGCCGCAGACCGGATATTCCACCGCGCCCAGGATTTCTCCGTCCTTCACGACTGCCTGGCCGCCGCCGATCTCGATCAGGTAATTCACGGCCTTTGCCATATCCTCAAAGTTGGTTCCCATAACGATCACATTGTGGTTGTCATGCCCCACGGAGGACGCGATGGCCCCTGCCTGGAGATGGAACCCTCCCATAAATGCCTTTCCTACATTTCCGTTGATCCCATACCGCTCCACCTGCGCAATATAAAGCACGTCCTGGGAAACGTCGCACTGCACCACGCCGTCCTTTACATCCAGCACTGCCTCCCGGCCCTGGGTGATGGGGATCCACGGAAGCGTATCCATCACCTGCACCTTCACCTTTTTCGCCCCTTCCGGCGCATAGATCTTGAAGCTGTCCGGCGTGACAGGATTTTTCAAATGGGTCGTATTCAGCAGGCATGGCTTGTGCTCTGCCTTCGGGTAAGAAACCAGGCACTTCTTATTGTCCACGATCTGCTTCCCTCCGGAAATGACGCTCAGCACTTCAAATGCTTCCTCTCCGGTGGTGATATTGAGATCCGCCCGTTTTCCCGGCGCCAGTCCGCCCACCTCGTCGTCCAGATGGAACGCGCGGGCCGCGTTTAAGGAAACCATCTGGATCGCTGTCGCAAAATCGACTCCATTTTTCAGGGCTGTGCGCACCGCGTCGTCCAGATGCCCCCGTTCTACCGCGTCTACGGTGTGAAGGTCATCCGTCACGATGCTGACCCGGGAGGTATCCAGCTTCTGCTCCAGAATCGGCTTGATACAGTCCGCCATATTGCGGGCCGCAGAGCCTTCCCGGATCATCAGATGACAGCCGTTTCGAAGCCGCGCAAGCGCATCCTCCCCGGATAAGGACTCATGATCCGTGGTCACACCTGCCGCCAGACAGGTGTTCAGCGCCGGCCCTTCCATATCCGGCAAATGGCCCTGGCATGTTTTTCCCGGCATCTGGTTCACATGGTCCATGGTCTCCATCAGATCCGGGAACCCGTTCAGGATATAGGGTCCTACCACCTCCGAAATGCCCACCGCGTCCTTCCTCTCCAGAGCCTTTTTGATGATCTCCGGATTAAAATGCCCGCCGCTGGTCTCCAGGTTCGGCGCAAAGGGCACGTGAGAGGGAACCACAAAATAGAGCTTCAGATCCGTCTCTTCCGCTTCCTCCAAAACCGCCTCGATCCCTTCCAGACCTGCCACCACCCCGATCTCATGGAGGTCCGTCATGACCGCAGTGGTACCGTGCTTCAATACCAGCTCCGCAAAGGAACGGATCGAAAGGCTTGTACTCTCCGGGTGAATGTGCCCGTCTATAAATCCGGGCGTAATATAATTGCCGCCTGCGTCGATCACCTTTGTGCCCTCGCCGATGGCATGATCCACGTCGCCGACCGCCGCGATCTTATCCCCGCTGATTGCCACGCCGCCCTCATAAATTTCCTTCGTATATACATTGACCAGTTTCCCGTTTTTTACTACAATATCCGCCGGAGCCTGTCCGCCTGCTGTTGCCAATAATTTTTTATCCATTGTTTTTTATTCTCCTTTTACTTTTCATTTGACATCCGGATCATTTACCGCAGTTCAGATCCGTCACCGGGAAACGATCCGGCAGCACGATGCCTGCCCTCTTGTAGATCGCTTCGCTCCGCTCCTGTGCTTCTTTCAGGATCGCCTCTTCATCCAGTGTCAGAATCTTCCGCTCCTTCATCAGCCATTTTCCATCGCACATCGTACTCTCGATATTGGAGGAATGCATGGCCGTCACAAGCGCGGCGATCCGGTCATTGACCGGCATCATGGACGGGCCGTGGGGATCGATCACGATCAGATCCGCCTTCTTGCCCGGCTCCAGGCTTCCGTAGACCTCTTCATCCAGCAGCGCCCGGGCACCGTTTTTCGTGGCCATGCACAAAATGTCCTCTGAGGGCACCACGGTAGAATCCAGCCGCCATCCCTTATGGATCAGCGACGTGAGCCACATTTCATCCACCATATCCATCCGGTTGCTGGAAGACGCGCCATCCGTTCCGATGGACACGCACACCTTCTTTTTCAGCATCTGCGGAATCTTCGCAAATCCCAGGACACGCATGGCCGATGCCGGATTATGGGAAACCTTTACGTCGTATTTTTTGAACAGGTCGATCTCCTCGTTGGTTAGCCAGACTGTGTGGACCGCCAGCAGGTTTTTGTCCAGCACACCCAGCTTATGAAGATGCGTCACCGTCGACTCGCCGTAAACCGCCTGGGTATACTCGATCTCGGACTTGGCCTCCGCCACATGCATATGCACGCCCACGCCGTACTTGTCCGCCAGCTCCTTCGTCTTTACGATCAGGGCGTCCGTATTGTTGAATATGGTACGCAGGCCAAACCACACCTGCACCCTTCCGTCTGCGGTATTGTGGTATTTGTTCAGGTCGTCGATCTGCTGGTCCAGCTCCTCCTCCATGGTCCGCTGCCAGATCTCGGGAAGCCCTTCCCCGCAGTCCATCACAGATTTTGCCAGCTTCGCGCGGAGCCCGGCCTCTGTCACCGCTTTTGCCATGCCGCTGACAAACTGCCCTCCCGGCTCCGCGAAGCTGGTCACTCCGGCCCGGATCTGCTCCAGACAGCACATCAGCGTGGACACATAGGAATCCTCCTCGGTCATATTGCTCTCGAAGGGCCACATCCGCTTGTGCAGCCAGGTCATAAAGTCCACGTCATCCCCCACGCCCCTGCTGATCTGCTGGGATGTGTGGACATGCGTGTTCACAAACCCCGGAAGCAGGTACTTTCCGCACAGGTCGATGACCTCCGCATCCCCGCGGACCTGCTGCTCATCCACGGCTCCCACGGCGCAGATTCGATCCCCTTCCACCAGCAGGCTTCCATGGGCATACACCTGGTTCGATGCATTCATCGTAAGAATATATCCATTCTTAAAGTAAATTTGTCTGGAATCTCCCAATGATGCCACCTCCTTTTCTCATAATTCTAATGTTCATTGTAACGAACGACGTTCGATTTGTCAATCTTTTACTGTTAGTCAATTCACGTCAACTCAAGATTGAAGTAGATTGATAATAAGATTGATTTCCCATCGGAGATTCCGTATAATAAAAACGTCATGTAAATGGATGCGAATCATTTTAGGACCTTCAAAGGTCCAAAGAGCTGTTCCGGGAGGATTATGCAATGTATGAATATCTAAAGCATCTGGGTATCTTTGTCAGCATGATCTCCTTCTTTTCCGGAATCGTTGTCCTGACAATGAATCAGATCCTTTGTAAAAAAGAAGAAAGCACGCTCTATCCGGTATTAAGAAAATTCCACTGGCTTTTTTTCTTTTATACTCTGATCGTTTTCTTCTATTATTATGAAGAGCTTTTTATTCTTGTAAAAAATGCGGCAGTCATCATCAGCTATTTTGGAAATATTACCCTGGCGTGCCTGTTTCTCTCCTATGCAGATGTGATTGGATGCCTGAATGGACAGGAACAAACCAAGGGCTGTAAAATACTGCGCGGAGGCTGTATCGCGTATATGGCTGTGTGGTTTATCATCGCGGCATTTATCCGGGACCGTTCCATGAGTTACGTGGATGCTCCTTTAGGAATCATCCTGATCGTGGGTATGGAGTTCCTGCTTCTGTGTACGATCCTGTTCTTCGCGAAGGAGCAATGGAAGTCCTGCCGAAAAAACAGGCTTTCTTTGTTTTTTATGACAGCATTTCTTGTAATGGCCTTATGGGAGATCATGTATGATACCGCCGTAGCAGTACCGCTGTTTCTTTTTACGCATATGATCAAGCCATTCAATATTGTGATTGTCCTGTACTTTTTGATCAATGTTACACTGGCAGTTCTGGTCTATTATAAACAGCTGTTCGAAGCAAAGCCTGCTGAAAATACAATAGAAGATATCCTTCAGGATTATCCCCTGACCGGGCGTGAGCGCGAGCTGATCCAGCTGGTTTTAAAGGGGAAGAGCAATCAGGAAATTGCCGATCAGTTGTGCATTTCAAACAACACGGTAAAGCATCACATGAGCAGCATTTATAAAAAGACGGAGACCAGCGGGCGAATCCAGCTGCTGCAAAAGCTGGGTAATCTAAAATAAACCCAAATACATGCATATTTCAGGGACGGCACCCGGGTGCTATCCCTTTTTCATACCCCGGAACCACAATTTTTCCACCGCAGTGCCATATTTTTAATGCCTGTGTGCCATATCCCTATTTCGAACTTTCTGCTATAGTCTGACTTAACAGATACGGCAGCGAAGAACTGCCCTCAGAAAAAGAAAGAAAGGAAGAAACAGTTATGATGAAAAAATGGAATCAGGTAAAAAAGTACACTGCGATCGCTCTTACTGCTGCAATGACAGCTTCCGGAGCAGCGGGATGCAGCCAGGGCGGCGGAGATAACCGGCAGGACTCAGATACACCGGCCGCTGCCCAGGAGTCAGAATCACCCGAAGCGGAGAAAGAATCTTCTGCTACATTAGTATTAAAAAACGGCATCATCCAGACTATGGTATCCGAGGACGACACTGCGGAAGCCATTGCCGTAAATGGAGATGAGATCGTTTATGTTGGAGATTCTGACGGGGCAGAAGCATACATCGGAGATTCTACGGAAGTGATCGATCTGGACGGCGCAATGGTCACCCCCGGTTTTATGGACGGCCATATGCACGCGGCAAACGGATGGGTTACAAAGCTATTTGCCGTTTCTTTCGCGGAATGTAAGACAAATGCCGACTATATAGAGGCAGTCAAAACTTTTGCAGATGAGAATCCGGATGTAGAGGTCATCACCGGCGGAAGATTTGACCTGAATAACTATGCGCAGGATGACGGAACGAATCCCGGTCCGTCAAAAGAAGATCTGGATCAGGCATGCAGCGACCGCCCGGTCATTCTGAAATCCGTAGACGGCCACTCCTACTGGGTCAATTCAAAGGCACTGGAGCTGGCAGAGATTACAAAAGATACGAAGGACCCCAATGCCGGCGTCATCTCGCGGAATGAGGATGGAACCCCAAGAGGAATGCTGACAGATACCGCAAAGGATTTGGTCGCGGAACTGGCGGAGCAGGTACAGTACACAGATGAAATGTATATGGAAGCGGCAGAAAAATTCCAGGAAGAAGCACATTCCATGGGCATTACCGGAATGACCTCCTGTCCGTCCGGCAATGACGACGCGATCTCCGGTTTTTACAAGCTGGAAGAATCCGGTGAATTATCTCTGAGACTGAAATCCGCCAAAGTTGCAAATCCGGAGATCGCTCCTGAGGAAATGATTGAGATTGTGAAAAAACATGGGGAAGCCTATCAAGATTCTGAATGGATTGACACCAACGTTGTAAAAATCTTTGCAGACGGCGTAACAGAGGGAAAAACCGGTGTATTTCTGGAGCCTTATCTGGAAAGTGCCGGAAAAGGGGCTGATTACAAAGGGAATCCCATCTGGACAGACGAACAGTTCAATGAGATGGCCGCGGCGCTGGACAAGGAAGGCATTCAATTACATACCCATGCGATCGGAGACGGAGCTGTAAACCAGACGCTGAATGCTTATGAATATGCGGAGGAGCAGAACGGAAAGCGAGATTCCAGATTTACCATTACTCACGTCTGCGCAGTCACTCCGGATGACATCCAGAGGCTTGCAAGCTTGAAAGTCGTATCCGCGCTGCAGTTTCTGTGGATGTATGCCGATCCGCTGTTTGAATTGGAAAAGGCTATGATCGGAGAAGAACGTGCCCTGGCAATGTATCCGGTCAAGGATATGCAGGAGCAGGGATGTATCCTCTCCGGTGCAAGCGATTATTCAGTATCGCCTTACAATGTGCTGGATGAGATTGAAACCGGTGTCACACGCAACAGCCCATATACAGAAGATACAGAAGATATGTACCGGAATCCGGAACAGTCAGTCAGTGCCTACACGGTTCTGGAAGCTTATACCAAAAATGTAGCATATGAAAACTTCTGGGATGAAAAGCTGGGAACCATTGAAACCGGAAAAAAAGCGGATCTCGCAGTATTAGGACAGAATATCCTGACCTGTAATCCGGAAAAAATCTCAGAGACTCCGGTTCTGTACACCATCGCAGGCGGGAAGATCGTGTACAAAAATGACGCAACGAAAAATTGATTCCCAATTTTACAATTACAGACCGGGCTTCGCCCAATAATATCTACGCTGCCGTTTCCGGAGCCGAAAGGCTTCGGGCACGGCAGTTTTTACATCCTCAGATCAGCTCATAGCCTGATCTGCCATAAAACCATGCAGTGAAATATACCATGCCCACCATGCCCAAAAATTGAAGAAATTTCATTTTCTTCTTCCAATTTTCCTCAAACCTTGGTATACTTGAAGTTAATTTGCAATAACTATTCCATACAAAAATGCGGTTTTACCGCGCTGGTCTACATTCCGTTACGATCCAGGCTGAACATATGTCACTGCCGCGCAGTGCCGTATGAAAGCACAGGACATGATACATCAATCTGCCGCAAAAGCACAATGATACCCGCCAATCCCATCCACACAGAATTTTCATCAGGAGGTTTATACATGGATTTAAACAAAATCGGAAAAACCCTCAAGGAGCACCGTCTGGGACAGAATTTATCGATCCGCGACCTGTCCAACGTGTCAAATGTGGCGGCGAGTACCATCAGCCAGATTGAAACCGGCAAAACATCCCCCAACCTGCTCACCTTAAAGTCCATATGCGACGCCCTCGACCTCCCGGTCTTCTCCCTGTTCCTGGAAGAGGATGACGAGCAGGTCCAGCTCGTGCGCCATACGGATCAGAAGTCATTTGTCCGCAATACGAGCAATGGAAAATCCCTGATCGAATCCCTGATCATCCAGGGAAAAAATGAGATGTACGCGGCAACCGTCACTGTGCCCTCCCACGCCGATTCCGGGGATTACGCCCACCACGGCGGAGAAGAGTTCGTGTATGTACTGTATGGAAGTGTGATATTTGATATGGAAAATAAAGGAACCTATGAGCTGAACGAACACGATACGCTGTATTACCCCAATTATATCGGCCACCGCTGGAGCAATATAACAGACGAGGAGGCGAAGATCCTGATGGTCTCCACCTCCCCGTATACATTCTAAGCATTTTTTAATTATACCCAAGGGCATCCTATCATGGCCATTCGGCCGTTTCATAAGGTATACCCAAGGGCATCCCATTATGGCCATTCGGCCGTTTTACAAGGTATAATGACCTTTGCAGGAAATGATCACCACAGAGGAATCTTCAACCGCATACACAAGCCGGTTTTCCTTATCTATGCGCCGGCTCCAGAAGCCGCTTAGATTTTCTTTTAGCGGCTCCGGTTTCCCGATTCCGTCAAATGGATTGCGCCGGATATCCTTGATCAGCTGATTGATTCGTTTTTGATTCGCTTTATTGATATGCTGCCATTCGCAATACTCTTCCCATGCGTCAAAATCCCACTGTATCCGCTGTATCTGCATAAGCTTCCTCTCATTCTTCTATCAGGTCATGCTCGGCAAGCTTTAGCCTCCCTGCCTTATAATCCTCCATCTTTTTTTCCAGATACCGAATATTGCTCTCGCTGTAAAAAGGATCCGGTTCCGCAGTGATCTCAAAAGGTATACGCCTCTCCTGAGTGACTTTTGTAAAGAAAATCGTGATTGCCGTTGTAAGATTCATCCCCATCTTTCCGCAAACCTCTTCCATATTCCTTTTCAGTTCCTCATCAATACGAAAGTTAACACTTGTCTGCGCCATAATCCGCACCTCCAAAATAAACAGATTTATTCTAATATACCATATAGACTCCACATTGTAAAGAAATCTCTTTACAAAACATCAGAGTCTGTGATGGGATTATACTATGATGTTTATGTCTATCTTAACTTACCGTCCGGCAATGTTCTATAACGTCACGCTCATGTTATACTCACCGCTTTTCAGTTCCCGAGCCTGAACATCTCCCGGCAGCCTGAAATACGCGGCCGCTCCATCCGGCACAGATACTTTCACCTGCACCTGTTCTTCATCCAGATATTTCCACTCTATCCTGTATGTCCCCGCAGCAGAATGATATTCTGCCGATATCCAACCCAGACGTTGATCCGGCCTGGGTTCGATCCGCACCTTCTGAAAGCCCGGAAATTCCTCCATTGGCCGGATACCGCAGCATTCACTGTAGATCCATTCTGCGACAGAGCCGAAAGCATAATGGTTAAGGCTCATCTCTCCGGTCAGGCGGCCTTCGGAATCCAGTGCATCCCACGCTTCCCAGATGGTGGTCGCCCCCAGATCCACTTCATAGAGCCAGCCCGGATACTCCTCCTGCAGCAGAAGGTCATATGCCGCACGGCTCAGCCCTGCTCTTGATAACGCCGGGAGAAGATACGGCGTACCCTGACTGAAAATACCGTTTTCATCAAAATATGTTTCCTGGATCGCGGCTTTTATCCGTTCCGCCAGTCATCCCATATTATTTAACAAAATCAACAGAGGTGGTCTTGATGTATCCATATATACTGTGGAAAGATGTACAGGATTGTTTACGCAAAAGATTTGATGACGGAGAAGAGCAGCTTTCTTTTTACCAGGTCTGCGCAGAGCTGCTGACTGAAAATCCTTACGCAGGACCGGAACCGGAATACCCGGATTTTATGTCCTGGGACTGTAAAGAACCAGAAGGGCTCCATACGCTTTTCTGCCGGATTCCCGTCACAGAGAAAGATATCAGTTCCCGGCCTCTTGACCGGTCTGTTTTCTCTGGTTTTACTGCGCCCCGCTATGTATTTACGCGGGACGACTATGTTCTTCTTCCGTGTGCCCGAAAGGAAGGCAGCCAGAATAAAAATGACGGTTTTACGATCCATTATGTGCTGAAAGGGACTTTTGAACTGATTCTGGAAAATAAACATTATGATCTGACAGACGGTACATTGACCATGATCTCTCCGCATATGCCGTACCGAATGATCGGAGATGAACACGGTGTCGCATGCACCATCCTTGTAATGAGGAAATGTTTTCAGGGTATATTCAGCAAGGTCCTGTCCCATAAAAATGTCCTTACAGATTATTTTTATGAAATCATGGAGCACCATGTGCAGAACTGCCTGCTGTTTCATTTTTCAGATTCCGTAAAGAATCATCACCTCATCCGGGATATGTTTGCTGAATATTATTCTGACGGCGAATACCGGTATGACATATGTACAAGCCTCCTGGAATTGCTGCTTCTGCAGGCTGTAAAATCCGGCCTCCTCATATCTGACGGGCATCCCGGCGCAAAGCAGGCCGAACCGCAGATTCCGCTGTTTCTCCAATATATACACGAGCATGCGCCTTCTCTTTCTCTGAAAAATATGGCAGACATCTTCCATTACAGCAAAGGTTACATCAGCAGCCAGCTTAAAAAAGCAACCGGCCGGACATTTCAGGAACTGGTCACCGAGGAAAAGATCCATATCGCCGAATTGCTGTTGGCTGATACCACGGATTCCATCGAAAAAATCGGCGAACAGGCCGGTTTTCAATCTCTGGTCAGCTTTTCACGCCGTTTTCACCAGATGACCGGAATGTCGCCGACACAATACCGCAAAAAGAACATAGCGGATAAAAACCAGCCCCTTACACACTATGAAACCCTTTCCCAATGATCTCACTT
This sequence comes from uncultured Lachnospiraceae bacterium, assembly GCA_949893755.1. Lineage (GTDB taxonomy): Bacteria > Bacillota > Clostridia > Lachnospirales > Lachnospiraceae > Schaedlerella. Next base: position 7,565 of record CATLCV010000016.1, on the reverse strand, counting down.
GTGTTGGAAATCAATATGAACGCGGAAGGATCTTCTTTTTTAATAAAATTCCTCAGCAGCACCGCCTGATGCCGGTTCAGTGCGGTAAAGATGATGTACTTCTGGGATCCGGTAAAGGCCCCCTGTCCGTCGCAGATCGTGGCGCTGCGGTTCAGCTCATGTACGATAAAATCACAGATCGGCTCCGGCCTGCTGCAGAATACGTTAAAATACTTGGACAGGTTCAGGCTTTCGATAAAATTGTCCACCAGCACGGAGCGGAACGCCAGTCCCAGGCAGGAGTACAGCCCCACCTCCACGTCAAACACGAAAAATCCGGCTACCGTAATCGCCACGTCGGACAGCATCAGCGCCCGGCCGATGTCAATGCTGGAATACTTTTTCAGGATCATGGCTACGATATCCGTGCCGCCGCTGGAAGCCCCGATATTGAACAGCACCGCGGATCCGAAAGCAGGAAGCACGATCGCGAAGATCACCTCCAGCAAAGGCTCGTTCGTAAAAGGCTGATGCATGGGCCAGATCCTTTCAAACAGGGACAGCAGGACTGAGAGCAGTACGCTGCAGTAAGCGGTCTTCGCCACGAACTTCCGCCCCAGGATCACGGCTCCCAGCACCAGCAGGATCATGTTTGCCGCAAAAGAAAAATCCGACGCGGAGATCAGCCCGGATTTTGCAACAAGGACAGCGAGACCCGTGATCCCGCCGAATGTAAAGTTATTGGTAAACTTAAAAAAATAAATCCCTACGGCCATGATCAGGGTGGCCGCTGTCATCATAAAGAAGCTGTGCATTTTCGTTTTCATTTGTTCTTCCTCCGTTTCGCATTGTAACGCCGCAGGCCCGGAAAGTCAACTATTTCGAGTATTGACTTTTAGAAATATTTCATTGTCAGAAGATCTGCGCGTTTTGAATGCCGGTTTTTATATTGTAAAACAATTTCAGAAGGTCTATAATAAATTGCATATTCCCAACGAAACGAGGTTTCTCCCATGGCATCTATTTTAATCGCAGAAGATGAAAAAAACATGCAGGATATCATTGCAGAATATATGAGAAAAGGCGGCCACACCTGCCTGACCGCGGACGACGGCGTGGATGCCCTGATGCTGCTCAAAAGCACTCCCGTGGATCTGCTGATCCTGGATATCATGATGCCCCATCTGGACGGCTTTTCGGTCTGCCGGCTCGCCCGTGAGATGGGCAATACGCCGGTGATCCTGCTGACCGCCAAAAGCAGCGAGGAGGACAAGCTGAAGGGCTACGAATACGGTGCGGACGATTACATGACAAAGCCCTTCAGCCCCAGAGTCCTGCTGGCAAAGGTGAATGCCCTGCTGCGCCGGACCTCCTGCGCTCCCCTCGGCACCCTCTGCGCCGGAAAGACCGCGCTCCAGCCGGCCTCCCGCAAGGTCTATGTGGACGGACAGGAGGTCACGCTTACGCACAAGGAATATGAGCTGCTCCATTTCCTCATGGCAAATCCCGGGCAGATCTTCAGCCGGGACCAGCTTCTGAACCGGATCTGGGGCTATGAATTTGAAGGGACCACCCGCACGGTGGACGCCCACATCAAAAATCTCCGCCAAAAGCTGGGCAGCGAAGGAAAAAATATCGTGACCCTGATACGCTCCGGCTACAAATTCGAGGTGCCCACATGAATCTGAAAAAAATGTTTTCCCCCCGCACGGTCTGTAAAAAAATCATCATCACCTCCAAGCTTGCCGGTGTCCTCTTGATCGCGTCTTACCTGTTTTCCACGCATATATCTGATGATCCGGATATATCCCTTCTGGTCTGGCTCGGATTCGTGATCCCGCTGATCCTGGCAGTCGATTTTCTGATGGGGCGTTTTATCTCCGACCCAATTTCCCGGCTCAATGAGACTGCCGGGCGACTGGCGCATCTGGACTTTTCCGAGCCCTGCCGGCTCACCTCGGAGGATGAATTCGGCGAGCTCTCCGACAGCCTGAGCCGGATGTCCGAAAACCTGCAGGATACGCTGGCCCGGCTGGAACTCACGAATTCACAGCTGGAGGATGCCAATGCACAGCTGGAAGATACCAATACTCAGCTGGAAAACGCCAATTCGCAGCTGGAAGATACCAATACTCAGCTGGAAAACGCCAATTCGCAGCTGGAAGATACCAATGTACGCTTGGAAAATGCCAATGCACAGCTGGAAGATACCAACGCCCGCTTGGAAACTGCCAACACCCAGCTTGCGGAAGAGGTTGCGGAAAAGCAGCGTCTTCTTGCGGAGCGCAAAGATCTGACCGACAGCCTGTCCCATGAAATGAAAACCCCCGTCGGAGTCATCCGGGCCTATGCGGAAGGAATCCAGGACGAGACTGACGAGGCAGTGCGGCAGCGATACACGGACATCATCATTTCCGAGACCGAGCGCATGAGCGGCCTGATCACCACCCTGCTGGATCTGTCGGCGCTGGAGAGCGGCGCTTCTGAGCTTGTGATGGAAACATTTGACTTTGTGGAATTGGCAGAAACCGCGGCGGGACGCCTGCTGACCGACATTCCGGACGCGGATTTCCAATTGGAGTATGAACTGCCGGAGGAGAAAATTTTTGTAAAGACAGACCGAAAGCGGATGGAGCAGGTGCTGGACAACCTGATCCTGAACGCCCGGAAAAATGTATGCCCCGGCGGCAGGCTGGAACTGTCCCTGACCATACGCGGGGATCTCCTGCATTTCTCTATCCTGAACGAGGGAAAAGCGATACCGGAGGAAATCCTGCCCAGGATCTGGACAAAGTTTTACCGGAATCCGGATACCGGCTATCACGGCTCCGGGCTGGGGCTGTCCATAGTCGCACAGATCCTGTCCATGCAGAACCTGGATTACGGCGTAAAAAATATGCAGGACGGAGTCATGTTTTACTTCTCCATACCCGGCACATGCAACCCCTCTCACAGTTTACCGGCTTGCCGATAAACTACGGCAAAAGCAGGACAGGGATACCCGTTTTCCGCTTGCCTCGACTGTTTTTCAATGATAAAATGAAATCAACTTAGATTGTAAAGGAGATGATCCGGCATGGGGATTTATGTAAATCCGGGAAATATTTCATTTCAGGACTCACGTTTTTCTAATTTCTATATTGATAAAAGTATGCTGATCTCAAAGATGAATGCGGTATACAGAACCGAAAGAAAATTCGTATGTGTGAGCCGTCCGCGCCGTTTTGGAAAATCAATGGCAGCGAACATGCTGACTGCTTACTATAGCTGCGGCTGTGATTCAGCCGAACTGTTTTCCGGGCTGAATATTGAGCGAGCCCCCAGCTTTCAGGAGCATTTGAACCAACACCAGGTGATCCGGTTAAATATGCAGCGTTTTTTGAAAACAGAAGATCATCTTGGCACATATATCGAAGAAATGGAACGAAGCGTAACGTCAGAATTGCTGATCGAATTTCCAGAATGTAAAAGAATCGGCGCAGACAGCAGTCTGACAGATGCTCTTGAACAGATATTTATTCAGACCGGAAACGGATTTATCTTCATTGTTGATGAGTGGGACTGTGTATTCCGGATTGCAAGGAACCGTAAAGAAGAGCAGAAAAGATATCTGGATTTTTTACGGGGGCTTTTTAAAGACGCAGAATATACGGAACTGGTCTATATGACGGGAATCCTGCCGATCAAGAAGTACGGGGAACACTCTGCGGTCAATATTTTCGATGATTATTCCATGATCTCCCCCAAGAACCTGGATGAATATTTTGGATTTACGGAGGAAGAAGTCCTTGCGGCATGCAATGAGCGGGATGTGGACTACGGCGAGATGGAAAGATGGTACGACGGATATCGTGTAGGCCGGCTTCATATCTACAATCCAAAATCCGTGGCTGACGCATTAACATGGAAGGAAATTCAGAGCTATTGGACTGGGACGGAGACTTACGAGGCATTGAAAGTTTATATAGACCTAAATTTTGATGGGCTGAAGGAGGCTATCACGGCAATGCTTGGAAATGGGCGCTGTGTGATCGACCCTTCCACATTCCAGAACGATATGACCACCTTCCGGACCAGAGACGACGTGCTGACGCTGCTGGTCCACCTTGGTTATCTGACCTATGATAAAATTACAAGCGAGGTTTTTATTCCCAATCAGGAGATCGAGCAGGAATTTATACGTGCCGTAAAGGTCGGAGGATGGGACGGCGTAGTCCAGTCCCTGAACCGCTCCCAGGAACTTCTGGAACGCACATGGGCGCTGGACGGAAACGCTGTAGCGGACGGACTGTCCGCAATCCATAATGAAACCGCGTCCGTATTGAAATATCATCACGAAAACTCTCTTACCTGCGCAATCCTCATGGCATACTACAGCGCAAAGGTATATTATGTAAATCCGATCATGGAGCTTCCGTCAGGAAAAGGCTTTGCGGATGTGGCATATCTGCCGAAGCGGAATGTGGACCGTCCGGCGCTGGTAGTAGAACTGAAATGGGATAAAACCGCAGACGGCGCCATCCGGCAGATCAAGGAAAAGGAATATGCGTCATGGATTGAAACATATACGGGAGATATCCTTTTAGTGGGAATCAACTATGATAAAGAAAAAAAGACTTATGAATCTCTGATCGAGAAATATACCAAAACAGATTAAGGAATTGTCAATAAATATTCCGCCCGTAGGTTGGATGATCTAAAGATCATCCAACCTACGCATCCATCTGCTACAGTTCCTAACAACCATCACTGCTGCGATCCATCGGCCTGCGGCTGAGCACCACCCCTGCCACCAGCAATACCGGAAATACCACCGCTGCCAGGATTCCTTTTTTCAGGTCATCCGACGCCATACTGGAAATCGTTCCCACCAGCGTAGGACCGCCGGAGCACCCTAAGTCTCCCGCCAGAGCCAGCAGCGCGAACATGGCCGTCCCGCCGTTTCTGATCAGAGCGGACGCCTTACTGAAGCTCCCGGGCCACATGATCCCCACGGACAGTCCGCAGACGGCACAGCCCACAAGGGACAGCACCGGGGACGGCGAAAGGGAAATGCACAGGTAGGACAGCACGCAGAGGATTCCGCTTCCGACCATAAACCGATCCAGGTCGATCCTGTCTCCAAATTTTCCATAGAAGGCTCTCGCGCTTCCCATCAATATGGCAAATGCCATGGGGCCGGCCAGGTCTCCCACCGTCTTGGTCACGCCCAGCCCCCTCTCTGCAAAGGTAGACGCCCACTGGCTCACGGCCTGTTCACTGGCGCCCGCGCACGTCATCATCAGCATCAGCACCCAGAACACCTTGCTTCGGAACAGGTCTGCCATGGTCATTCCTTTTTCCCCCTCTTCCACAAGCGGCGCCATCGGCGTTTTTGCAAAAACAAATGCATTGGCAACGGGAACGATCATCCAGATCACGGTCAGAAGCTTCCAGTTTTCAATCCCAAATATCCGGAAAAACAGGGTGGAAAGGAGCACCACTCCCACATGCCCCCAGCAGTAGAAGGAATGCAGCAGACTCATGGCCTTTTCCTTATTGTCCGTGGGACAGCTCTCCACGATCGGGCTGACCAGCACCTCCAAAAGCCCGCCCCCCAGGGCATAGATCGTCACCGAGATCAGGAGCCCTGCATAGGCGCTGGGCAGGATCTCCGGCAGCACGGCAAGTCCCAGCAGCCCCGCCGCCGAAAAAATGTGGGCGAGCATGATCGAAACCCGGTAACCGATCCTGTCCACAAATCCCGCCGACAGCAGATCCACCAGCAGCTGGATCCCGAAGTTGAACGTGATCAGTGTGGTGATCCGGCTGAGCGGAATCTGGTACGTACTCTCAAAGGTCAAAAACAAAAGCGGGACAAAATTATTGATGATCGCCTGCACAACATATCCCACAAAACACGCGTAGATCGTTTTCTGATATTTTGCATTCATGATTCATTTCTCCTTTTGCAGCGGACTTTTCCATTTGTACGGTTGGAAACTTTTTACATTATATCATCATTTCCAATAAAGGCAATTCATTTTTTCACAGATTTGTCATTTGCCTGACGCGCTCTTACGTCTGCTTCCGCAGCCGCACAGCTAGCTGCACCTGCATATTTTCCAAATATGCAGGAACCGAGGGCATGGGGCGCTGGGCATCCAGTGGATGTCCGTTTAGCGCGGACCGGAGCGGAGCGTAGACGGAATCCCCATCAAGTTTGCCGGGTAAGCAAAATCCACAAAGTGGGTTTTCCCTGTGGTTCCATAATATCACTCCTCAAATGTATTTGAATGCTTTAATGTTTTTTCACGCTTTGCAGTGGCTTCTTTCAGCAGTTCATAAGTGGCAGATGCAGCAGGTACGCCAAGAAGCATTCCAATAGGTCCGGCAAAATTTCCGCCTATTGTCACGGCGGCAAGTACCCACATTGCAGGAAGGTTGATTTTAGATCCAACAACTTTTGGATAAATCAGATTTCCTTCTATCTGCTGCAAAATTAAAAGAAATGCAACGAATACAAATGCTTTAAAAGGACTCACCGTCAGTATGAGGAATGCTCCGACAATCGTGCCGATAAAAGCCCCAACGATTGGTATAAGGGCGGTGACACCAACCAAAGCGCCAATCATAGGAGCATAGGGAAGGCGGAGGATTAACATACCAACTGTACAGAGACTTCCCAAAATAACAGCTTCCGTAGCCTGCCCTGCAATGAAATTCCGAAAACTCAAATTGCATACAGCAGTAATATGTACGAGTAAATCACCAAACTTCTGCGGAAACCACGTATGGATAAGCCGTAATGTCTGCTTTTTGAGCTTTTCTTTATTTGCCAGTATATAGATAGAAAAAACCACTCCAATAAAGAGATTTACAAAAGCGACGGCTATGGAACTGACAGCTCCGGCAGCGTGCCGGATTAACACTTCCCTTTGTGCTACTGTCCATTGTTCCAAATTCCTTTTTAGCTGTATCCAGTCAATATCAATCTGTTCCAAATAATCTCCCAACGGCAGTTCGGAAAAGTCTATTGTTCCTTCCAACGAAGCCGCCTGGTCTATGCCGGACATGACAATTTGTGCAATGAGCCGAACGGCATTTCCTATTTCCGGGAGGACAAGGAAAGCGACGCCTGTAAAAATTCCAAGAACCAGCACGAGTGACAAAATAATTGCCAATGGCCGTTTTGCTTTTGATTTTTTTATGGGCAGATGTTTTTCAATCGGACGCAGCGGCACATTCAGAATCAGGGCAAAAATAATTCCCAGTAATATTGGAAATGTAATATGAATCAGCCAGGATATACCGGCTGCTATCATATCTAAATGCCGGATCGCAAGGTAAATCAAGATGCAGGCAGTGATAACTCCAATAAACCATTTTGTAATTTTTTTCATATTTATTTTATCGTTCATTCATGCCTCCCGCTTTTTACCGTCCAGTGAAGCCGGTTTCCAAAAAGAATATAATCTGTACAGAATAAACGCATGAATGAACATGTAGGGATATTACAGAAAAAATTATGCATATTTACGAAGGTATATTTTCCCAATACTCTTTATCTGACATCGAAAATCGTGTATACTATGCCTGAAATGAAC
>CATLCV010000015.1 GCA_949893755.1 uncultured Lachnospiraceae bacterium | reverse complement strand
GGCGCTTATTATACACCGCTCAAATTGGCTGAAAAGATGGTGGATTTTTTTAAAGGCGATCCGTCTATACACACGATTTTAGAACCCAGCTGTGGAGATGGTGTTTTTATTGATGCTTTGATTAAAATGAATTTTATGCATAAAGAAAATGTCATTACTGCTATTGAGATTGAAAAGGAAGAAATCGATAAATTAAATGAAAAATCAGGAGATTTTCCTAATATAAATGTATTAAATAAAGACTTCTTCGAATTTTACCATGAATATAAAGATCATCTCAAATATGATTTGATTTTAGGAAATCCTCCATACATTCGCTATCAGTATCTTGATGAAAAACAGCGGGAAGAGATGGCAAATATTTTAATTGCCCATGGCATGAAATCTAATAAATTGATTAATACATGGGTTGGATTTATGGTGGCCTGCATTCATATGTTAAATAAGAATGGAAAAATCGCATTTGTAATTCCGGCGGAAATTCTCCAAGTCGCGTACGCAGAGGATTTAAGATTATTTTTGTCTAATGAATTATCGAAAATCACTTTAATAACTTTTGAGGAGTTAGTATTTTCAGGGATTGAACAGGAAGTAGTTGTATTGATCGGCGAAAAAGGGGATTTTGAGAAGGGAATCAAAATTCTTGAACTGAATAATTTGGATGACCTGGAAAATCTGGATATTTTTGCCAATAGTTTTCAAAAATTAAGCCATACTCATGAAAAATGGACAAAATATTTTACAACGATAGAAGAAAACCAGATCATATCCCGGTTGAAAGAAGATCATCGATTTCAAAAGCTGTCTGATACAGGCATTATAAATGTGGGAATCACAACGGGAAATAATAAATATTTTTCTGTTAATCAGGAAACAGTGGATGCTTATGATTTAGGGGACGTAGTGTGTCCTTTAGTCGGCCGGAGTTCTCATGCCCATAGTGTTTATTTTCGCAGAGAAGACTGGCGAAAAAATGTCGCACAGGGAAAAGCTGCCTATCTGATTCATTTTCCTGATAAGCCTATTGAAGAATATTCTAAGGGACAAAGAGATTATATTGCGTTTGGAGAAAGTAATAAAGAGGATCAGGGGTACAAATGCAGGATCAGGGAAAATTGGTATCAAGTTCCCTCTGTCTGGGCGCCGGACGCGTTTTTTCTCCGCAGGAATAATCTGTATCCCAAATTTGTATTAAATTGCTGTGATGCTGTTTCCACGGATACCATGCACAGAATAAAGTTCAACAGGGATATTGAGCCAGAAAGAATTGTTTTATCTTACTATAACAGTATTTCTTTTGCTTTCACAGAAATCTGTGGCCGAAGCTATGGCGGGGGCGTATTAGAAATATTACCCGGCGAGGCCGGAAATATCTTAGTCCCGGTTTTAGATTCTGTCCCTATTGCAATCGTGCGGGAGGTATTGATGAAGGTGGACATGATCGTACGGCGCGCAGAAGATATAGAAACCGCTCTGAATCTTGTAGACAATGAGATATTAGTTAAATTTTTACATGTTGATACAGATGTATGCGTTTCTGCAAGAAAAATATGGAAGAAAATGCAGTATAGAAGGTTGAAAAGAGGATAGTAAGCAGATGTGATGCTCAGAGTCGATGACATCGGCTCTGAGCATTATGCCAGCACTCAATATCTTTTTATAATTCACATCCCAGCACAGCCGCTTGATAAAGCGCTTCTACCGCATTCGACCCGCGGACCGCGTCTCCTACCACAGCCACCTGTTCTACCAGTCCTGTCAGCTGTTCCTCCAACGGATTGTAATTGCGTACTCCCAGCGACATGATCACACGGTCAAATCCGCGCACGGATACCGGCTGTCCGTCTTTTTCCGCGTCTACGCCGTCCGTATGGATATATTTCACCGTAGTTCCCGTCAGACACTTGATGTCGTTCTTCTTGAACCGTTCCAGAAGTTTTTCGCGTACTGCCTCCGGATCGTCCAATGCGATGCCGTCCCGCATCTCGACAACCGTCACGTCATAGCCGTAATCTCCCAGATGGTCTGCTGTCTCCGCACCCTGGGCGCCGCCTCCGAGCACCAGCACCTTCTTTCCTCCCGGCTGGACGCCCTGCAGTACCTGAAGCCCGGTCAGCGTATCTGCCTCTTTCAATCCCGGAATCGGCGGGAGCAGCGCCTGCCCTCCGGTTGCCAATACCACGGTATCTGGTTTCAGAGAAAGGATCCGTTCCTTGTCCGCCTCGGTATTGTATCGGATCTCCACGCCGTATTTTTCACACATGGTCCGGTAATATGCGACCGCCCCGGCGATCAATTGCTTATGAGGCGGTACGGAAGCTGCCTGGAACTGTCCTCCCACATAATCATTCTTTTCCAGGATTGTGACATGATGGCCCCGTTTTGCCGCGATCCAGGCAGTCTCCAGTCCTGCCGGGCCTGCGCCGACGATCACGATATTTTTCTTCACCTCTGCCGGCTTCGGAACCAGGGTCGTTTCTCTCATGGAGAATGGATTGACCATACATCCCCGGAAGATCCCGCCGTGTCCATAGTTGCCGTAGCATCTCAGAAGGCAGCTTACACAGGGACAGATCTCCTGCTCCCTTCCTTCCGACGCTTTGAGGACAAATTCCGGATCCGCAAACAGCGGACGTCCCAGTGTCACAAAATCCGCGCTCCCGCTTCGGAGCACCATTTCCGCATAGACCGGTTCGGTGAGCCTGCCGGCCACGCCGACCTTGATATCCACGACCTTCCGGATCTGCTCCGCCGCTTCCACATTGTGTCCGGATTCACGCGCCGCGGGGGCGATCCCCTTGCCGACGCCGTTTACACCGCAGGATACGTTGATCAGATCCGCACCCGCTTCCTCGAAGAGCATCGCCATGGCCGCGGAATCTCTCTTTTTGTTGCCGTCCTCTACCATCTCGTCCGCACTCACACGTACACTGACTGGGAAGTCCTGACCGCAGGCTTTTTTAATTCCTTTTATGATCTCTACCGGCGCCTTTGCGCGTCCCGCGATGCTTCCTCCAAATTCATCCGTCCTCCGGTTGGCCCTCGGGGAAACGAAGTCATTCAGCAGATAGCCATGCGCGCAGTGCACCTCCACCAGGTCAAATCCGGCTTTCTGTGCCCTCACGGCAGCAGCCACAAACGCATCGATCAGATCATAGACTTCCCTGGTCGTCATGGCATGAGGCACTCTTGCGCCGTATTCCATGGCGATCGGCGAGGGCGCGATCAGATCGCAGTTTTCCCCCATGGCCCTGCGCCCGCCGTGCTGGAGCTGCAGTCCGATCTTGCAGTCATTTTCATGCATGATCTTCGTCAGCTTCTGCAGTCCCGGGATCACGCTGTCATCCGCGATCGAAATCTGATGATCCGAGGATCTGCCTTCCGGTGTGACAAAGGCATACTCTGTCAGGATCATTCCGATCCCGCCCTTCGCGCGCGCGGTATAATACGCGATCAGTTCATCCGACATGGTTCCGTCCGGATTCCCGAGAGCCGCGGACATGGGAGCCATGATCGTTCTGTTTTTTATTTCCAGAGAGCCTATCTTTCCCGGGCTCAGTAAATATTTATAATGCATCTTATGTCCTCCTCTCGGTTCCTTATTGAATCTTCATATCCATACACTTGCTGACCACATTCCGAAATGCGTCCGCAAGGGTCATCTGGTCCGTATTCAGGACAACCGCGCTGCTGCCCTCGTCGATGACCTTCTGTACGTCGGCCGCTGTCTGTCCTCCCGGTGAGGTCTGGGGACATGCCATGAAGCCGATCTTATACTCGCGGCATTTTTCCATGGTCTTGATATACGCCTCGTTGACCGCCGGATTGATCGAGCCGTCACGGTTCAGTGTTCCAAGGGCCTGGCCGTAATCTGCCTTTCCGAACATGACCATATCCCGCCCCGGCTTCAGCACGGATAAGATCTCATCCAGATTTTCCACGCCTTTTGGATCCTCGATCATCGGGATATAGGATACATTCTCCTGCACCCAGTCCAGATAATCCATCCAGTTCGCCGGACGGTAGCCGTCGGAATGGATGGAGCGGCAGCAACTTGCCGTGCCGTAGGGCGGATAGCGGAGGGCATCCTGCCCCTTTTTGCATTCTTCCCCGGTGGTGATATGGGGAACCAGAACCCCCTGCGCGCCCATTTCCATATAATTGCGGAGCAGATAGGGAATGACATCCGGCACACGGATCAGCGGCACAACGTCGTTTACCTGCGCCGCAAGGATCATATGCTCGATCGTTTCCCGGTCCATTACCGCATGCTCGCTGTCTATGATCGCGAAATCAAAACCCACCGTGCCTGCCACGTCCAGAATGGTCGTGTCCTTGATGTAATTAAAAAATCCGATCGGCGCACGGCCGTTTTCGATGGCTTCCAGCATCTTATTTCTCTGAAAAAGTTTTCTCATAACATTCCTCTTTTCTTAGAAAATCTTATTTATATTCCAGCAGACAGTTATCTACGATTGCCTTACCGCTTTCATTCAGCATCTTATAGACCACCTTACCCTCTTCCAGCTTCCATGCCTGGAATTTTACATGGGTATCCGGGAAGGTGACCGCACGAAGCTGTGTGGCAATGTGTGTCACCCGCTCCGGCTGATACGGAATAAATGCCTGGATTGCCAGCCGTGCCGCAAAGCCTACCGTGCAGAGCCCCGGCATAAATGCCCCTTTATAGCCATAGCCCTGTCCCACCTTCGGGTCAATGTGTGTCGTATAGGTGTCACCGGTCAGTCTGTACAGTGCCGCCAGGTTATCCGCGATATGGTCCTCGCACTCGAAGTCCGGAGCACGGTCCGGGTACTGCATCTTGTTGGAAACGAATTTGGGCCTTCCGTTGTTGCCGAACGCTGCGAACAGATGCTGGCTTCTCACCGTACATACCGGATTGCCCGCAATGTCGAACATATCCATCTTGCACTGGTTTACGACGCCCTTGTCGCCCCAGTCAAAGATCTCTTCCACGCAGTCCTCGGTCAGAAACTTGCCGCACAGGGAATCGATCGGTCTGTGAAGCAGGATATCAACGCCCATGTGGAGCCGGTTCGGGATATACCCGCCAAGCGCCTTGATGATCAGGTCGCCCGGGATCTCGTTGGGCGCATACGGTACCCTTCTCTGGGGCTGGAGCTGGATCGCGTTCAGATAGGTCACCAGAACGAAGGTCGGGAGCGCTTTAAATCCGTCCGGGCAGCCCTCCCAGATGTAAGGAAGGTCGTCCTTTGTACAGCCTACGCCCAGCGCGTAGAGTGCAACGTCCCTCCATGTATAATCCATATATCTCGGTCCGAGGCCGGTTCCTACGATTGAATCAAAATCCGGGGTGGGAAGTTTGTGCCAATCCGGTTTTTCCATTGTCTGTGCCATGTGATTTCTCCTCTCTTTTTCCATTTTTTATTTTGCCACTTTCTCCGCTTCCACTTCCGAGATCGCCTCTTTCAGGATCGGCACGCCCATCGTGATTGCGTGGATGCCAAGCGTGCTCACGATCTCGAATACCTCCACAATCTCCTGCATGGCCGCTCCGCTGTCCAGCGCCCGGTCAATGTGGTATTTGAGCGCGTCCCTGTGCAGGGTGACCGGTGCCGCGTGTACGGCAACATAGAGAAGCTCCCTCTCTTTTTCGGAAAGCGGGCCGCTCTTGCAGGGAACGTCCTCGAATCTGGAAAATGTTTCAAAATATTCCGGATCCAGCTTTAAGATGTTCTCTTTTTCATCCGTCCAGTATCCGTTGTGTGTCTCAATGTATTCCTTCTTCAATGCTTTCTGCTTTTCATTCAATTCGATCGCCGCGACACTCACGCCTCTCGCCTGCATGGAATCCACAAGGAGCGGAACTCCCAAGCTGTAGCAGCAGGTTCCGACCATGCTGGTGATCTCCAGCGTTTCCAGAATCTCTGCCACGGTGATGCCAAGCTGGAGTGAATGCTTCATATGATTTTTCAACCCGTTTGCATTCAGGCATCCTGTCACGCTGTCGATGGCAACGCAGATCAGCTTGCGCATTTTCAGTTCCAGGATTTCCCGCTTATCTGCTACGGAAGAATAGTCAGCATAAGCGTCGATGATGTCCGGATCCAGTTCCAGGATCGTATCCCACATGGCGCTCCATTTCCATTTGCCGCGGGCATCAATAAATTTTTGTTTTACCTCCTCCTGACGGGGGGACCATTGTCTTTCCATCGTGCTGTCAACCTCCTTATATACTTAACTCAGAGTACTGATCCGTCGGCCTTTCTGCCGCTCTGAAAACCGATTAATACTCGAACTCTACCACGTCCTGATAGAAGAATTTATGTTCATCCAATACCGCCTGCCATTCCACACCAGACACCTTGGCGATGACCAGCGTAAAGTGGGAAGGTAATTCCGGGTTGCCGGAGCCGACCTTGGAGCCCGGCATCAGATGCCCGCACACCGTGCAGTCCTTATTGGACGCGACGCAGTGCGCATGTACATAGGGCGTTCCGTCTCCGCCCATGGAACCAAGCATGTGCCATTTGTCCTCGATGGTTTCCAGATATCCCGGAATCGTCGGGTACATTCCGTCGATCACTTCATCCGCGCGCTTGCCCTCCGGCAGCTTCACCACCGTCGTACCGATGGTCCCGTGGATGCTCATCTCACATTTCCCTTCCATGGAAGCGATCACGACATTCAGCTTCGGATCAATGAATGCCTTATTAAATGGAAAATGCTGATACGTGAAATCCACTCCGGCGCCGCTTCCGTCCAGGATCACCCCGGTCCTGATCTCATGCTCCGCGCAGATTTCATAGATTGCCTGCAGGATGTCCTCCCCCGGAATCAGGCGTGCATAATATACTTCCTCAATTTTCCCTGCCTTAACCAGTCTGCTCATAATGCTTCTCCTTTACTTTGTGCTTACTCTTCCACATCTGCGCCGGACAGATTGACATCCGCCCACTTCTCATACAGCCTCGGAACGTTGATCCAGTCCGCGGTTTCCCCAAGCTCCGCCATCGGGATCTTCCAGAGCTGCGCCGTGGTATTTCCGAAAAATGCCGGAACATTCATTTCCTTTGCCGCTTTGTTAAACAATCCGATGTCTTTTTCCATCAAATTCAGCGCAAAGTTGAACTGCTTTCCTTTGAACAGAAGGTTCGGGAATTTTGTGGTGACCGCATGGTTTGTGCCGCCGCTTTTTCCAATGATGTCCGCGGCCACTCTCGGGTCGATCCCCGCCTTCGCGCAGACGGCGATCGCTTCCGCGGACGCCGCCGCGCAGCAGGAGCTGAGGAAATTGTTGGCGCACTTGATCATATCACCGGAACCGCTGGGTCCGATATAGAATATCTTATCCGGGTCTCCAGCCGTATCCAGGATCTCTCTGTATTGATCAAATACTTCCTTCTTGCCGCCCACCATGATCGTCAAAGTCTGCGCCGCCGCGCCGCCGACTCCGCCGCTGACCGGGCAGTCCAGGATATCGATATTCTTTTCTTCCAGAAGCTTTGCAAGATTTCTCGTACTCGACGCGTCCGCGGAGGTCATATCAATGATCACGGAGCCCGGCTTTGCATTTTTCAAAATACCATCCTCAGCAAGCACCAGATCTTCCACCTGCTGGGATTTGGGAAGGCTCAGCATGAAGATATCGCACTGCCGGATCATTTCCGCCTGTGAGGTTCCGGCGGACGCCCCCTGCTCCAGCATTTCTTTGATCGCCGCTTCCCTCTCCGGCGTCCGGGCCGGACGGAAGCAGGGAAGGATCACCTGATAGCCGCACTTTACCATCCCCTGGCAGATCGGCAGTCCCATATTTCCAAGTCCAAAAAAACCGATTACTTTCTCTTTCATCATTTCCACCCTTTCCTTATTTTTTTGATGATGAATAAATCGCCTCATTTTTTAAATTTTGAGTAAATCGCCTTATTTCTTTGATTTTGAATAAATCGCGTCCTGCGCGGCTTCGATCTTTTCAAATACCGGGTCGAAGAGCTCATGGAGCTTCTCTTCACTCTCCACTTCCTTAAGGATTTCGAATGTATGCTCTCCGAGCGCCGCTGCCTTGTATACTTCTCCTCTTTCCACTCCGCTCATGAGGATCGGGTTGCCCGGCACCGTAAACTTCACGCCGTTTTCAAACTCCGTATCCACAAGCGCCTTACGGTACGCGATCTGGGGATGGTTCTTCACGGCTTCAAAATCATTGATCTTGCCGTATACACAGTTTTTCGCCAGAAGTTTCTCTGCCAGCTCGTCACTGGTATAATCCGCAAATACACGGTTCACTTCCGCATCGATCTGTTTGTAATCCTTTGCCCTCTGGACCATGGTCGCCCAGTTTTCATTTTCCAGCCATTGGGGCTGCTCCAATGCTTCGCAGAAGGTCTTCCACTGCGCATCCGTCCCCACTGTGATCATCAGAGATTTTCCGTCTTTACATTGATAAGCCCCGATGGGTGCTGAGGAAGCATAGCTGTTTCCGCTTGGCTTCGGGATATTTCCGGTTCTCAGGTAAGAACTGAACTGGTTTTCCAGACAGAACAGGAGGGATTCCATCATGGATACATCGATCCGTCTCCCCTGTCCGGTCTTCTGCGCCTCCAGGATTCCCATCAAGGTACCAATACATGCCATCAGGCCGCCGGAATAATCTGCCACGGAAGCGCCGCATTTTACAGGCTCCCCGCCCTCCTGGCCGGTGATACTCATGAGTCCGGATTCCGCCTGTACCGTCTGGTCAAACGCCGCGTGTCCCGCATAAGGGCCTTCCTGGCCGTATCCGGAAATGGACGCGTATACGATCTTCGGATTGATCTCTTTCAGTACGTCGTAGTCAATCCCGAACTTTTTCATGGTGCCCGGCTTGTAATTTTCGATGACTGCGTCCGCTGTCTTTACCAGCTTCAGGAACAGGTTCTTGTGCGCTTCGTCCTTCATATTGAGGACAATGCTCTTCTTTCCTCTGTTGCGGGTCGCGAAATGGCTGCTGGTCCCGTTGTCGATCACCTGTCCGTAGCGGGTATTGTCCCCGATCGGCGGGTTCTCGATCTTGATCACCTCTGCTCCGAAATCGCTCAATAACATGGTACACATCGGGCCAGACATAAACTGGCTGAAATCCAGGATCCTGTATCCCTCTAATGGTTTGCTCATAATCTCCAACTCCTATCTGTATTTTTTTGTCTATCTGTTATATCTATATAGCAATTCCCATGCCAACTCTTTTACGATCCGTTATATTTCTTTTTCGGGAAATCTTATTGTTTTTTTACATGCAATGGTATGGAAATAACCTGCGCAATCTGTTTAGGTTATTTTCCTGCAGTTCCTATGCAAAACCTGATAGCGCAGTTTTATCTTCCTGTGCAGATACACTCTGGCACATTGTGTCACATTTCAGACACATGCACAGAAGCCGCACAGGGTTCCCTCTTTACTGCTCCCTGCTCCGTTTCCTCAGGATCGGCTGGATCAGCGCCATGGCAGCGGCCGCAAATCCCGTGATCACCGCGTATGCCGGTACATAGCTGCCCGTATGATCCGCAATCATTCCCGGCACCACGCCGAACACCATGGAGCCCAGCATATAGGTGATCTGGATCCTTCTCACCACAACCGCGTAAAATTTTTGTTTCGCCACGGCATTGGCAATGATCGTCAACCCCACCGAAAGGAGCACCGAGCCTCCGCACACCAGGGTCACCGCAGCCACCGAGGAGATCATGCTGTGGTTTCCGGCCATACAGCATAAGGCTCCTCCCAGCACCAGCATCCCGAAAAAGAGGTTTCCGGAGCAATAGCTTCCTATTTTGTCGGTGGCTGCTCCGTAAACACATTTGCCGATAAACAGCGCGGCCCCCATGACGGATACCAGCAGGGAGACCTGTCCCGACGAGTACCCCGCGGTTCTGTACAATACGGAAATATGGGAGGAGGCGGCATAGGTAAATCCCATAAGCAGGGTGCCCAGCATCACGAAGGCCTGTTCCCGTTTCCCAATCAGGAACATCGTCTCATCGGAATCCCCCTTTTTGGTTTTTGACACAAACTGGGGCGGCCTTTCCTCCCCCTTCGGGCGGTTTCGCAGCATCAAAAATACCAGAACCGCCAGAATGACTACAAAGCCTGCTTCTATAAAAAATGCCTGTTTCATGGAAAATGTCTCGATCAGCCAAACAATGACCGGGGTTCCGATCACGGCGGAAAATCCGCTTCCCGCCGAGCAGATGCCTACTGCAAGCCCTTCATGTTCCTCGAACCAGCGGTGGATCATGACCGATACCGCCAGCATCCCGCCGATCCCATAGCAGATGCCTGCCACGGCGGCGGCCGCCACATAGACCGGATAGCTGTCCGCGATGCCGTACAGGATCAGCGATACAGTAATCCCCAGCACGGACAAGGTCCCTCCCAGACGGATATCAGTCTTGTTTAAAATCCTTGCCGCCGCAAACATGGTAAAAAACGTAAACATGCTCCGCACGGAGGTCAGCATGGAGGCCTGCGCGTTTGTAAGTCCTCCCACGCTGATCAGGTAGGGCTGATATACGGAAAATCCCGTCATCCCAAGTCCTGCCGTACAGAAAAACATCAGCGTACATCCGGCACAGATCACCCAGCGATATGTCTTCTTGTTCATGATAACCACCTCATTTTTCTTAAAATAAGTCTTTTTTTACATACAGAAAACCTGCCACTGGCAGCTTTTCTGCATACGATGGTATTGCAATGATGGGCAGCAGTTTTGACACTGCCGCCCATCTGATACACTTTCAAGTTCTTCCGCTTGTACGGCTGGATACTCTAAAGAGCCTCCAGCCTGCTCATCCATCCAAAAATTTTCTTTTTACAGATAGCATCCGCAGTCTACCGCAAGAACCTCTCCGTTGATACAGCGTGACATATCGCTTGCCATGAAGAGCACCGCGTATGCCTGGTCGATTTCCCAGGGATGTACGGAGCGGACAGTTCTCTCGTTGCGGATCTGATTCATAACGCCCTCTTCCGTCGTCTGCGGGCCGCCGTCATCGTGCGCGTAAGCGGTGGGGCTGGGAGTATGTCCCGGAGCAATGGCGTTGCAGCGGATCCCCGTATCTACGCAGCGGATGGCAACATTTTTTGTCAGAGTGTTCAGGCCGCCCTTGGTCGCGCAGTATGCAGCGCCGCACATCGGCCGGATGCCGTTGACAGAGGATACGTTGATGATATTCCCGCTGACAACCTCTTTGGATTTGAAATAGTTGACCGCCGCGCGGCACATATAGATCAGGCCCTTCATGTTGATATCTACAACAGAGTCGATCATCTCATCCGTTACCGCGTCGATGGTGATCAGTTCCCCTTTTCCGGCATTGTTTACCAGTACGTCCACGGTTCCGTAAAGCTCAACCGCTTTATCAAAGACTGCCTGGCAGTCCGCGGATTTGGAGATATCGGCTGCCATTGCCGCGATCTCGCCGCCTGTCTTTTCCTTGATGTCCGCAACGGCTTCCTCCAGCCTTGCAAGCCCCCG
This sequence comes from uncultured Lachnospiraceae bacterium, assembly GCA_949893755.1. GTDB lineage: Bacteria > Bacillota > Clostridia > Lachnospirales > Lachnospiraceae > Schaedlerella. The sequence continues at coordinate 33,117 of CATLCV010000015.1, read as the reverse complement.
TGCGGTTGCAAGCACCTTTGCGCCATGCTCTACCATGACCTGTGCCATTTTCTTGCCCATTCCGTAGCTCGCGCCTACCACGATCACTACCTTGCCGTCCAGCATCTTATTCCAATTCGGAATGGTGAAGCTCTCCTCATAACGGCATGTTTCGTCAAAGCGATGTTTCTGTTCCATAGTAAAATCCTCCATATTTTATATTATTTTTTTGTAAAAGCTTGTTTTTTGTCATCCGCTTTCTCCGGAAAACGAATGGTCTGCCTGTGCTTTTGCACAGCTCTATATTCTGTTTTTTCAATTATAATCCAATTGCCACACAAATCACAGTCGCTACGATCGTTACGCACAAGGGCGCCACAACGCTTGTGGCAAATGTGTGCCTGTACGCGTCCTTATGTGTCAGTCCGAGTACCTGGTACACTACAAACAGGCCGGAAGAATGCGGCAGTGTGTCAAGAGAACCGGACGCAATGGCGATCAGTCTGTGCAGGACACCTAAGTTCGCACCGGAAGAGATGAATACCGGAGCCATCGTCTCGTACATGATCCTCTGTCCGGAAGATGATCCTCCGGTGATGGCACAGATCACGCATGTTACAACGACCGCAAGGATCAGCGGATTGATATTCAGTCCCAGACACCAGTCGATGATCGTCTGGTACGCCGGGGTGGTACGAACCACCGCGCCGAATCCGAGGATTGCCGCGATGCCGCCGATGGAGCCGACTCCGCTCTGCATGCCGTCTGAGATCAATTTGATCCAGTTTGTGTCCTGAAACTGTCCGAAGCTTAAGATCACGACCAGCACGCATCCAACCAGCATGGCCGCTACCGCGATCAGTGTCGCGTTAACACCCAGATGGCTTCCGATGATGATCGTCGCAAGAAGAACGACAACCGTAAGGAATCCCTTCCATGCCTCCGGAACCTCATCCCGCTTTTTGGCTTCCATCGCATTGTCCATGGGCGTCCATGTTTCCTGACGCTCTCTTGCCTTCTTTGTCGCCCACTCACCGTATGCCCAGCACATCACAAACAGGGCGACGCCGCAGATGATTCCCATGACAGGCGCCGCATTCAGCGTCGTTCCCAGATATTCTGTCGCAACCACATTGGAGAGCTGCGGTGATCCCGGAAGACAGGTCATGGTAAATGTAGATGATCCTGCCGAAAAGCAGATTGCCGTCAGATGCCTTGGGAGATCCGCTTCCTGGAACATCATGAACAGGATCGGTGCTACCGCGAAAATAACCACAAACAGGCTGACGCCGCTGTAAGTCAGCACGCCAACGATCAGGATTCCGACCAGTACCACATGCTTTGTCCCGAACCAGTCCACCATCTTATATCCGATGGATGTCGCCAGACCGGATATATCCATGAATTTCGCATAAAGCGCGGATGCCACGAACAACAGCAGATAGCTGGTAAATGCCCCTGCATATCCGGGTGCGAATTGCTCTGCAAATGTGGTCCATACCGGCATGCCGTTAAACAGGATCGCGATCAGTGCCCCCAGGATTGCCAGAGGCAATGCGCCGAGCCCTTTATACGCAAATACGATCAGGGCCACAATTGCCAAAATAAGTCCTATTACTCCTAACATTTTCTCCTCCTTCTTAGTCTCTTTTTTATGTACCGCAAAAGAGAACTGTTTCTATCGTACTGATTGACTTTGCCCATTCGTCCCTTGTACTGCCCCTGAGGACGATTGGCCTCGCCCCTCCCTTCCTGATTTTTCGGGCAGCTTTTTCTTTATGACTTATTAATTAGCAACTTTCATTCCAACTTCCTGTTTTTTAGTTATCTTCCTTTATTTTGTGTATTCTGCACATTTTCCATTGTCGTTTTTTGTGCAATATATCCACTACCCATCATTTTCATGTTTAAAAGAAGCTGTTTTAACGGGTATATCCGTATTCTTTCTTTTCCATACCTTGTGCCGTTTCAGCGGCTTTTCATTATGACACACCTGCAATGGGGCAAACTGTATACCACATGTCACATTCGAGCGCACTTACTTGTCACACCTCGGGAAATCACGCTCTCTGAAAATATAGCGAACATTTCGAACTGCTTAATTCAATCTTGTCGATTTCCCTTATATATGATAGAATCTTTTTATTTCACATTTTGGGAGAATCTCAAAAAACATCTTGACAATCCACAGTAATCCAGATAGGATAAAAATACAAAGAAGTCTTTTTCCGGAGCGAAAAAGACAGTAATATTAATTCAAAGGAAAGGAGCTCAGGGTGAGTTCCTTTTTACATATTAAGGAGTTTGTTGCATATACTAAGAATACAAAGTAGCCTCAGATCGGATATATTGAGGTTTTAAAATTCAAAAAAGAGCGGAACAATCCGCCCTTTTTTGATATTCCTGCCTATGCTACCTCATCTGCTCCCACGCCGCATTGCAGTCCTGGGAAATGAATTTTCCTCCACTGCATTCCACGGTAATTCCCGCGCAGTATGAAGACATGTGGGATGCCAGGAACAGAACCACCTCGGCAACCTCCTCCGGCTCGCCCGGACGGTGCAGCGCGAAGTTCTTCGCCACCTTTTCCACATCTGCCGCGGTACGTCCCGCCGCTTTCTGCATTGCGGTGTTGATGGTTCCCGGCGCACACGCATTGACACGGATGCCGAACGGCGCCAGCTCTGCCGCGGAGCACTTGGTCAGCCATTCGATCGCCCTTTTGCTGGTGCAGTACGCGCTTCGGTACATGGGCGGCAGGATTCCTCCAAAGGAAGCCATGTTCACGATGATTCCTCCGCCGTTCTCTTTCATATGGCGGGCGGATGCCTGTGTGCCTATAAAATAAGAATCCAAGTTCGTCTTCATGACCTGATCCCATTCCTCCAGAGACAATTCCAGGATCGACTTCACGATCGTCATAGCCGCGTTGTTCACCCAGATATCAATCTTTCCATAATGCTCCACGATGTCATCCACAAACTGATATAACTGTTCTGAATTACCTACATCCACGCTCTTCGTAAATAGGTCATATCCTGCCTCCTGAAATTCGGCCTTCACTGCGTCCAGCTTTGCCTGGGATCTGGAGCAGACCGCCACCTTACATCCCTCCTGCGCGAACGCGAGCGCCGTTGCCTTGCCGATTCCCTCGGAACCGCCTGTAATCCCTACTACTTTTCCTTCCAGCTTTAAATCCATTTTTTTCTCCTCTTTTCTTTACGATTTTTCGTATCTGCTCAGTACCCTTGCAGGCACTATCCTGTGCTGAACGGTTACGATTTTTCATATACTTTCTTTTCCGCTTCTCTGACCTCTTTCAGAACCGGGTCAAACAGCCTGTGAAGCGTCTCCTCGTCCGACGCTTCTTTTAACACTTCAAATGTATGATACCCCAGCGTTGCCGCAGGATATTCCGTCTGGCGCTCCATACCGCTCATGTGGATCGGATTGCCCGGCACCTGAAATGCCACACCGTTCGGAAATTCCGCATTAACAAATGTCCGGCGGTGCTTCACCTGGGGATGGTTCTTCACAGCTTCAAAGTCATTCACTCTCCCAAAGACACATTGCTTCTTAAGCAGCATGGTCTCCAGCTCACCGCTGGTACGGGATGCAAACACCTGGCTCACCAGCTCGTCCAGTTCCCGGCACGCCCCCACTCTCTGCTCTCTGGCAGCCCATTCCTCTTTCTCCAGCCATTCCTGTTTTCCCAAGGCTTCACAAAAGTTTTTCCACTGGGCATCCGTGGTGACCGTGACCATCAGCCGGATCCCGTCTTTACACCGATATGCGCCGGAGGGCGCCGCGGCCTCCATACGATTCCCCTTCGGCCCCGGAACCTCTCCCGTCCGCAGGTAAGTGCTGAACTGATTCTCCAATCCAAATACCAGGGAATCCATCATAGACACGTCGATCCGCCGGCCGCATCCTGTCTGCTGCGCGTCATAGATCCCCATCAGCGTACCGATACATGCCGATAATCCTCCGCAGACATCCGCCACCGAAGCGCCGCATTTCATGAGTGCGCCGCCCTCTTCCCCGGTTATGCTCATGACGCCCGACTCTGCCTGTACCGTCTGGTCAAATGCCGCGTGGGTCGCGTAAGGCCCTGTCTGCCCGTACCCGGATATGGACGTAAATACGATCCTGGGATTGATCTCTTTCAATACTTCATATGTAATGCCGAACTTTTCCATGGTTCCCGGCTTGTAATTATCCACCACGGCATCCGCGGTTTCGGCCAGCTTCAAAAAAAGCTTCTTATGTTCTTCATTTTTCATATTCAGTACAATACTTTTCTTGCCCCGGTTCCGCATGGCGTAATGGCTGCTGACCTCCTGGTCGATATAAGGGCCGTACCGAGTGTTGTCTCCCAGAGGCGGATTTTCGATCTTCACCACCTCCGCTCCGAAATCGCTCAACAGCAGCGTACATATCGGCCCTGAGAGAAATTGGCTGAAATCCAGAATACGGATTCCCTCCAAAGGTTTGCTCATCCTGACACCCCCTGTTCTCCGGCCGGGTACACAGGATATTCCGTCTGCCGCTCCATTCCGCTCATCTGGATCGGATTTCCGGGAACCCGGTACGTGCTCCCGTCCGGATAGGACGCGGTAAAGATCATCTTTCTCTCCGTCGTCTGGGGATGCTCTGCCACACCCGCAAGGTCGTTGATATTTCCGTAAACGCAACGTCTGGACTGGAGCTTTTCCGACAATTCCTCCCTGTCATATGTTTCAAATTCCCTGCGGATTTCCCGATCCAGCTCCGGAAGGTTCGCCACGCGGCGCATATTGGTCACATACCGGGGATCATCGATCCATTCCGGCCTGCCCAGGGCCTCGCACAGCAACCGCCACTGCCCGTCTGTCCCGACCGAAAGCATAAATTCTTTCTGATCCTTTGTATTGTATAAGCCCACCGGAGCGAACAGATCGTAACTGTTTCCCATTGGTTTCGGCACCTTGCCATCCCGCATATAGACCGCCAGTTGATTTTCAATACACATCATGGTGGTATCCATCATGGAAATGTCTACCCGCCGTCCCTCTCCGGTTCTTTTTGCGCCAATCACGCCCATCATCGTCCCGATGCAGCCCATCATGGCCGACATATAGGAGGACACCTCTGCACCGCATTTGACGGATTCCCTGCCCCTGGGGCCGGTGATACTCATGATGCCGGATTCCGCCTGGATCGTGGCATCGGAAGCTCCCCTCCCGGCATACGGGCCGGTCTGCCCATATCCGGAAATCGACGTATATACGATGGACGGATTCACATTCCGCAGTGTGTCATATGTGATGCCCCAGCGCTCCATCGTCCCAGGGCGGAAGTTTTCGACGACCGCGTCCACCTTTTTACATAATTCCCAAAAAACCGACCTGTCCTTCTCTTCGCCCATATGCAGGAAAATCGATTTCTTTCCCCTGTGAAATGTGGCTCTGGCACACTTTTCTTCTTCCGTTGTGCCACCCTGTGCCTGCGGCTTTTCAATCTTGATTACTTCCGCACCATAATCACACAGCAGCAAGGTGCACATGGATCCTGAGACATATTGTGTCAAATCCAGGATTCTCATCCCGGCAAGTGGTTTTCCCATCACGTTCTCCTTATACTCCACTTTTTCCAAAAACATCCCCGCTGTCCATGATCGGAATCACTTCCCCATGGGGCAGCCAGTCGAGAATCTTTACGATCGCCTCCCGCCAGAAATCAAAATTATGTCCGCCCTCCGACGGGATAAATTCATGCGCGATCTCCAATTCGTTCATGTATTCCGAAAGCCTTTGATTATTTCCAAACAGTGGGTCGCTTTCTCCGCAGAGGATCATGATCTTCGGAAGGGATTCTCTGCGATCCGCATATTTTTTCAGCAGGACATACGGATTCTTTTCATTCGTGTCAAGCGTATCATAATCCCAGATTGCCTGCTGGAAATCCGGATCACACATGGGAGTCGGGTTCGGCATACCGGGTCCCAGCGTTTCCTTCGTGATGACCGCTGTGGACATACTGGCAATATAGCCAAATGTTTCATAATTCCGGATCCCGTTCATGAGCGCACCGTACCCGCCCATGGACATTCCCGCGATATAAGTATCCTCTCGCTGATCAGACAGCGGGAACATCCGCCTGGTTGCCTCTACCAGCTCTTTTCCTATAAACTCCCCATACTTCATGCCATTGTTGGAATCATCCACATAAAAATGATTTTCCCCGGCAGGCATGACCACGGCCAGCTGGCGCTCCCTCGCAAGGCGCATTACATTCGTATTCGCGATCATATCCATATCGGAACCGTAAATCCCGTGAAGAAGGTACAGGGTTTTGTACGGGGGCTGCGCCGGATTCGTCCCTGTCCCGGAAAAATTGGTCGTGTCACTGGGGATCACGACCGTGATCGGTACAATCCGCTTTAACGACCGGGACATAAATTCTGCTCTTATAAATGCCATGATCTTCTCTTTTCCTTTCCTTTATTTTTCTTGTTTTCCATGCTTTCCCGTCCGGCCTCACCCCGGCCCCAGAAGTTTCGCCGGATTCTTTTTTGCCGGAAATGTTCCGGTTTTCTCCATCAGCCTCAATCCAGCCCCAGAAGCTTCGCCGGATTCTTTTTCGCCATGAGCTCCACTTCCTCCGGCGTGCACCCGAACTGGATCATCATGGCGATGAAATGCCGCATCCCTGCCGCCGGATCCACGTCCCATACCTGGGAAAGATCTGTGCCAAGTATACATTTTTCCGCGCCCACCTGTTTGATACAGTCCACATAATCGCTGGGATCCATATTCCCAAGCCTCGGCATCAGTGTGCCGTATACATGCTCAATGTAGACGCCCTTATCCGCCAGCTCCTGGATTTCCTCCGATGTAAAACGGCTGAGTTCCGCCAGCGGGTGGGTCGCCACCATCTTTGTGATTCCCGTTTCAATGGCCGCGTCAAATAATTTTGTGCTTTCTTTGTAAGACATGTGGCCGCTGCAGACGACCATGTCATACTCCTTCACCACCTTGAGGATGTCGTATACCTCCGGTTTCAGTGTGCCGTCCTCCTTCAGGATCTCAATGCCGCCGTCCCTTTTGAGATACTGCCTGCACCACTTCGCGTCCATTGCTGGAAACCATACCACCTTGGCCCCAATCTTCGCGTTTGCCTCGATTGTCTCCGCCGCATGCTCCAGCCCGCCTGTTGTCGTATAGCTGATCACAACGCTTCCGAACACAGCAACATTTTCCACCAGGTTATTCTGGATGATAGATGCGTCGGATGCCGTCGGATAGGTAAAGCTTTTTAAAACCACGCCTGCCATTCCCGCTTCCTCCGCAAGCATCGCCACCTGCACGCTGTCAATGTGTCTCTCCGCAAGCGAATCCGGACCCGGGTGTATGTGCATATCAATACTGCCCTTCCAGATATCGTCGATCACACTTGCCGGAATGCGTCCCAAAGGTTTATTTCGTACTGCCATCATCACTACCTCCAAACATAAGATTCATTGTATACTTAATATCTAATATAGCAAAAACGATGCCAAAACAAAAGCATCTGATATCTTTTCAAAATCCGACTTTTGTGCTACAATACTTCACATGATATGACACATTAATAGTAAATATGTGTCACAACTTCTATATTTTGACACACTCAGAAAGGAACACATTATGTCTACAAGCAATCAGCCTATTTTCCCGCGTGTGGATGACCATATTCTTGAACAGCATCGGCGCAGTCTGGCCCGCCTGTATATATTTTTGCATCGATATCTGGCAAAAACCATGACTTATGCACATACCAGCGTGTATGCCCTGGGATTGTTTTCTTCGGACAGCATCCTGCTGGACCTGTTTGCGAACGAAGAGTATATTCTGGACCAGCTTCACAAAAATGGGATCTATGCCTCCACCATATGGCAGGACAGCGGTCGCAACGCTGTCTCGGAAGGATTTAAAAGCTGGAAAAGCATGCGCTCTGTGGGGGACGAGAATGAACATCCGGTATTAAAAAATTATGCGATCTATTTTTCTCCCATCAGTATACTGAGCGCCTATGAACCCTATGATCAGATGGAGCATTGCGGGCTTGCCATTATCATTCCAAAGCAGTATGCCTGGGACGATTATCTGACCATGATCGTGGGGATCGCCCATGATATGATGATCACGCTCCAGTTTAATAATATCGCGACCATGTATTATGAACGGAGCGGGAAGGGACTGCTCTCCATCGACAACATGATGAGCCGTCACGGGGAAGCGCTTGCTACCTATTATAATCAGGAGCTGTTCGATCTTCTCGGCGCGGACCCGATTGATATGTATTACCGTCCCGCGGAGCTTCTTATCGATCCCCTTCCTGCCAACCAGGAGCTCTGGGATATTGTAGAGCATCACCGGACCATACATAACCAGCCTCTGACTGTTACCTGTCATGGGAAGGATGTCAGCCTGATCGTTTCTACCGATGCTTTTAACCAGCCCTCTGTCAATGCCCACGGCGTCACATTCTATTTTACGACGCAACAGAAGATCACGGCAAAGCTGGCAAAAAAAGTAGCCAACGGGGCCATCAAAACCTTTGATGATATCATCGGGAAAAATAAGAATCTGACGGCAATTTTGAAACGTGCCAGGCAGATGGCGCTGACGGACAGCAATATCCTGATCCTGGGGGAGAGCGGCACCGGCAAGGATGTTCTGGCACAGGCGATCCACAATGCCAGCATCCGCCGCGACAAGCCGTTTATCGCCATCAACTGCGGCGCCATGCCCAAAGACCTGATCGAAAGTGAATTGTTCGGGTATGACAGCGGCGCCTTTACCGGCGCGAGGAAAAACGGGAATATCGGAAAGTTTGAGCTTGCGTCCGGCGGAACTATCTTTTTAGACGAAATTGGAGAGATGCCTCTTGATCTGCAGGCAAAGCTCCTGCGCGTCGTAGAGCAAAAGCAGCTGATGCGCCTGGGAAGCTCCCAGATCATTGATGTGGATGTCAAGATCATCGCCGCGACCAACGCAAATATCTGGTCCATGATCGAGCAAAAGCAATTCCGCGCAGACCTTTTTTACCGGATCAGTACCATGCAGTTGAACCTCATTCCGCTGCGCGAGCGCAAGGATGACATCATCCCTCTTGCAAAGTACTTTATCCGCCGGGTATCGGAACGCGTCGGCAAGGACAGCATCATGCGGCTGTCGCCGGAAGCGCAGGAATTACTCACCAGCCTGGAATGGCGCGGAAATGTACGGGAACTGCAGAACCTGATGGAATGCATCGTGCAGCTTTACCCCGGGGATCTGATCCTTCCGCAGTATATCCTGGATAATATCAGCGGCTATCAGAAGCCGGCCGGACAGATGACCTCTTCCGACGGAGTGCCGGTTTCTTATGTGCCGCCGCTTACCTCCGGATCCTATCCGCCGATCATCCATCCTGCTCCTCCGGATAGATCCATCATCCACCAGCCGGAGGGGTATGTTCAGGACTGCGGCATGGGAACCCCTTACTCTATCCCCAAAAAGCCTTCCGCTCTTTCCCGGGAAGAGATTTTAAGCGCCTTGGAAACCTGCGGCGGAAACCGTTCAAAAGCCGCGCAATATCTGGGTATTTCCAGAAGGACCTTCTACCGCAGGCTGGAAAAGCTCGGCCTGTAAAACAATTCCGGCTGTGCGGTTGGATGCCCGGGAGACCGCAGCCGCACAGTCAGAAAAATCTTCTAAAGGAGGAGCGTTATGGCAATCGAACTAAAACAAGAGCAGAAACAGATCTTATCCCAGAAAATGATCCAGTCTTCCTCCATTTTACAAATGTCCGCCGCGGACCTGGAAGATTATCTGAATGAGCAGTCTCTGGAAAATCCGGTCATTGATCTGGTCCAGAAGACACCGGAGCAGGACCAGGCAAAAAATATGGAGACCTACCAGTGGATCAGCTCCCACGATGAACAGAACCGCTATCTGTACCAGCGGATTGAAACCAATGACGATGAACCGCCCGAGTGGAACATGGACACGCATCAGGGAGAAAGCCTGCCGGAATCCCTCTGGGAACAGCTTCTGGCAAAACGGATCCCCGCGGAATATGAACGTGATTTAAAGATCATCATAGACAGCCTGGACGAAAGAGGATATTTTTCAGAGCCTGTCGATGAATTTCTGCGATGCTTTTCCATGGATGCGCAGCATTTTTCGCTTTTGCTCGCATTGGTGCAGTCATTGGAGCCCGCCGGGATCGGCGCCCGCTCCTTAAGCGAATGCCTCTGCCTTCAATTAGAACGCAAGGGGCTGCTTACAGAAAAGCTGGAAGAATTTGTAAACGGCCACCTGGAACAAATGGCAAAAAATCAGCTCCCTGCCATCGCGAAGGAGCTGTCCGTACCGATCGGGGAGGTCAAGGAATACTGCGCGCTCATACGTACTTTGGATCCGAAGCCCGGCGCTTATCTGGGAACGGTGCGTCATACACACTACATCAACCCCGATGTAATCATCGTAAAGTTTAAGGGTCATCTGGACATCCTGCTGAATGAGACCCTTTACCCGGATATTTCTCTGAATACCGGATATATGCAGATGTTTAAAGAGCAAAATGATAAAGAAGTGCAGGCCTATCTTCAGAAAAAGATCGGGCAGGCCGAATGGATCCGGCAATGCATTGCCCAGCGCAATACCACCCTGTTTTCCGTCGTCCGTGAGATCGTGGCATGCCAGTCTTCTTTTTTCTATGAAGGCACAGACCGCTTAAAACCGCTGCGCATGGCGGATGTCGCGGAGAAACTGGGGATCCACGAGTCCACGGTCAGCCGCGCGGTCCATCAGAAATTTCTCCAATGCGCCTGGGGAACCTTTCCGCTGAATTATTTTTTTGCGAAAAATGCTCTTCGCTCGTCCTCCTCTTCTATTTTTAAGACTGCGGGGGAACAGGCAGAAACCAGTACTGCCCTGGATATCAAGGTTGCTCTGAAGAAAATCATTGAGGGGGAAAACAAGAAAAAACCGTACAGCGACCGTGTACTGGCTGAAAAGCTGGAAGAGCTGGGTTTTTCCATATCCAGGCGAACCGTCGCGAAATACCGGGAAGAAGAAAACATCCCGGGAGCTTCCGGGCGGAAGGAATATTAACCGTATGCCGTTACCCTTCCACCGGCAGCACAAACTCCACCCCATATCCTCCCGCTTCCTTTTTCAAAAAGTCCGCATGTCCTCCATGGGCGGCAATGATCTGCCGGACGATCCGAAGCCCCATGACATGGATCTCTTTCTCATTGTCAGCCTGACGCCCCGCCAGGATATCCACCACCCTTTCCGGTATCCCGGGTCCGGAATCCAGAAGCTGCCATATGACGCACCCCATCTCCTCCGAGATCCGAAGTGTGATCCGGCATCCCTTCGGATTGTGCCGGATGCTGTTTCCGATCACATTGCGCAGCGCCCGTTTCAGAAGCTGGATATCCCCCTGCTGCCGGATCCGCTCTGTCCGGGGATCTGCCTCTGCCGTGATCTTATAGCTTTCGTCCAGGCCTTCATTGTAATACTCTGCCGCCGTCTCCCGGAGCAGGACTGCCGGACAATACTCCGTCATGCGCAGGGGCTGGGCATGATATTCCAGCTTGGACGTCAGGTTCAGGTCTTCTATCAGCTGACGGATCAAAAGGCTCTGCTGCCGAACGGCCTCCGCCTGGCAGTGTGCCTCCTCTCCCAGCTTTGGATTCTCTGCCAGGGCTTCTGAATAGCCCATGATCAGCGCCAGCGGTGTGCGGATGTCGTGGGATACCCCGGCGATCCAGCTTGTCCTGGCATCGTCCCTCTGCCGCAGTTTCCGATCCTGCCTTTCCAGAATCCGTGAGGTCTGATTCAGCCTGTTTGCCAGTTCTCCGGTCATTCCCTTTTCCGGCAGCAGCACCGGAGTCTTCTCCGCAAGCGCGTCAATCCCGGCACAGACCGGACGCAGCGACCGATAGAAACGATACGCGAACCACAGGGCCAGCACCAGAAACAGCGCCACATTCATTCCCACAGCAATGGACAGGTATTTCGGAAGGGAACGGATTTGCCACATAGGATACATCAGGTTAATCTTGACTGCATGCTCCTTCCCATATCCGGATACCAGCAGCATCCCATCCATTTCCCACACGCGGACCGGATAATCCATCAGATACCAGCGGCTGAACTTCGCCACATCGGCCAGTCCATAGGATCTCGGGATCTCCGCAGGAAGCCTCCAGTCCCAGACCACATTTCCCTCTTTATCCAGAAGCATGGACCATAAAAAACCGCACTCTTCCAGGTAAGCATACCCTTGTTCAGAAAGCTGATACTGCACCGTGTTTTCCGCCGTTCCCTGATCTGCAGCCGAAAACTCCCCAACCACGGTTTCCAATTGTTCCCCCGCATACAGACGGCTCTCGCCATATTTTTGCAGGGACTGCCATCCTATAAAATACAGCATCGCAATGTTAAAAAACGCCACCGTCAAAACCAGAACCGCAGCACTGACCACATATCTCCTGATGATCTTCATAAGGCTTTTCATAACGGTATCCCTCCCCTGTGCAGCCAGATGCCCGGCTCATATTTTAACACTGATCCTGCATAGCTTCCTCTTTTCTCAGTCTGTAGCCCAGCCCACGTGCAGTCAAAAGCCACTTCGGGGAAGACGGGTCCTCTTCGATCTTTTTCCGCAGATGCCGGATGTGGACCATCAGCGTATTCTCATACCCATAATAGGCATCCCCCCATACGGCCATGCACAGGGCGTCAAAGGTCACGATCTTTCCCCTGTTCTCGTTCAGTTTTTTGAGGATCTGCAGCTCCTTTGCGGTCAGCGACACGGTTTTTCCTCCGTATGTCACCGATGCATTGGAAAATGAGATCACGCGCCCGTCCAGATGAATGGACTGCTCTTCCTCCGCATCCGCCTGCGCCGTTTTTCCCGGCATAAAATAGGTCCGTTTCAGAACCGCCCCTACACGCAGGATCAGTTCCTGGGATAAAAACGGCTTTGTAATATAGTCGTCCGCGCCCAGGCCAAGGCCAAACAGCCTGTCGTTGTCCTCGTCCTTTGCTGATAAAAACAGGATCGGAGTCTCCGCTTTTTCCCTCATTTTCCGGAATAGCGAGAAACCGTCTCCGTCCGGAAGCATAATGTCCAGAATCACAAGCTGCGGCTCCTCCTGGCAGAATTTTTGCAGCCCCTCCTCACAGGAAAACGCACATGATACATTGGAATAACCGCTTCTGCGAAGGATATTTCGGATCATGGCCGACAGTTCCTGGTTGTCGTCCACCAAAAGGATTTTGCTGTCGTACAGGTTCATACAGATTTCCCCCTGTCATATTTTTTTCACTATCACACATGCATTCAGCATGATCTTTTTTACTGCATTTCATTATAAGATGTTTTTCAGACGGTTTCCAGAGGCTTTCCGCAAAATTAAGGTAAAATTCAGGATGAAAATCTCTGGTGAAAATTTGGTGAAATTTTCATCCGTATTGATAGTTTCATGTTTACAAACTATCTATTTTGCAGTATTGTTTTTATATAGATGTTCTGAAAAAGGAGGCTACATCATGGAATATATTATAAATTTTAAATGGGACAGCAAGGCTGATGTATGGATCGCCACCAGTGATGACATCCCAGGGCTCGTATTGGAATCAGGTTCTTATGACGCATTACTTGAACGTGTCCGCTTTGCAGTCCCTGAACTGCTCGAACTAAATAAACCCAAAGCTTATTGTAGAAGAACCGCTGGTCACTGACAGGTGGTTTTTTTATTTTCTGTATCTTCTGCTATTCTCTGCATCTTACTTTAATATCACAAAATAAGGTAAATCTAAGGAACGATTCATGATTGTATAAGCCTGCTCCTGTATGATAGAACATGTAGCGGGGAACAGCGCTCTCTGCCGGGCATTCCCCAAAAAGATTACATTGTAGAAAGGAGCAATCCATTATGGAACCTATCATCACTACCCAGGCATTGACGAAGCATTACGGCTCAAAACCAGTGGTCCGCGATCTGGCGCTGAAAGTGCCGCGTGGAAGCATCTACGGCTTCCTGGGCCCCAACGGCGCGGGAAAATCCACCACCATGAAGATGCTGCTGGGCCTGGTCAAGCCCACCGCAGGCTCCATCTCCATCCTGGGAAAGCCCATGCTGGAAGAAAACCGCCTGGAAATCTTAAGAAATACGGGATCTCTGATCGAGTCCCCCTCCTACTACGGGCACTTAAGCGCCCGGGAAAACCTGCAGATCATCTGCACCTTAAAAAACGTCCTGGAAGCCGGCATTGACGACGTGCTGCGGATCGTCCGTCTGGAAAAGCAGCAGGACAAAAAGGTCAAGAATTATTCTCTGGGAATGAAGCAGCGCCTGGGACTGGCAGCCGCACTTTTAGGGCATCCCAGGCTGCTGCTTCTGGATGAACCCACCAACGGGCTGGACCCGGCCGGAATCCAGGAAATGCGGGAGCTGATCTGTTCTCTTCCCGGAAAATACGGCATGACCGTCCTGGTCTCCAGCCATCTGCTCAGCGAGATCGACCAGATGGCGACCCATGTGGGGATCATTGATCGGGGAGCCCTCATTTTCCAGGACGATCTGGCAAGCCTGCACCATCACAGCCGCGCTAGGATCCGCCTTCGCACCACGGACGACGGGCAGGCATTCTGCCTCCTGAAAAAAGCCCGTCTCCCGGTAGCCGCAAGCAAGGACGGAAGCGGACTCTTCCTGCATTCTGTGGAGGATTCCTGCGTACTGCGGTGCGGACATCTCCTGGCGGATCAGGAGATCGGTATTTTAAGGCTGGAAGAAATGCAGATGAGCCTGGAAGATATTTTCCTGAATCTGACGGGAAAGCAGGCTTCACTATAAGGCCCATTGGAAAGGAGTTTATTATGAAAACAATCTGGTCACAACATCGCTCCGCTTACAAAGCCGAGCAGAAAAAACAGCGATACCGGAAGGTCTGGCTGGTGCCTGCGGGTTTTCTCGTCATCCTGGCGCTTTGGATGAGCGTCTCGATGCGCAATTTCACAGCCGATGATCTGACAAAAGGCTATCAATGGCTATTCTATCACCTCGCCCTTCTGAACGCCATCTTCGTACCGGTAATGCTCGCCGTGATCGCAAGCCGGCTCTGCGATATGGAGATCAAGGGCAGCACCTTCAAGCTTCTTTACACGCTGGAAGAACCCGGCCGCTTTTATGACATGAAATTCCTGGCGGAGGTCAAATACCTGCTCTTCTTTTCCGTCGGGGAAATCCTGGTCATCCTGCTTTTGGGAAGACTGTTCGGCATCTCGGAGCCGGTACGGCTGCTGCCCTTTGCACAGCATTTTCTCGCCGTTTCTGCTGTGGGGGCGGTGCTCTTAAGCTTTCAGCACCTGCTCTCCCTGCTGTCCGATAACCAGATCCTGCCCCTGTGTGCGGGACTGGCGGGCTCCTTCCTGGGGCTTTTCTCCATGTTCTTTCCCCGGTCTGTCAGCCTGTGCATCGTGTGGGGATATTTTTCGATTTTCTCCGTGTCTGGCATCAGCTGGGGAGAGATAAAGGACGGGGCAGATTATGTGAAGTATATGCATTACCTGGAATTCCCGGTCCCCGGCTTTCTGCTGTTTCTGGCGGCGGGGATCCTGCTCTATCTGATAGAAAAGCATATTTTTAAAAGAAAGGAAGTGTAAGACATGCTGTTAAAATGTATCCGTGCCGAAAACCTGAAGCTGCGGCACTCCTGCATCTGGGCGGCCTGCGTTCTGATCCCGCTCATCCCCGCTGTCATGGGAACCTTCAATTATCGGAACAATCTGGGGCTTCTGACCAGTGAGTGGTACTCCCTGTGGACCCAGATCACCCTGTTCTATTCCAGCCTGTTCTATGCGCCTTTGATCGGACTGTACTGCTCCTACCTGTGGCGGCTGGAGCATCTGAACAATAACTGGAACGTGCTGATGACAAATCCTGTACCGATAAGAAATGTATTTCTGGCGAAGCTGGCTGTCGTATTCCGGGTCACGCTGCTCACCCAGCTCTGGGTCGGCGTACTGTATTTCCTGTGCGGAAAAATCTGTGGCCTGTCTGGTATGATTCCAGGTCAGATTCTCACCTGGCTGCTTCGAGGAACCCTGGCTGCAGCAGCTGTCGGGACATTACAGCTTTTATTATCCATGATCATTCGCAGCTTTGCAGTTCCGATTGCCATGTCGATGGCCGGTAGCATCTTGGGTTTCATCATTAGCAATAAGGGCTACAGTATGTACTGGCCCTATTCCGTCATGCTGCTTGGCATGACGGAATAGGGCCAGTACATACTGTAGCCCTATTCCGTCATGCTGCTTGGCATGAATGCCAATAAGTCAGAGGATTCCCTGCGGCAGGGACTGCTTCCGTTTCTGGTCAGTTTGTGCGTGTTCTTCCTGCTGTTTGCCGGAATCAGTATTTGGTATCTGAAAAAGAAAGATGTGAGGGCGTAGCCCTCACACATAATATGAATTTTAGCCTTCCATTTCACTGCTTTTCGTTTTCAAAAGTTCAATCTTCAAAAGTATTTTAAATTGTCTTTACAATTACAGGCATACATAGTAAAATATTCATAAATCTACCGACCGGTCGATAGAAAGGAGGAATGTATGAACCATACGGAACGGAAACATGAGATTATCGAGGCCTCCATCACGCTGTTTTGCGAGCGGGGGCTGGATCTGACATCCATGCAGGATATTGCCAATGCGGCAGGCATCTCCAAGGCAACCTTATATTTTTACTTTGACTCGAAAGCAGCGTTGATCCAGGAGGTACACCAGCATTGTTATCAGATGGATGTGGACGCCTGCAATTTCGGGATGGAACAGGAAAAGACGGCCATGGACAAGCTGTGCCGGAGATTTCGCAATATCATCAGCTATTCCATGAGCCACCCCAGGGAATCCATGATCGAACAGTTGTATTCGGCCTCTCCGGTTTATTGCGGCATGCCCCTGCAGTGTAAAAAGGAATTTTACGCGGATATTGAAAAGATTGTACTGGAGGGCATGGAGAACGGAGAATTTAAAGAAAGCCCGAGCTGGCTTCTGACAACCGCATATTATGGCTTCGCCTGCCAGATTTACCTGAAGTTGAAGGAAGAACCGTCGTTATGGAATGAGGATACGTTCAATGCCTGTACCAAGATGCTCCGTGGAATGTTTTCTAACTGTACGGTTGGATGATCTTTAGATCATCCAACCTGCGCAGCCTTTCGACGACTGGCCCGCCGATGAAAATGTGCGGGCGTTTCATTAAGTGAACAGGAGGAAAGAAGATGTCATTTGAAAAATTATTTTCACCAATCAAACTCAGGGAACTGGAATTGAAAAACCGTGTAGTCATGAGCGCCATGGGAACACATGAAAGCACAGAGAGCGAGGACGGGAAAAGCGTAACGGATAAACTGATCGCGTACCATGCGGCCCGGGCAAAGGGAGGCTGCGGACTGAATACGGTGGAGGTGACCTCCGTAGATGCGGCAAGCGCGCCGTCAGGATTTTTGTCCATCGCAGACGACAAGTATATTCCGGGGTTCCGCAGGCTCAACGACGCGGTTCACGAGGCAGGCGGCAAGACCTGTCTGCAATTGTGGCAGGGCGGTCTTGCCGTTGCAAGCGATCAGACGGTACAGATCCTTCTGCCCGACGATATGCCCCTGTCCGCGGAATATACGGTGCCGGCCATCACGGAGGAAAGGCTGTATTCCGTCATTGATGCCTTCAAAGCAGCGGCAGCAAGGGCGGTGGAAGCAGGCTTCGACTGTCTGGAATTTCACTGTGCGCACAATTATCTGCCCCATTCCATGCTCTCCGGCGGGTTAAATCACAGAACGGACGACTGGGGAGGCAGCTTTGAAAACAGAAAGCGGTTCCCGTTGGCATGTATCCGTGCGATCCGCGAAAAGATGCCGGAGGGGATGCCGCTCCTGATGCGGATCGACTGCCATGACGATATGCTGGAGGGCGGCCTGACCGTGGATGATGTCATTGAATTTTGCCGGGACGCCAAAGAGGCCGGTGTGGACGTCCTCAATATTTCCAGAGGAAATATCGTGTCCGCGGCCACGGTTTACGAGGTGGCGCCTGTGGATATCCCGAAGGGATTCAATGTGGAGGATGCTGCCAGGATCCGCAGAGAGACCGGCATGATCACCATGCCCTGCGGCAGGATCAATACACCGGAGTTTGCGGAGCAGATTCTAAAGGACGACAAAGCCGATCTGGTGGTTATGGCGCGGGCACAGCTTGCGGACCCGGACTTCTGCAATAAGGCGAAGGACGGACGGCTCAATGAGATCAAGTATTGTATCGGCTGCAACCAGGGCTGTTATGACTATTTCTTTGCCTCGCTGTCGAATCCGGAGATCAAGCATATTACCTGCATGAGAAATCCGGCCCTGCTGGAGGAAAAGGCTGCAGCCTTAAAGCCGGGCAGAAAATCCAAAAAGGTACTCATCATAGGAGGCGGCATTGCCGGGATCGAGGCGGCGCTGGATCTGAAAAAGACAGGCAACGAGCCTGTGATCTATGAAAAGAGCGGAAGCCTTGGCGGGCAGTTTGTCCTTGCGGGCGTTGCGCCGGGAAAAAAGGATTTCAGTTATGCGGCTGAAAAGGCGGTGGCAAATGTAGCGGATCAGGGAATCGAGGTGCATCTGAATGCGGAAGCAGGACCGGAACTGATCGAGGAAATGAAGCCGGATGCGGTCATCATCTCCGCAGGCTCCGTGCCCATTGTTCCGGACATTGCAGGGAGTAAAAGCGAGTCTGTGATCGAATCCCATGACCTGCTTTCCGGCAGAGAGATCCAGGGAAAGAGCGCGGTCGTGATCGGCGGCGGACTGGTGGGATTTGAGTGCGCCCAGTATCTGGCATCCAAAGGGATCACGGTGAACATTTTAGAGATGAAATCTGAAGTGCTTACAGAGCTGGGGCAGCTCCGCCAGATCACAGCCAGCTTTGCACTCTCCGAGATGCCCATCACCGTCCACAAGGACACCACCTGCAAAGCAGTCGAGGCGGGCAGAGTCGTGGCCCTTCAGGGGGAAAAAGAGGTTTCCTTCGAGGCGGACATTGTGGTCATGGCAGTGGGGACAAAATCCGCGGAGACAGCGGCTTTCCAGGATGCCTGCGAGAAGCTTGGCATTCCGGCATATGTCATCGGGGATGCAAAGAAGGCTCCGGGCATGGCATTGGATGCCATCCATGACGCTTACCATGCAGTATTAGAGATCAACCAATGAAAGCGGGGGATACATATGTCAAAATTATTCAGTGAATTTACAATCGGTTCTATGACCATGAAAAACAGGACCTTCATGGCTCCCATGTCACTGGGATACGGGAATCCGGGCGGGGTTCCCGGCGAAGAACAGCAGGCCTACTGGCTGGCCCGCGCCAAAGGCGGAGTCGGGTGCATCATCACGGACGCGACGACTGTAGACCCGAATACACCTTATCTCGGCAACACGTTATGCTTCCGAGACGAGGAAAGCATTGCCGGATACAAAGCATTTACAGATAAGATCCATGCATACGGCGCAAAGATCATTCCCCAGATCACACATCCGGGCCCGGAGAGCATTTCTTCCTTTTTCGGCGTTACGCCGGTGTCGTCCAGCGGATATAAAAATTCCATGTGGCAGGATACCCGCGCCTTGGAAATCGAGGAACTCCCGCCCATCATCGAACAGTATGCCAACGCTTCCTGTCAGGCAAAACAGGCAGGTTTTGACGGGATCGAGCTGCACTGCGCGCATGGGTATATGCTGCTCGGATCGTTCTTGTCCCCCTTGAGAAATACCCGTACCGACGAATATGGGGGAAGCCTGATGAACCGCGCCCGCCTTCTGCTGGAGGTGGTGGACGCGATCAAAGCAAAATGCGGAAAAGAATTTCCCATTATCCTCAGGATGTCAGGGAGCGAAAAGGTGCCCGGAGGAAATACGGTTGAAGATATGATGGAGCTGGTGCCTGTACTGATCGAGCATGGAATCGACGCATTTGAGATCTCGGGGGGCTCCCAGTACGAGGTGCCAAACAAGATCATGCCGTCCCACGGGGAAGAGGCAGGCGCAAATGTGGAGGAGGCTGTCCGGATCAAATCCGTCAGCACGGTTCCCGTGATCGTGGTCGGAAAGATCAATACGCCGGAGCTTGCACAGTCCCTCCTGGAAGACGGCAAGGCAGACGGGATCGTGCTGGGCAGGGTGCTGCTTGCAGATCCGGAATTTGTCAACAAGATCCGGGAAGGACGCACAGAGGAGATCGCTCCCTGTGCCGGATGTCTGGTAGGCTGCGTGGGTGAGCAGAACAAGCGCCGTCCGGCCTCCTGCGTGATCAATCCGTTTTTAGGAAAAGAGACAAAACTGGCGGTCCTACCGGCAGAACCCCTGAAGAAAGTGGCAGTCGTTGGCGGCGGCATCGGCGGAATGGCCGCAGCAAGGATGGCGGCTCTCAGGGGCGAGGATGTGACGCTGTATGAAAAAGAAGAAAAGCTGGGCGGTCAGATTTTGCTGGCAGCGATCCCGCCGCACAAATCGTCCCTGCTGAAATGGATACAGTATCTGGAGAAGGAGCTTTCGCGTCTGCATGTGAACGTAGAACGGGGGCATGCGGTAAGCGCGGAGGAAATCCGGGAGAGCGGTTTTGACGCGGTGATCCTTGCCAACGGATCCCACCCTATGTCGTTGAAAGAAGGGGAAAATATCTGTACCGCACATCAGATCCTGCAAGGCGAGACGGTAATTCCGGAAGGCAAGGTGCTCATCGTCGGCGGCGGCATGGTGGGCCTGGAGACGGCCGAGTATCTGGATTCCGTAAAGAAAGGGGATCTGTCGCTTACTGTCATTGAGATGAAAAATACTATGGGCGAAGGCATGGCGCCCGGCAATCTGGTTGCGGCCATGGGAAGGCTGAAAAAGATCGGTGTGACTATGATGACGGAAACGAAACTGAAATGTATATCGGGAGATACCGTGACATTGGAAGCTGCGGGCCAGGAAAAAAAGGTATCCGGGTTCACAAAGATCGTATTTGCTGTGGGTTCCAGGCCGGACACCGGACTGTATGAAGCGCTCAAGGACTGCGGGAAGGAAATTTACGCAGTGGGCGATGCGAAGGAAGCAGGCCAGGCGCTGCAGGCGGTTGCAGATGGAACAGCGGCGGCCATGGCGCTGTAGGATGTGATTTTAAAATGTCTTATGTGGCAACAGGCCGCATTTAGTTGTTATCAACACCAAATGCGGCCTATGCCTGCCGTCCTCCACAAACGGCCGAAGAAAGGAGTGAAACACCTTTGGAGATCAAAGAATATCCCAAACTCAAAGAACTTGTAATACGCCATCAGGAAGAAACGCTTTTGCTGTTAAAGGAGCTGGCCGCGATCGGCGCGCCCACATTTCAGGAAGACCAGCGGGCCATGTTCTGCCTGGAATGGCTCAAGAGACAGGGCGCAGAAAATGCTTACATCGATGAGACAGGAAACGTCATTTTTCCTTTTCGATGTTCTTCTGGCAGACCGGTCGCTGCCTTCCTGGCCCATATGGATGTGGTTTTTCCTGAAATAGGGCAGATTCCGGTGAAGGAAGACGAACGTTACCTGAAAGCCCCCGGAATCGGGGACGACACTGCAAATCTGGTCAATCTGCTGATGTGCGTCAAATATCTGCTCATGTATCCGCCGAAGGATACGAAGTACGGCCTGCTTTTTGCCGCAAATACCTGTGAGGAGGGGTTGGGGAATCTAAAGGGTTCGAAAACGATCTTTCAGCAGCACCCTGATATTGCGGAAATGATTTCCTTTGACCTCTATCTGGGGGATCTGTTTCAAACCGTGGTCGGCTCTCATCGGTACAGGATCGAAGTCCGGACCCGCGGCGGCCATTCGTTTCATGATTTTGGGCGGGAAAACGCAATACAGGTTCTTTCTGGTATCGTTCAGGAGTTATATGGGCAGCCTCTTCCCAAAACAGGAACGGCCACATACAACGTAGGCCGATTTGAGGGCGGGACTTCGGTAAACACGATTCCGCAAAGCGCCAGCATGTATTATGAATTCCGTTCAGACCAGAAAGACTCCCTGCAGACTATGGAACAGCAGTTCTATGAAATCCTGGAATCACACAGATCCGGTGAGGTAGAAATAGATACAACACTTTTGGGGATCCGGCCATGCAGCAGCGAAGATCTCCCGCAGGACAAGATGAAGGATCTGATCCGCAGACAAAGCGGGCTGATCCAGCATTATACCGGAGCGCCCGCCCAGATCCAGAGTGGTTCTACCGACGCCAATATTCCGTTATCCCTCGGAATCCCGGCGGTCACTCTGGGAACGGTTGCCGGCGGGGGAGCCCACACCTATGAGGAATGGATTGAAAAGAAAAGCATGGTCGCCGGACAGCAGCTTGCTCTGGCAACGGTACTGCAGTATTGCTGATTCGACATTTCCGGCACTGCAATGGAACAGTCTCCTCTACCTTTTGCAAAAATGTTCCACCTGCACGATTGCCAATCCAATTTGGATTACAGCCATACAGGTGGAACATATGTCCCTTTCTTTACCCCACAATCATCCGATAGCACAGATACACCACAATCAGCACCGCTATGACAATCGCTTCTGTAAGAAGAAGCTTCGAGGATTTTCCCCGGAAAAGGCTTCGGTGCTCTCCCGGCTCTAAGAGGATCCCCCATGGGCTGTGCTTCTGCATTTTCAGGGCGATCCCTTTTTTCTCGTTCTCCCCGATGGATTTCAGGAACGCCCTCCAATTGTCCTCCAGAAGCCGCATTCCCCGCAGCAGGTCCGCCTGCATGCTCTGGTTTTTCAGCACATTCTGAAAAAAACCGGCCTGCTCCAGATAGGCCGCCTGCTTCTGTGCCTCCGTGTTCTCCTTTTTTTCCTGGAACAGCCGGTAGGCGTATTCCAGCCCTTCCTCCAAAGCCCTCTGAGAGCTGTGGGTCCTGTCATACACGTTGGTGGTATAATCGTACACCTTATACACCCCTTTGCGGCTCAGGTAATAATCCACCATCTGATTGAGGGCGTTCTTCATGGGGACGTTCATTGCGTTCTGCCTGCCGGAGGAGGCCGCGAACATCTCCCCCTTGATAGAGGTAATGGCCGCAAGGTATCCCACCACCTCATCATTCTTCGCGCTGATGCCTGAATGGTTTAACAGATTGCCGCTGCCGTTGATATGGGCGGCGAACCGGTTGGCCCTTGCCAGGTCATTTCCTGTAAATGCACTCCTTCCGCCTGCGATACTGGCACTCGCAGAGCTTCCTCCCCTGCTGCCGCTCAATGCCTGATTCCGTTGGCTCATCTGCATCTCGCCGGATTTTCTGCTGGCGTCAAATGCCTGGTTGAGCCGGACATTTCTCCCCTCCGTCAGCTTGTAGATCGACCCTTCCTCCGACCCGGAGGAGGAAAATGCGGCGGCCGTGGAAATGCCCCTTGACCCGGCCCTCTCCGTCACCCCGCTTCCCCTGGATTCCGGCATGAAATACCGCAGATTGCCTGATCCTGCCGGCTTTCCCTTTGCATAAAACTGGTCTGCCGCCCTGGCGGAAATGGAGGTTCCGGTGGTCTGCTTATAGATACTGGATTTTACATTCTGCAGAGTCTCTGTCTGCCCGGTCTCTTTCAGCAGATCCATCAGATCCTTTAAGTCTGTGTCCATCAAAAGGGTCAGCTTCTGAGCCAGGATCTCATCCAATCTGGCAATCTGAGCCGCCTGCTCCTCTCCCATCGTATGGGTCAGGATGGCTTCTAAAAGGGCCAGATACAGACGTGACAGCTCGTCAAACTGCTTTGCGACATCCCCGTTTCCGGAAGGCATCCATTTCAAAAGGGCCTCCAGAAGCTCCTGCTCCATTTCCAGGATCCACTTGATATCCCCGTTTTCCAGAAGCTTTCCGTCTATGCCGAACCATTTGCTCTGCTTGGAAAGCTCAGACGTGTCCCGCTTCTCGTTCTGGTCCTCCCGCTCATATTCATTCTCCTGTTCCGCACGCTCCCTTTCCAGGTTTTCCTTTGCCTCGGCCGCCTGTCTTGCCGCCTGGGCGACCATCACCTGGCCTGCCTCCAGCTCCGCGTTTTTCCTTGCCATCCTGCCTGCCGCCGCTGCATCGGAGGCCGACATGGGAGGGGTGGAAGCCGTGGGATTCGCGCCTACTTCTTTTACACCTGCCATCTAATTCCCTCATTCCTTATCAATTAATTTCCGGACGCGCTTTTTTTACCAGATCCGGAACACACTTTTTCACGCTTATAAAGGTTCATGCTGTATGATCCTCTATTATAAATATCGGCTTAACGGCAAATGTTGTAAGGGGGCTGTCAGGAAATGACATTTCCGCGCAATATCTTGCTGTAATAGTGAATCAGTTACAGTATATATTGTGGGAAACCAGCCAGTTCCTGGCAGCCCCGTATTCTTTCATTTCTATCAGTCAGACAATAGCCTCGATCAACACCTTGTCACCCATTACGACTTTTTTCACTCCCACCTCTTTTTTCTTATTGAAGTTAAAGCTGACCATATACCCCCGCTTCAAATGATAGGATTCCAGGTAATCTGCCAGCTGTTTTTCCCCGCGATTGTTATATTCATTACCATGCCAGAGCTTGAGTTCTACGATTTCCTGCTGCCCGCAGAAATCAATGATCAGATCCGTCCGCCGATTTGTCCTTGTTCTTGCCTCAATATAATAATTGCCTTTCCCGTTAATGATCGGCTTCATATAAAGCAGAAAAATACAGCGTCCGTTGTCCTCCAGAAATTTTTCATTGTGCTCTGCAAAAAGCTCCGTATAGTGACTGACAAATTTTTGTATTATCAAATCCATGTCCAATTGCCCATTCACAATAAACTGGTTCTTTTCATCCGCGGCAATCTGTGATATCTCCATATGCCGTGCTTTTTCCGCAAGAAATCCATTGTACAGACGTGTCTCAAAAATACGGTTGGAGACAACGGCAGTTCCCTGGTCCAGAGTGATGAAACCAAACATGATTGCCATTCGTATCCCTACATCCCCCGGTACGTATTCAATCATTCGTCCTTTCAAAAGGAGATCCTGCAGCATCTGCTTTAGCTCCGGATACTCGATCAGCTTATTATCAAGGGATTCAAATAATGTATTTTCTTCCATTAACAAAATCCGCACCGCCGCTAGAAATCCTTCCTTTGTCCAGGCTGATTTTTTATCCGGAAACTTTTGGCTTCCCGCAATCTTTTCATCCATCAGTTTACAGATTCGGGATACAAGAAATGGATAACCGGATGTATACTCATAAATCAATGCTGCCAGTTCTTCTGTATTCATACCTGTGTAAAAATCTCGCTCATAATCCTTCAACATTCCGGCAATTCCCTCTTCCGGCAAACTCATATCCAAATCAAAATCCGCCGCAATGTTCCACGGACTATTTGTTTTATGCGCATCCTCTGTCCGTATTTTTGATTTTAAACTCTTAATATCATACACTCCCGCCAATATAACCGATTGAAACGTAGGCGTTTCATCCCGGTCAATATAATACCCTCTCAGCTGCGCCAGGAAATCCAAAAACACCTGATTATTTGACGCACTGTCCACCTCATCAATCAATAAAACCACAGGCTGATCAGAAGCCTCGCAGATCCTGCTCAGACACAGGAACAATTCAAAAAGCGAGAACTCTTCTTTATCCGTTCTGATTCTCTCCCTCAGTTCATCCATTCTGTCCTTAATTCGGTTGGATTCCCCAAACTTTCCCCGTTCAAGCGTATTCAAAAAAAATCTGGCAAATGTAATGGAAAATGTATTTTCATTTTCAAAGGAATTGGCACCCAGCTTTTGAAAATCCAGGCTGACTACAGCATATTCTCCCTGCAGATATTTTTTCAATGCCCGTAATGTTGTCGTTTTTCCATACTGTCTTGCACGGTTGATTGTAAAATACTCGCCTCTGTCTATAAATTCTTTTATACTCTTGAGCAGTCCACTGATGTCAACCATATAATGAAGATTCGGCTTGCAGTCTGCACTCACATTAAATATTTTTCCCAATGCATTTCCCTCCCTATATTATTTTTGCCTAATATAAATTCAAAACAAAAAGCTTCCAGCCGTACGGTTACAATCCTGAATCTCATATTTCTTACTTTATCAGAGTAAACCATGGAAGTACGGTTCTTTATTACAGTTCCCTCGTCAGATCCTTCACCCAGATATACTTCCGGTAATGATACATCACCCACGGAATCTTCCCCACCTCATCCAGGCAGGTGCATGCGTACACCACCGGCACCGGCCAGTTCAGGAAAAAGGTTCCGGCCACCGCAAGCGGAATGGCGATCCCCCACATGCAGACCGCCAGGCTGTACATATCGAACAGCGTATCCCCGCCGGCCGCAAAGATCCCGTTAATGATGATCGTATTCACGGTCCGTCCGATCATGTAAAATGCCATAATGACCATCATGGCGATCAAATGCCGCTCCGCCTGATCCGTCATTTTTACAAATCCGGTGACAAAGGGAGTCACCGCAAGCATGATCGCCGTGGACACAAAGCCTGTCAGAAACGCGATCTTCACGAGGCGGTCGCCGTACAGCTTTCCCCGGTCCAGATGTCCGGCGCCCAGCTCATTTCCCACAAGGATCCCGCCGCCGCTTGCAAGGCCGTTGCACATGCAGCACACCAGATCACGCACCACCGCGGCGATGGAGTTGGCCGCCGCCGCGTCTGTTCCGAGGTGCCCCATAAACGCGGAATAGGATGTGAAGCCAACGCCCCAGAACAGGCAGGCCCCCAGGATCGGCAGCGCGCATCTCTGAAAGTCGCCGAAGAGCAGGCGGTTTCTTTTGAAAAGCCGGCTCCAGTCCGGATGGATATATCCTTTTTTATAAGAGAACACGACCACCCACGCCAATTCGATGATCCTGGAGATCAGGGTAGCCGCCGCCGCGCCCTGGACTTCCATCGCCGGAGCTCCGAAAAGTCCGAAGATCAATACCGCGTTGAGCACGATATTGATGAGCACCGCACCGGTACTGACGACTGCGGTCTGGGCCGCATGCTCGCTGACCTTCATGATGGCCAGGTAGCACTGAGAAATGCCGGTGAGCAGGTAAGACCATCCGGCCACCTTCAGGTAGCGGACCCCGATCAGGATCAGCGCCTCTTCATTGGTAAAAATCAGCATCAGATACCTTGGAAATATGACGCATCCGATAAAAAAGAGCAGGGACACGCCGACGCACAGCCGCAGCCCGATGCAGAAAATGTCGTTCACGGTCCTCGTATCCTTCTTCCCCCAATACTGCGCCCCCAGGATGACAATGGGCGAAATGATGGCCGACAGGATCATATTCTGGATAAACTGGATCTGCGTGGCCAGGGATACCGCCGCCATGGAATCCTGGGTCACCCGCCCCAGCATCAGCGCGTCGGCCGCCGCGACCGACGCGAGCATCAGGTTCTGAAACGCGATCGGCAGGGCCAGCTCCCACAGCTTTCTTAGAAATATTTTATCTGAAAACAGTTTCTCTCTCATTCCATCATTCTCCTTCGTTGACATTTTCATTTCATGTATGTTTTTATGCCCATCCTCCCGGCCAGTCAGCGCGGCGGTTGGTCTGGATACCAGTGTATCACAGCAGCCGGGGTTCCGCAAGAAATTACGGACAGGTTCTTGAACCCAATCCCGCAGCTGAATTACAGGTCATACCTTGGCCAGGCGTGCCCTGTAACATAGCTGCTTCTGTTCTTCACGTCGTCAGATCTGCCAGTTACGCCGCAGGACTTTTTAAAATACCTGTTCCTTACGATATATAAATCAGATGTATTTGTTCAGAACGACAGGCAGCAGACAGAGGATTTCCTATGATCAAAATAGCGATTTGCGATGACGAACCGAATATAAGACATTATCTGGCAACGCTGATACAAAAGCAGGGTATCTCCCATGAAACCGAAGTCACGGAATATGCGTTTCTCACGGATTACCTTGCGCGCGGGGCCGGGACCGACCTTCTCTTTCTGGATATTGAAATGCCCCAGGAGCCAGACGGAGTCCGTAAAGCAGGAGCCGAAAATGCCATCCCGCAGAGACGAATCAGGAACGGCATGGAGCTGGCACGGCGGATCCGGGACACGGACGCATTTTTGCAGCCTCTCATCATCTTTGTGACCGGGTATGAAAAATATGTCTATGACGCATTTGACGTAGACGCCTTCCAGTACCTGCTCAAGCCTGTGGATGAGCAGCGCTTTTCGGAGGTATTTGCCCGGGCCGTGGAGCGGATCCTTGCAAAACAGTCCCGGCAGCCGGATACCCGTTCTCTCCTCATCCAGTCTGCCCACCGGAACAAGACCATTCCTCTGGACAGCATTTATTATATCGAAAGCCGCAACCACAAGGTGATCCTGCATTTGAAGGAAGGGCTGTTTTCCTATTATGCCAGGATCGGGGAGCTGGAGGAGGAACTGGCAGACCAGTTCTTCCGCATCCACAAGGGGTATCTGATCAATCTGTCCTACGTGGATTCCTATAACAGGACCGAAGTGGAGCTGACCAACGGGGAAAGGCTTTTGATCTCCAGGTATAAATACGCGGACTTTGTGAAGGCTTATCTGCGTTTTGTAAAAGGGAGGCTTGCGGATGAGTGAAGGTGAATTTCATTGTTTCTACAAGGCAGCCGTCCTGGTCACTGTGCTGCTACATGCAGGGTGCTTTACCGCTTTTTTCCATCCGTTTCTGACAGATACAACACCGGAGTTTCGCCCGCGGAGCTTGCGCCTGAGGCGGCCGCATGCCGGGATCCTCTTTCTGATCTACAGCTCCGCCTATCTGCTGTGCGCCGCCACCCCGGTACCGCAGATTGCGTGTGTTATTTTAATCGGCGCAGGTCTTCTGTCCCTGTCCGGGTTCCTGCGCACAGACCGGTCTCTGCTGTTTTTGCTGACAGTCCTTTTTTTCAGCACCAGAACGAGCAGCGCGCTGATCATAGAAAGCCTGGATTATCTGTCCGGTCAACTGCTGCTTGGGCTGGAGGCGAAACCGGAGCGGATCCTGCTTCGGGCCGCCGCAGTTTTTTCGCTTGTATCCCTGCTGCGGTTCGCGCTGTTTGCTGTGATGCTGTATGCTCTCAGGCGCAGGCTCCTTCAAAAAACATTTTTGCTCCGCAGGAGGGAGCTGTATTTCTTGTGTCTGATCCCAACGACTGGCATCTTATCCGGAGGGATCATCGTAAGGCTTCTCGGGATGATCAAGGACGGCGTATATCTCCGGCTGTACGAACAGCACCCGGTATTTCTCGGGATCATCCCCCTGATCGCCGCCCTGTTTTACGCCGGGACCTGGATCACCATCGCTTTTCACCAGGAAATGCTGTCCCTGCAGACGGAAAATGAAGCCTGCTTTGTGAAGGAGCAGCATTTGAACGCACTCCAAAAAAGGACGGAAGAACAGAAGGCACTCTCGGAAAGCATGGAACAGATGCGGCGGGAAATGCTGGATCATCTGCGGCGTATCCGGGAGCTGGCACACAATGGCAGCTATGAAGAGATCGGACAGTATCTCCGGCAGACCGACCAGGATCTGTGCATTCCCGACCCGGCCATCCGGACAGGTAATGCAGTGACGGATGTGGTCCTGAATGAGAAGCACCGGCAGGCACTGCACGCAAGAGTCTCCCTGGAAGCAGATTTTCACTATCCCGCATCCGGTCGGTACGAAGCTTATGATCTGGGGATCATTCTCCACAATCTCCTGGAAAATGCACTGGAAGCCTGTGCACAGTTGCCGCCTGCACGCCGGTATATCCGGCTCACCGGAAAGCAGCGGAAGCGTTTCTTTTTGATCCAGGCGGAAAACCCTTATCAGGGGCGGATCGTCATGGATCCCGGGACCGGACTTCCGATTTCCACCAAGCAAAGAGACAGCCGCCTTCACGGCATCGGCCTTTCCAGCGTAAAGCAGGAGGCCGCAAAGTACCAGGGGGATCTGGAGATCCGGACGGAGGATCAGATTTTTTATGTCACCATTTTATTACAGGAAAGGAGCAGTCATTTATGAGTCACACGATACAGACAGATTACAGGAGCAGGGAAATCTACGGTCAGACCGCAAGGAAAAGGAATACCGGCCGGAAAGAATCCGCTTCCGTGAGCTTTCAGGCTCTTGCGGCACGGGCTGGGCAGATCGTTCCTGCCGGTACAGAATATGGCGTTCATACAGGAGCAAATGACGGGAATAATTACGGCATCCATACAGGAGCAAATGACGGGATCGATTATGGCGTTCCCATGGGAGCAAATGCTGATTCCGATCATAACGTCTATATGAGGGGCGCCGCCGGTACGGCCATCACTTCCATAGAGACCTATCGGAGCAGCATGGTTTCCTCCGCCTCCGGGCTTCATGCGGGAGAGGCCGCATCGGTTCAGCCTCCCACTCTGGAAGAGATGCTCAAAGCAAAATATCCCGGGATCAAATACCACGTGTTTGACGCCAGCTCCAGCTACTGGAAAACCCGGCATGATTATCCCCATTACCTGCTCTACCAGGACCAGATCGACACCGATGCCATAGAGAACTGGAAGCCCTCCGGCCCGAACCCGCCCTATACCCCGTTTGAGGCTTCCAGGGAAATCCGCGCCCTGGGCGCAGTACCTCCCGGCAGCAAGGCTGTGGTCATCCACCCCAAGGTGCAGGCCCGTATGGAGGAGGATCCGGAGTACGCCAAAGAGATCATGGAGCGGATCGATACCTGGTTTACCTTTGACGCGGTAAGGAACGAAGCTATCCTTCCAGGCTCTGCCGCCGGGATGTCCCAGGCCGTTGCCATCGGTGAGGACGGATCCATTGTCAATGCGGTCTCCTCCAGTCAGCCCAGGCTCACCAGGAGCAGCTCCGGCGACGAGGAGGACTGGTGGGAGATCCGCAAGGCCCGGCATGCGTATTATATGAGCCTGATCACAGAAAAACAGCTGCAGCATCGGCTCATGATCGCCGGTCTGTCATCCGGAAGTCCATCATCTGCGGGAGCAGACAGCCTTTTTTCCTCCTTCTCCGGAGCGGGCTCCCTGCTGCCCGACCTGGGCGGGATCGGCTCTTTGATGGACAGCCTGAGCAGCAGCGGTTC
This sequence comes from uncultured Lachnospiraceae bacterium, assembly GCA_949893755.1. GTDB lineage: Bacteria > Bacillota > Clostridia > Lachnospirales > Lachnospiraceae > Schaedlerella. The sequence goes on along the minus strand of CATLCV010000015.1, from coordinate 1,975 downwards.
CCTGTCCGCAGGATTGGCCGACTACAATTCCTCACAGGCAGCAAAGGCGCAGCTCGCCGAAATGATGAAGGGGAACCGCCTGCAGGAGATTTTCGGTCCGACCCTGGGCGGAAATTCTACAGAATCTGTCCTGGAGCATACCAGAAAACTTGTATGGGGGTAAGCAGCCTCATGAATGAAGCAGCATTCCTGGCATTTGAGAACATAACAGCGGTCATGGAAACCATACTGTACGGAGGCAGCATGGCCGCTTTTTTCTCCCCTTTTTTCGGCGGAACCGCATCGAAAAAATCCCGGCACCGTTTTGAGAAAATGCTCCTCATTTTAATCATTTACTGCGCCATATATTTTGCAGGGATTGCCGTGCCCATTTATAATTGGCTGTGCATGACAGCCGTGATCCTTCTTCTGCCGGCAATCCATCCTATACTTGAAATGGAGAGAAAGACCGCCTTTTTCCTGGCAGTCCTCTTTTTCAGCATCCGGGGCTTAAGCCGGCTGACCGCCGAGAGTCTGTACTTTATCGCCAATGCGCGCTTTGTGGTGGTCAAAAAAGAGCTGGATGCGATCCTGTACGGAACGGCAGTCAATTATACCGCCACTGCCCTGCTCCAGTTCGCCCTGTTCTTTTTCCTTTTGTATCTCACGGGACGCAGGCTGAGGAGGGCGCCGCTTCTGCTCCGCGGGAAGGAGCTGATCTATCTTTGCCTGATCCCGGTTGTGGGAATCCTGTTCACCAGCCTGATCTATGCCATGCTCTTCCATGTAAAAGACGGGGTGCCCTTTCAGGTTTATGAACAATATCCGTCCTTTGTCGTGCTGGTGCCCTGCGGAGCTGCCCTGTTCTATGCCGGCACCCTGGCCGCTGTCATCTCCTGCCAGGAGATGGCGGTTCTGCGGGAAGAACGCAGAGCCCACTTTGCCGCAGAGCAGCAGATCCGGGCCATGCAGGAACAGATGGCCGAATCCGAACAGATGTATTTGGGAATCCGGCAGCTGCGGCATGACATGCGGAATCACATAACCAATCTCAAAGGGCTCGCGCAAAAAGGGGATGCCGCGGAACTGGAACAATATCTGTCCCGGATGGAGGAAAGCCTCCGCGATCACACTATGAAAGGAGACAATCAATGAACACTATATGGAATCTCAACGATCTGACAGGGTCATACAACAGCCTGCTGCAAAGCGGTTATGAAATCGCCAAAAACCTGACACAACCAGCAAAATTTCTGAATATGCTGTCAAATGCCGCTCCAGACGCAGCTTCCGGAATTTCCTCATTGCCTTATGGAAATGTGGGATTGTTCCATGGAATCTACGGGGGATCCGGTCTGCTCCCCGGCAGTCTCTATACCGCCGCGCAGCAGACCGCTCCCGGCACGCAAATCTCCGGTACGGAAGCCATTTCCAGGGAGACCATGACCATGGAGGAATATAAGCAGTATCTCCATGACCAGATTTCCCGGATCCCGCGCCATCCTTCCCGTGCCCTGGAATCGATTTCCATCCAGATTACAGATGCCGGCTTTGAGGCCATGAAAAATGACCCGGAATATGAGGCCTGGGTACTGGATGACCTGAAAACCGGCTGGGCGCAGCCGGATCCCTGGGCGGGCATCTGCGGAGGCGCTTATGCGGTGATCCATTATGGAGCTACAAAGGAAGAATGCAATGCCTGCAGCTGGTTCCCCGGCTATCAGAACGGGAACGGTGAAAATCTGTTCCGGGAAAAATCAAAAAACAGCTTCTGGGAACGGCGTACCGAAAGCCAAAAGCTGTATCAGGAGCAGAGACGGATGGCTGCGCTGGAACAATACTATCGTTTTCACTTTTTTGTGCAAGAATAGAGAGGACTTGCAAAATCAGTCATTTCCCGGTAGCCCCATTATGAGTTGTGGGGGTGGTTGTTTGTTGTGTGAAAAAAACACACACCAGGGACGAAGTTTTTTTTTTTTTGGGTGTTTGTGATTTT
>CATLCV010000014.1 GCA_949893755.1 uncultured Lachnospiraceae bacterium | reverse complement strand
TCGCTGCTTGGTTCTCTGTCTATGGCAATGATCTTCACACAGATGGTAGTATTGCTTTTTGTCCCGCAGCTTATCAAAAAATTGGGAATGCGGAATGCATCTATGTGGGGTCATGCAGTTGGTATTGCAGGCGCAGTTATACTGATCTTCAGCGGTTACATTGGAAGCTTTGCACTGGTACTGCTGGGAATCGCACTGAAATGGGCAGGAGGCGCACCTGAGACGGGAGCTCTGAATGCATTGATTGCCGAAGCGGATGAATACAATTACCTGAAAACCGGTTACAGACTGACCGGAACCATTTATTCCTGTTCTTCTGTCGGCATCAAAGTCGGCACAGGCATCGGAACGGCTCTCTGTGGATTTCTGCTCGAGTGGGGAGGATATGATGGTATGACGGCCACACAAACAACGTCAACGGTTGCTGTGATCAATTGGTCCTACATCTTGTTCAGCGCGATCATTCCTGTATTATCCATTGTCGTTTTATATTTTCTGAAAGTGGAGCAGGAAAACAAGATGCTGCGCGCGGCAAAAAAGTGACCGTCCGGCAGCCGAGGTGTGTAGAGCGAGCCGGAAAAAGACAGGATAATAAGAAAGGAGAATTTTATGATGGAAAGAACACATGAAAATACACATAATCCGATACTGCCGACGGATATTCTTATTCCGGACGGCGAGGCACATGTAATGCCGGATGGGAAACTGTACATCTATGGAAGCCTTGACGGGAGGGATGATATATTCTGCCGGGAGGAATATCACGTCGTATCCACAGAAGATATGAAGCATTGGACGGTTTACGAACCGTCCCTGAACGTAAAGGACATCGAATGGTGGAATAATCCCGCCTACCCCCATCAGCCGGGAATTGACTGGACGAACCCCACACCTTTCATCCGCAGGATGCTGGAGATCAACACGGCAGCACGGGATCTGGTTGAAAATCTGGAAGAACAGCCAGTGCCTCCGCTTTTGTACGCCCCAGACTGCATCAGCAGGGACGGCAGGTATTACCTTTATTTCTGTATGAGCGATGATACGGAGGGCGTTGCTGTTTCAGACCGCCCGGAAGGGCCGTTTAGGAATTGGAAGCAGCTTCCGGCTTTCGGGATTGATCCCGCCGTTTTTGTTGATGACGACGGACAGGCATACTATTATTGGGGTCAGCTCTTTTCCCATGGGGCGAAGCTTCTGCCTGACATGATGACATTGGATGAATCCTCCATCACAGATAACCTTGTTACAGAAGAAGAGCATTATTTCCATGAGGGTTCCTCCATGCGCAAGATCGGAAATACTTATTATTACGTTTACGCCAGCATCGCCTATGGAAAACCGACTTCTCTCGCCTATTCCACAAGCAAATCTCCCTTTGGCCCGTTTCAGTACAGAGGCGTTATTATCAATAACGAGGAATGCGATCCGGAAAGCTGGAACAACCATGGTTCCATCGAAAAATTCGGAGACCAGTGGTATGTATTTTACCATCGCTGCTCCGGGGGCACTCAGCTTTACCGCCGCCTTTGCGTGGAAAAGATTGAGATACTGCCTGACGGGACAATTCCGGAAGTCAAAATGACTTCCCAGGGTCCGGGAGAACCCTTTGGCGCCGGGGAAACGATCATGGGATATCAGGCCTGTGGGGTTTATGGAGGCGCGTATATCTATCGTGATAGGGTCACGGGGGCGGAATGTCTGAAAGCAGGGAAAAATGGTTCCTCTGCCGTATTCCGTTATGTAATGTGCAGAGACGGATTTACCTCCGCTTCTATCGTTTCCCGGGGAAAAGGCACTGTCAGGATTCTGCTGGATGAAAGCGAGGCCGGCCGCCTCTTCGTATCGGGCAACGACTGCACGAACGCAGAAATCCGTGCAGATGGGGGATGCTATGAACTCACACTGCAGTTTGAAGACGCGGAGGATCTGTTCATTGAAAGTATTACCCTTTCCTGAACCAAATGAAAGCCAGTGCGTATGAAGAGCCTGCTCCAAAATCATAAATCCCCCGCAGCCGCGGGGGACATCTCTTAAAGTCTCTTCCCCGCAAACAGTGTCCCCGCTCCTCTGCCCTTTATAATATCGTACAGCGCTTCCGGATTTTTCCCATTCGTGATGATCGTATCTATCCCCTGTGCTGTGGCCAGCCCGGCCGCCTGCAGTTTGGTTTTCATGCCGCCTGTTCCTCGCCTGGAGCCGGCTCCGCCTGCAAGAGAATAGACTGCTTCATCGATCCGCTCGATCCTTTTGATCAGCTTCGCGTTGGTGTGCAGGCGCGGGTCCGCGTCATACAGGCCGTCAATATCCGACAGGATCACCAGCCTTTTCGCCCTGCACAGAACAGCGACGACGGCGGAAAGCACGTCATTATCGCCGAACAGTCTGTCCTCGGATTCGATCTCTGTATAGCTGACCGAGTCGTTTTCGTTGACTACCGGAATGATCTCCATTTCCAGCAGCGTGTTAAATGTATTGATCAGATTTTCCTTTTTTTCTTCCTGCTCCATATCGCCTGCGTTTAACAAGATCTGCGCGATCGTCTTATCATAATCGCCGAAAAACTTATCATACAGATACATGATGCTGCATTGCCCGACTGCCGCCGCTGCCTGTTTCATGCGCATGCTCTCGGGGCGTTCTTTCATGTTCAGCTTATTTGTCCCCACCGCGATCGCGCCGGAAGATACTAAGATCACTTCGTACCCCATGTTCTGAATATCAGCCAGCGTACACGCAAGCCGGTCAAAAGAACGCAGGTTGCTTTTTCCCATTTCATTTGTCAGGGTGGAGGTCCCCACCTTTACCACAATCCTGTTTTGATAAAGGGAGCTGCTCACCCTTACAGACGCCCCATGGTAAGCCCGCGGCGCCGTATGTACCGTATAAAGTCCCATATCACACCTCGATCACTTCTGCAAAATGTCCGGTATCCGGCAGAAATCTCCGTAAAATGTCTTCTGTCCGCAATTTCATATAACCTGTCGTTGTACCGTCGCTGCACCCATACCATTCCTCTGAAAGTACCTCTTTGTCAAATACGATCCGCACCTTGTTTTCTCCATCCAAAAGACTGCTAAAAACCGTGGCCGCTCCGATTTTTGTGCCGAGCATCCTTTCCATTTCTTCCGCGGGGGCGAAGGAAACGCGGGCGACTCCCAGCGCGCTGCTGAATGCTTTGGAGCAGAACGGCTTATCTCCCACTGTAATAAACAGGTAATGCTGCGTCCGCTGGCGGTTACAAAGAAACAATGTTTTCACCATATGCATCTTTAAATTTTCATCAATGGCAGCACAGTCTTCCATTGTGATCGCTTCCTCCGTATCGACACGTTCAAACGGAATCCGCAGCTTCCCCAATGTCTCATAGACAAGCTTTTGCAGCTCGGTCTGAAATTGAGAGGGTGCTTCGGTCTGGATCTCACTTACATAAAACATCATTTTATCACACTCCTGCTTGACTTTTTTTCCTTTTCAGCTTACCATTTGTTTTATGATAACAAAAGCGAATATTTATCATGTTAATCATGACAAAATCAGATATATGATTCATCTCCAAAAGTCCATTTTCATTGCTGAGATCATTTTTTGAAGATTTGGTAAATGAGCCAGCAAGGGAAATAAGGCCTTTTGACTAAAGGGAGAACATTATGGATATGAATATTCAAAAATACAGGGCATTTGTGAAAACGGCAGAATACGGCAGCTTTACGAGAGCCGCCGAAATACTGAATTATTCCCAGTCCGGCATCAGCCGTATGATCGGCGACCTGGAAAAGGACTGGAATGTCGTTTTACTGGAACGCGGAAAATCCGGCGTAAAGCTGACGAGCGACGGAATGAAATTGCTCCCCTTTGCGAAAAATGTCTGCATGGAATACGAAAAGCTGCAGATGGAGGTAGACGAACTGAACGGGCTGCAGTCGGGGCTCATCCGCATCGGCACATTTTCAAGCGTGGCGACGCACTGGCTTCCGAACATGATCCGAAGATTTCAGAAGGACTATCCGGGCATTGACTATGAATTGCTGCTCGGCGATTATACGGAGATTGAAGAATGGATCTTAAGCGGACGTGTGGACTGCGGTTTCCTGCGCCTGCCTGCCCGCCCCGAATTAGAGACCCATTTTTTGGAGCAGGACAGGCTTCTTGCGATTCTTCCGGAAAACCATTCCCTGGCGCGCCTTGAAAAGATTCCGGTGGCAGCCCTGTGCAATGAACCCTTTCTGCTTCTGGAAAAAGGAGCAAAAGCAGAGGTTTCAGAAATATTTGAGCGCTGTGATCTGACGCCGGAAATCCATTTTACGACATGGGATGATTACGCGATCATGTCCATGGTGGAAAGCGGGCTTGGGATCAGCATTTTGCCGGAGCTGATCCTGAAGCGGGTTCCTTATCGGATCGTCGCAAAGGAATTGGACGTTCCTGCTTACAGAAAGATCGGCATCGCCCTGCGGAGCCGGAAAAATGCTTCCCTTGCGGTCAGGCGGTTCCTGGATTATCTGCAGTATCGATGATCAGCTCTTTACATTTACCGCCGCCAGGATCACCGCTATAAAAATAATCCCAATGCAGATTCCCAGCATACTTTTCACACCGAACAGCCCGATCACGATCCCTGAACATATCAGGCTGAGCATTCCGGTTACGCTGTTGAAGACCGTATCCGCAATGTTATGCCCCAGATTGCGGAAAGCCGGCGAAACACTCGTTTCCGTGACGCTGCGCATCGTGGGGAGCAAAATCCCGATTCCGGAATTGATCAGACCGGAGCCCGCAAAAACCATAACCGGCGATACCGCGCAAAAGGCCAGCAGATAAGCGGCAAGCGGCAGCCCCGTAACAAACAGATAACGGACACGGAGCGGCAGCTTTTCGATCTTATCCGCGCATGCGATAAAAGGCACCTGCGTGATCGCGGAAATGAATCCGTCTATCCCTATATCGGAAACAGTTCCGCCCACATTTTCCAAAATGGCGGTCTTCAAATGGTTCATGGGCGCGATCGCCAGCCCGATCAGAAACAGCAGGACGATCAGGTAGCGGTACGACGCACTGTGAAAAACCTGCTTTACGGAACCCTTTTCAAAATCATTTTTTGCTTGAGCCTGTATCACCTTTTCGCCTTCAGGAAGCATCATGGCCGCACCAATGCCGGTCAGCAGGAAGCAGGTTCCGAATACCAGCATCAGGGAATAGCCGTGGGCCGCGATCAGCCTGCCGAGCACAACGGACGTGACTGCATACAGGATCGAAGGGGTGCAGCGGATCTTCCCATAAATGGAAAGGTCATTTTTACAGACAAGCAAAAGCCAGGAATCAATATTGACCGCATGGGGCAGCGCCACGAATCCAAGGATCGGATACAGCAGCCCGAGCAGCACAATATTTCCTTCTGAAAAAAAGATCGCGTACATGACCAAACCTGCGGTCAGGAAGCAGGCGATCGACACCCTGCGGTTCGTCTGGAAACGGTCGCACACGATTCCCCAGATCACAGATCCCAGCAGCGACGTCAGCAGATACGACGCGAGAAATATACTCATCATCGTATTCGTGATCCCCTTTGTCAACAGATACGACATCAGAAAGCCGATGAATGATGCGTGGAAGCACCAGTATGATATTTCAAGCAGGGAAAAGCCGATCCAATCTTTTTTATTCATTGTATTTCACCTCTCTGTTGTAACCAGTCTGCGTGGCAAAGGGACTGCCTGTTCCATAGAAAAAACAGCCCTGCTGCTGATAGTATAGCAACTTTGGGCTGTTGATTCAATCTCAATCTTTTCTGAAATGGCCCCCTCTTTCCGGATTACTTCAATATGACCTCCATAATTTCCAATCCATCCGCTTCTTCCGCTTTCAGCTTCAATTCACACGTTCCCGCCGATGCTAAGATTCCGGCAGATACCGTCTGGATTTTCCCCGCTTCTCCAGTCATGCCGATGGTTCCCGCCGGTACGTCATCCAACAGGACCTGCAGTCTTCCGCTTCCGGCGCAGGTACATTCTATCCCGGACCACGGGGCATCATTTTTCACATAGCGGAAAATCATTTCATCTCCCGGTGAGATGTGGGTCAGTTTTTCAGGATATTCATGAATCCGGGCAGCACTGGATGCCGCATGATCCCTCTGTGTAATTCCGGCCGGCTCTCCGTGGCACGCATCATATCTCATATTGCCGGAAGCCGATTCTGTTCCCGGTAAAACAGCATTCTTCCCGCGGCCTGCATCCTCAGCCCCAATATATACCGTCCCTTTCAGTCCGCACGCCTGATATCCGTAAATCGTTTCCCCCGGCGCAAACGGAGCCCCGGCCCCCTGGGAGGTCATTTTCACCTCATCAATGGTTCCGTCCGGATTGACCGTGATCGGCTCAATGCAGAGTCTCCGGTGCTGCTGCGCGCCCCGGCTGCATCGGTGGTAAAATACATACCACTGTCCGTTGACGCATTCGATGGAACCATGGTTGTTCCAGCTTGCGGGGTCGCAGCCGTCGTTGTCTATGATGATCCCCCGGTAGGTAAACGGTCCCAGCGGTGACTTGCCTGTGGAATAGCCGAGGGACGTGGGTTTCCCCCGCTCCATGTCGGCGTATACATAATAATAGGTGTCTCCGATCTTTCTCATGGAGGATCCTTCATGGAAAAAATGTTCCTCCTCCGTGACCAGATCATCCCGGATCCCCTCCGGATCAAACGATACCATATCCGCGTTCAGCTTCACTCCATGGGAAAATAGCTGCCCCCAGTAATAGTAAGCCTGTCCGTCATCATCAATGAATATGGCAGGGTCGATCCCGCCGCAGGGAAGCTGTACCGGATTGGCAAATGGCCCCTCCGGACGGTCGGAAACGGCCACTCCCTCGCTGTCATCGGGCATGCAGAAATAGAGATAATATTTTCCGTCTCGTTCCAGGCAGTCCGGCGCAAACAGCAGCGCAGGCTTTTCCTGTTCACTTTCTTTTTCGAATTTTTCCTTCATGTCATCGCCGTTTTCCTGCGCTGCCTCGAGCATTTTCCGGATAAACGGCGTAGGTCTGGACCAGTCGATCCCGGGGTACTTCGGCGCGTCCGGATCGTTGTACCAGGGAACCTGCTGCCCGGTAAACGAGATATCATGGATCGTCCAGTGCTCCATGTCCGGTGTAGATACGACGTGGTATTTTTCACTGCAGAATACATCCTCCCGGTCGTCGAAGCTTCCGTAGATATAGAGTGTTCCGTCGGGCATCACGTGCGCTTCGCTGTCCGGTACATGGTATTCTAATGGGAGTACGGGGTTTCTCTTGTTCTGGAAATGTTTCATTTTTTGCGGCCTCCTTTTTTTGAAGCACCTGTTCTATGGATTGACGGAAGAAATGCGAGAAGCCATATGTCCGGTTATGGTTCTGGTTCTAAAACGGCCTCGGCAAAAACAGCAGGTGCTTATTTACTGATAGATTATAGAATCAGTATAGCATTCAGAATAGGAAAGCCATAGTACGAAATATGACATGATGCAATGCAAAATCGGACATGAATGGTCAAGGAACAAAGCACACATTCCCGGAGGTATCGGAAAATCCGCCTGCATTTCATCACAATCGCACAATAAACTCTTTCGGAGTCAATGCCATTACCCTACTTTTTCTGAAATCACGAATATTTCTGGTAATGATATAGTCTGTATGAATTCGTTCAGCCATTGCACTTTGTATTGCATCTTCAAAGTCATCCCATTTCATTTCAGCCGCACGAACAATATCCGCTGTAGTAAGATCTGTAAATTCAAATATCAGATTTAATGCCCGCAGCGTCTCTTCAATTCTTTCCGGAATCAGTTCTTTTCGCATTACATAAACCATATTCGCAAAGGTTAATGTGGAAACGTAACCTTTTACCTGTTCCGTTTCGCAGAGCTTCCAAATCAGAGCTGAATCATGATAATGCGGCTCCTTCTCTTGCAGGACATCCAACAAAATATTCGCGTCAATCAGTAATTTCATACTTCTCTTTCAGCCTCTTCTCTTTTATCTGGTCAAGCTCATAGTCTCCCTTAAGAATCCCGGTAAGCGAATCAGTAAGATACGAAACCGCTGCCTCTTTTGGAACAAAACGCCCTACTTCCTTTCCATTTTTTGTAACAATGACCTCTCTGCCCTCCATAACAAGATTGAGGTAGCGCCCAAAATTATTCTGCATTTCTGTCGCTGTCGCTGTTGCTCCAATCATCACAAAACCCCCTTATTTTTTAGCTAATTATATTCTATCATATTTTAGTTAATTTACAAGAAGCAGTATTCCTGAACCTGCTCCCTGTATTTTTTTGTAGCAGCCTGTCAGCCCCAAAAAAAGAACCGAGTTCCACATGAAAAAGGCGGCCCTTCCTGCAAGGCAGCCTTTTTCAATCCGCATAGCACATAATATTCCGCACGCCGGTATTTTCATTTTCTACGTAATCGCAGGTTTCATCCGCGCGGTCGAATACCTGACAGGTATTGCCGTTCTTTACGATTGGAATCAGATCCGCGAAGTACCACACGTCACCTGCCTCCTGTCTGGCTGATTTAATCTTATTGAATGGACGGACCGGATGCTCTAAAGCGTATCCAGCCCCGCCGTCCGGATAAAATCGAGAAATTGATCGCAGTTTCTCTTTTCCTGCTCCGTGCCGCCCATGACAGCATTCCGGCATATCCTTTCCGTGGCTTCATACTCATCTATAAAATAGCCCTGAAGCTCTGCCACACAGCGCAGCGAAAACGGAATTACCGCGGATTTTCCAGGGGCTCCGGAATTAAAATATCTCCTGACAAATGCATCAATAAGCCGTGTATCTCCCACTGTCACGATCGGTACACGTACATACATGAGAGGGAGTTTTCTCTTTTTATCCTCCGAGTAATCACATGGAAAAAAATAAATATCCACCTCCAGGGCGCTGCGCAGAATATCTACGCTGATTCCTGCTCCCTGCCGGTGCACATCTGCCGGTAAAAGCTCAATCAGATTGCCCATCGTCGGCTCAAAGGCATAGTCAAAATCATCCAGTGTCTCGCAGTATTGGAAAAGCGGTTCATTCAATTCCAGGATCTTTCTGCCCTCTCTGCTTGTAGGAGACGGCCTTCCAAGCCACAGAGCATGATTTGCTGTCAGCTTTTTCAATTTTTTGCTTTTGATCTTCTTCTCCCAGGAAACGGGCAATTCCATCTGGTATCCATCCATCATATCCGTCATAGTCCTCCCTCACAAGTGTGTTTTCATCCTCATTTCTTAATTCTTTTACAAGCGTCATAACATCATCGTCAGATGTAAGATCGGCCCGCTCCGCTTCGCCCGCCATTTCCCTCTGGAGCATCTGCATGGCGTAGACAGCTGAATTAACGATACGGACAGTGCCGCCTTCGACAGCAAAAGAAATACAGTCTCCGCTTGCCACGCCAAGCACTTTGCGGACATCTTTTGGAATTGTGACCTGCCCTTTATTTAATAATGCACTCAGCACATCCTTCTGATAATCTTCAAAGTATATTACACATTCCATACGGTGATCCTGTCGCTTTCCATATTGATATAGCATTCCTGGGAATCTTCCAGCGCCGCGCAGTCCGTCTTACAATCGACCATAAAAATCACATCCGGCCAGTGATCCAATTGCGGAGCAAACTGCTCTTTCAGTAAATCATATCGATCGATAAAAACAAGCCGTGTATCTTCCTGAATGTCAAAAGGCACATGGTTTAAAAAGTCATTGTAGGTATAACCATATACCGGAAATCCCGCAATCCCGTACTCCTTACACAGATTCAGCAATCTCGTTTTTCCATTTGCAGATATATTTCCGCACGTATAGATTCCAGGCTCCAGCATGATCCTGATCGGGATTCTCACATCATCAATTGAAAACATTTATACTTCCTCCAAATATCGTGACAGCAGCCGCATGGATGTAAATTGCTTTCCATATACAGAAACGTCCACCAGATCATCCTCTGAGTAATCACTGATCCTGCATTCTGGCCTTGAAATAAGAATGCTGCCGTTTTTACAATTTGAGATAATGCAGTCTCTTGCGTTCATTCCGCATTCTATTAAGTCTATGATTTCTTTTTCACTGCATCGTACAGCTTCAAGGGCAGCCTTACAGCCTGTACTCAAAAAGCCGGAATCCAGTTTAAATCCAAATCGATCGATAAACGCATTGCGGCCTGCGACAGCCGCCTTTTCAATTTGTAGAAGGATTCTTTCATCTTCTTCATGTTCTCCCAGTATGACTTTGGAAAAATTAGCTTCCACATCCCTTACGATTTTATAATTGCTGAGGTCGTCATTTTTTTCCCGAATGAAAATATTAAGACTCACTTTCTCACCTCAATCCCATATCATGAAAATATCTTTTCCAGCGTAACAAGCACACCGTCTTCTTCATTGGAAGGGCATACATCTTTTGCCGCGCTTTTCACGTCCCGGGGAGCATTTTCCATGGCATAACTGTGCCCGCAGTATCGCAGCATTTCGATATTATTTCCCCCGTCGCCGAACGCGGCGCACTGTTCCGGAGAGATCCCCCAGCGCTCTGCCAGCCGTTTCAGCCCGGACGCCTTATGACAGCCGGGCACGATCAGGTCGATGGAGCCGTGGCCGCTGGTGGCAGGCTCTATCTTTCCTTTCAGTTTTTCAAGAAACAGATCATAGTAATCATATGTTTTTTCCTCCGGGACTGTGGGCGCGAATTTCAGGATCTGGTCCTGTACCTTTTTGAAATCGTCCACCCAAGCCAGACGGTGGTAATAGATCTTTGTAAGCTCAAAAAACTCCTGGCTCACCGCTCCCCGCTGGCAGTACGCACTGTTCACGCCGCACAGAACATTTGAGATTTCCGGATATTGCCTGCACAGATCGATTACCTCGTCTACCGTTTCCTCCGGCATATCCGCGGTAAAAATGAGCTCCGTCCGGTCTTTGACGAAAGCTCCGTTTTCCGCGACAAAGGATAATTCGTCATAATCCCCCGGAAACAAATCCCTCAGCTGATAGTATTGATTTCCGCTTGCCACGACAAACCTGCAGCCCGCATGCCTCATCCGGGATAAGATACGCTGAAACCGCGGAATATCGTATGTGTAATCTGAACGTACAAAGGTGCCGTCTACGTCTACGGCAACCATTTTTATATTATTTTCCATATACAATTAAGAACCGTGAGTCAATCACCTGGCATTTTACACAGTAGATAAAGCTCTGAACATACCCAATAACCAGATGATCGATTCTCAGTTCCCTCACACCGCCTTTCTATTTTCCGCTGTCCTGAAAATTTATTCTAACTATACGGTTGCATTCCGAAATCTCAGTTTTATGTAATTTATTACAATAAAACCGAGATTTTTGATTAGCAGCCTACTCACCTTTTCCCAGAACGATAAGTTCATATGGTTTCATTATATAGTCCGGTTCTTCCAAAGTCAAATCCCTATGATAATTTCCCAGCAGCACCTGGCAGCCGTTCGTCAGTTCACTCCCAAACCGCGCTCCGTCCGCGTGTATCTTCTGCTCTTTCCCGTCCAGATTGCAGAATACTGTGATGCTCTGCTCCCCCAGCGTCCTCTGATAGGCCAGTACCAGATCCGTTCCGGTCTCTAAAAAGGAGATGTCTCCCTTTGCGATCACCGGAAATGTTTTTCGCATGGAGATCAGCTTCTTATAAAAAGCAAGAATAGAATCACGGTCCTTCTCCTGCGCCTCTACCGTAATCTCTTCTCGAAATGCGGCGGACACGGGAAGCCACGGCTCTGCCTCGGAAAATCCTCCGTACCTTTCCTGATTCCACTGCATGGGCGTTCTGCTGTTGTCCCGGGATCGGGCCGCCAGCACCGCAAGAGCCTCTTCCTTAGTACTGCCCTCTTCCAGCAATATCTGATAATAATTCAGGCTTTCCACATCCCGGTATTGTGCAATAGATGTATAATGCGCATTCAGCATTCCGATCTCTTCGCCCTGATAGATATACGGGGTTCCGCGCATCAAATGGATCATGCCCGCCAGCATTTTCGCCGATTCCTTCCAGTAAATACCTTCATCCCCCAGCCTGCTTACGATCCGGGGCTGGTCGTGATTGCACCAGAACAGCGCGTTCCAGCCGCCCCCTTTTTGCATGCCCATCTGCCACTCGACAAAAAGCTCCTTTAATTTTTTATAGTCCGCGTCCATGAGTGCCCACTTGTCTCCATCCTTATAGTCCACCTTCAGATGATGGAAATTGAAGCACATGGAGAGTTCTTTTTCCTTTGGATCGGAATATCGGATGCAGTGTTCCAGTGATGTGGAGGACATCTCTCCCACCGTGATATACTCTTCGATCCCCGCGTCTCTCACCAGCTCTTTCAGATATTCATGGATGTGGGGGCCGTCGCTGTAAAACCTCCGTCCGTCTCCCTCATGATCATCTTCCATCTGCTCCGGCTTGGAAACCAGGTTGATCACGTCAAACCGAAATCCCCGGATCCCCTTTTCCTTCCAGAATCGGAGGATTTCTTTCAGCTCTTCGCGGACCTCCGGGTTATCCCAGTTCAGATCCGCCTGCGTCACATCGTATAGCCGAAGATACCATTTTTTCAGGCCGGGAACATATTCCCATGCCGGGCCGCCGAATTTGGATTTCCAGTTGGTAGGCGCCTGGTCCGGCGCCCCCTCCCTGAAAATATAATACTTCTGATATTTTTCATCTCCGGCCAGAGCCTTCTGGAACCATTCATGCTCCGTGGACGTATGGTTGAACACCATATCCAGCATGATCCCCATGCCCCGCTTTTCGCTCTGGCTGATCAATTGCTCCAGGTCTTCCATCGTTCCGAACATGGGGTTGACCCTCCGGTAATCCGCCACATCGTATCCGTTGTCATTCTGCGGCGAGATAAAAAACGGGGTCAGCCACAGATAATCCACTCCCAGTTCCTGCAGATAATCTAATTTTTCGATCACTCCGGGGATGTCCCCGAAGCCATCCCCGTTGGAATCCCGAAAAGATTTCGGGTAAATCTGATACACGACTTTATTACTGAAATCTATCATTTTGCGCCTCGCTTTTCTTGTATCTATCGTTCACGGTCCGCCTGCCCGCTCATTGCAGCAGCGTGCAGGACACCGAAAACATTAACAAAATGTCACTACCGTGGTTTCATTTTCTTTCACATTATTTCCCGTATGGAACTGGATATCCTGTGCCTTTCCTTCGTCCGTTATGATGCATACCGTAACATCCGGATGGCCTGCCGCCTGAATCTTTGCCCGGTCAAACCGGATCAGCGGGGTTCCCGCGCGGACCTTCTGGCCTTCCTGCACCAGATATTCGAATCCGTCTCCGTTCATGCCTACCGTATCGATTCCGATATGCAGCAGAACTTCCATCTCATTTTCCAATTTCAGTCCGCAGGCATGCCGGGAATCCGGCATCAGTGCTGTGATCTCCGCGTCTGCCGGCGCATACAGGGTCTCGCTCTCCGGAAGGATCGCCATACCGTCTCCCATGATTCCTTCTGAGAAAACGCCGTCCCCGACCTCTGCCAGCGGGATTGCCTTTCCGGATAAAAACGCGGTCAGTTTTTCCGGCATTGCTTTCCCTGTGTCTTTTTCACGCATAACAGAAGCCATGATTCCTGCCGCCGCGCTTCCGCCTGCTCCGGCAGCGATTTCCGCCAGTTCAGCAGCAGCTGCGCCTGTCCCGGCAGCGTTTTCCGTCAGTTCAGCGGCTGTGCCTGCCCCGGCAGCTTCATTTGCCGGATCCGCCTGCAGACGTTTCTTTCCGACAACCGTTGTCAGCAGGAAAGGAACTGCCAGCGCGATCACCATGCAGACTGCAAAGGACGCCATATAGGAAGGCTGAATGGATAAGATCCCCGGAAGCCCGCCTACGCCGATCGCATTTGCCGTTGTTCCCGTCGCGACACAGACCACAGCCGCAATGCCGGAACCGATCATTCCGCAGACAAACGGAAATCCTTTTTTTAAGTTTACACCGAAGATCGCCGGCTCCGTAACGCCAAGGTAGCAGGAAATGCAGGCCGGAATATTGACCTCCTGGGCTTCCGGATCCTGTCTCTGGAGCCAGACCATTCCGAGGACCGCGGAGCCCTGTGCGATATTCGACAATGCGATCATCGGCCACAGCATGGTTCCGCCGTAATCCGCGATCAGCTGCAGATCGATCGCATTTGACATATGATGAAGCCCTGTAATGACAAGGGGCGCGTACACAACACCGAATACGGCGCCGAACGCCACCTTAAAGGTTCCTGTGATCCCGGCAAATACAAGCGCGGAAACGGCCGCTCCGATCTTCCAGCCGATGGGGCCAAGTACAAAGTGCGCCGCCATGACCGACAGTAACAAGCTGCAGAAGGGAACCACGATCATGGAGATCACCTGGGGCGTGATCTTTCGGAAAAATTTTTCCAGATACACCAGTGTAAATGCGGCTAAGATCGCGGGAATGACCTGGCCCTGATAGCCGATCATATTGACCTGGAAGCCGCCGAAATCCCACTTCGGAATATCCGCCGCCGCTGTTCCTGCAACTGCGTATGCATTCAGGAGCTGCCCGGACACCAGCGTCAGGCCGAGTACAATGCCGAGCATCTGGGTGGTGCCCATCTTCCTTGTGACGGACCAGCAGATCCCCACCGGAAGCATATGGAATACCGCTTCGCCGATCAGCCAGAGGAAGCTGTCCAGTCCTGCCCAGAACTGGCTGATGTCGCATAACGTTTTCGTTCCATTTTCAAACAGATAAATGCTGTCAATACAGTTCCGGAAGCCCAGGATCAAACCGCCTGTGATGATGGCCGGGATCAGCGGCGCGAAAATCTCCGCCAATGCGGTGATCACCCGCTGCAGCACGTTTTGATTTTTCTTCGCGGCCTGCTTCACCGCGTCCTTGGATACGCCTTCGATTCCGGCCTCTTTTACAAAGTCATTGTAAAAATCAGCGACCGTGTTGCCGATGATGACCTGAAACTGGCCTGACTGTGTAAAACTGCCCTTTACCACCTTCATTGCTTCGATTGCTTTCACATCCGCTTTCCCCGGATCCGCCAACGCAAACCGCATTCTCGTCATACAATGCGAAACCGCCGCAATATTCTCTTTTCCGCCTACCAGACGCAGCAACTGTTTTGCGTCCTCTGCATATTTTCCCATTCTTCTATTCCTCCGCTTGTGATTCCAACTTGTTTGAACATGTTCGTTAACTATGTTATATCATACTTGTTTAAACATGTCAACCCTATTTTTCAAAATTTGTTTAAACAAGTTATTGACTTTCTTTTGCTATGTTTTTATAATAAGGAACTATAGGAAAACTACATCTTTGATTTGAGGTGAACGGACATGCCAAAGGCAATTTATGAGACAATTTATAAAGACTTGAAGCAGAAAATTGAAAATGATATCTATGCGTACCAGGAGCTTCTGCCATCTGAAAACACATTGATCCAGACCTATCACTGCTCCCGCAATACCCTGCGCCGGGCGGTGGGCCGCCTGGTAAGCGACGGCTATGTCCAGACCATGCAGGGAAAAGGGGTGCGCAATATCTACCAGCCGGTCGCGCAGACCGCATTTACCATCGGAGAGATCGAGAGCTTCCGGGAATCCGCCCTGCGGAACGGCCATCATCCGATCACACGGGTGCTTTTATTTACCGAGTGTACGGTCAGCGAAAAGCAGGCCCGATCCATGGGATTTCCTGCCGGGGCGGAGGTTTATTATATTCAGCGTCTGCATTATCTGGACGAGCTGCCGCTGATCCTGAATCATAATTATTTTCTAAAGGAAGCGGTTCCCGGACTCACAAAGGAAATCGCGGAAAATTCCATTTATCAGTATCTGGAGCAGACACTGCACATGACGATCGTAAACAGCAAGCGGATCATGACGGTGGAAAAGCTGACGGAGATCGATGAAAAATATCTGAAAATGGATGCCGGGGATTATAATTGCATGGCAGTGGTCAGCAGCCAGACTTACAACAGCGACGGGGTGATGTTTGAATATACCCAGTCCAGGCACCGGCCGGATTATTTTCGGTTTTATGACAATGCGGTGAGAAAGCCTGTCTGAAAACTCCAG
This sequence comes from uncultured Lachnospiraceae bacterium, assembly GCA_949893755.1. GTDB lineage: Bacteria > Bacillota > Clostridia > Lachnospirales > Lachnospiraceae > Schaedlerella. The sequence goes on along the minus strand of CATLCV010000014.1, from coordinate 29,576 downwards.
CCGATGCGGTATCGGAGCGAGGTTTTATCGTGATAAAGATGTTAAAAGGCTGAGCCCTGTTTTGCGTTCCGATAGTTCAAAAAACAGTTGAGCCCTACTATATAATTGCGTATAATATAAGAAAAACACAGGCATGGTAAGCCGACAGCCGCAAAGGAGGTTTTTATGGGGAAGAGTAAAAAATATGTGTATGATTATGAACAGTTTGAGAACGGAAAGGGTCCCGGAACCATGGTGGCGGATATCTTGAATGATCCGGAATTTTCCCAGGTATCGGATCTTGTGATCGGGTGCTGGGGCGAATCCTGGGACGACAGCTGCCAGATCATCCTGGATCAGATCGTGGAGAACAAGGAACGGTTTTCCCATGTTGAGAGCCTGTTTGTAGGGGACATGGACTATGAGGAGTGCGAGGTTTCCTGGATCATCCAGGGCAATTACAGCCGGCTCTGGCAGGCCCTTCCTCACTTAAAGGAACTGACCGTCAAGGGAAGCTCGGAGCTGGTGCTGGGAGAGATCAGCCATCCGGGACTGGAATCTCTGACCATCATCTGCGGCGGGCTTCCGGTGTCGGTGATCCAGGAGATCCAGAATGCCAAGCTGCCGAATCTGAAAAAACTGGTCCTTTACATCGGAATCGAGGATTACGGATTTGACGGCAGTGCAGACACCATCAAAACCCTTCTCGAAAAGTCGGATTTTCCAAAGCTCGTGCATCTGGGGATCGAGGACAGCGAGATCCAGGATGAACTGGTTCAGGCGGTGCTGGAAAGCAAATATATGAAGCAGCTGAAGGTACTGGATCTGGCCAACGGCACCCTGACGGATCAGGGCGGCGCCCTGCTTTTGAAAACGCTTCCTTCCTATCCCAATATCGATGAGCTGGATGTGCATTTTCATTATATGTCAGAGGGCATGGTGAAGGATCTGCAGGCTCTTCCGGCAAAGGTTGACGCGTCGGAGCGCTATGAGCCGGAGGAATACAAAGGCGAGATCTGGATGAACGCCATGCTGACCGAATGAGACAGGCGGTTCTCCTCGGCAGCCCTGGAACAAAACGGACCATCTATCTGGAAAAGGGCGTGGAGGCGGCAGGAATATCGGTCCGGCTGCTGGACTGGAAGGAATTTCCTTTTGGGAGCGGGGCTTTGCAGGAATCTCCTGTTCGGAGCACGGATTCGCAGGAATCCCTTGTCCGGAGCACGGTGGAATGGGAAAATGTATTTCTGAATGAAGTTACGTGGGAAGATGTGTTTCTGAAAATTGACCCGCCATTGTGGGAAAGCTGCTGCCTGGATGAGCTGAATATCCTGGCGCAGGATTATGAAAAAAAGCTGCAATGGCTGGCTGAGCTGGGCAAGAATCGGCAGATCACGTTTTTAAACAGGCCAGAGGATATCCGCGCCCTTCTGGATAAAAGAGCGTGCAAAAGGCGGCTGGCAGAGGCCGGGATTCCGGTGACGGAGGAGTTGGACGGCATCGGACGGACTGTGCCAGCCGCTGGGACGTTGGACGATGTCGGACGGGCTGTGCTTCCAGCGGCGGAAACGTTGGACGGCGTCGAACAGGCTGTGCTTCCAGCGGCGGAAACGTTGGACGGCGTCGAACAGGCTGTGCTTCCAGCGGCGGAAACATTGGACGCCGTTGAACGGGCGGAGCTGCTGCTGGATTCCATGAAACATCACCGCATCTATCAGGTGTTTATAAAGCCGGTCTGCGGTTCCGGAGCCGCAGGAGCGGCGGCTTTCCGCTGGCAGCCCCGCTCCGGCCGGATGATCCTCTACACCTGCGCAATGGAACATCCTGAAACCGGACGTTTGGTCAATACGAAACGGCTTCGGCGGTTTACGGACCGGAAGCAGGTGCTTTCCATGATCGGGAGGCTTCTGAAACTGGACTGTATCGTAGAACGGTGGTATGCCAAAGCGGAGCACAGCGGCTTTTCCTATGATCTGCGGGCAGTGGTTCAGGACGGGAGGATGGATTTTATCCTGGCCCGTCTTTCTTCCGGTCCCATTACCAATCTGCATCTGAATAATTACCCTTTAAAGGGCGAGGAGCTTGGGCTTCCGTGTCATGTCATGGAGGATGTGGAGCAGCTCTGCATCCGTGCGGCAAAATGCTATCCAGGACTGCGCAGCGCAGGAATTGATGTGCTTCTGGAAAAGGGGAGCCTGCGGCCCAGGATCATTGAACTGAACGGCCAGGGCGATCTCATTTACCAGGATATTTATGACCAGAACCGGATCTACCTCCATCAGGCGGAAATGATGAAAGAGTGGCTGTATACTGAACGCCGGATAAATCTGCCGCCAAGTATAAAGTGATGCACACAGCCGCATAGAGAATTATGCCGCTATGCGGCTACGGCTGGCACAATATTCATGGCAGATTTCATCAGCCGTGAGCATCAAATAGGAAAGGCTGAAAGCGTTATGGATGTACAACAAAAACAGAAAGAAGCGAAACATATGGAAGTTCAGGGAAACCAGAAAGAAGCAAAAAACATGGAAATTCAAGAAAATCAGCAAGCAGCGCACGAGCATACCGGGGAGGTCCCTTTCCGGCTGTTCTCTTCTGCCAAAGCGCAGAGAACGCCTTCCGTGGATATGAACCAGGTTGTCGGACAGATGGACATTTTGTTTATCTGTCTGGATACCCTTCGGTATGACGCGGCGGTAAAGGAGCAGGAGGACGGCGCGACCCCGGTGCTGAACCGTTACGGCTCCTGGAAAAAATGCCAGGCTCCGGGGAATTTTACCTGGCCGTCCCATCACGCCATGTTTGCCGGCTTCCTGCCAGCGGATCATGAAGCGAAAAATCTGGCTGACCGGGAAATGCTGTTTTTTCCCAGACAGATCGGCATGGGCAGAAAAACGCCCCCGGGGGCTTACGGATTTTCCGGCGGCACGGTCATGGAGGGGCTGGAAAAGGAAGGCTATGATACCTGGTGTGTCGGAGGCGTCTCCTTTTTTGACAAACGCTCGGACCTGGGAAAGGTATTTCCCGGATATTTCCGGAAAAGCTACTGGAACCCGTCCTTTGGCTGCGGGGTAAAGGACAGCACCAAAAATCAGGTAGACTTTATTTTGAGAAAGCTGGAAGGAGCGGATCCGGGGCAGAGGATTTTTATGTACCTCAATGTGGATGCCATCCATTATCCCAATTCCTTCTATCTGGATGGGTGCTCCCATGATAACCTGGCCAGCCATGGGGCGGCGCTTCGCTATGCGGACCGGGAGCTGGGACGGCTGTTTGACCATTGGAAGGAAAAGCGGGGTGATACCTTTGTCATCTGCTGTTCCGATCACGGAACCTGCTACGGGGAGGACGGATGCCAATTCCATGGGATCAATCATCCTGTGGTCAATACCGTTCCTTATAAGCATTTCTTTTTATAGAGGTTTTTTGTTACTATGAATCCGTATATTCAATATATGTACAGTTATCCTCACAAAACGGCTTACCGCCCGCTGACCGGGATCCGTCTGGCAGACTGCGCCGGCAGTCTTTCGGGACCGGGCTGCGGGCTGTATCTGCACATCCCCTTCTGCCAGACGAAATGCGGCTACTGCAATCTGTTTTCTGTCACCGGAGCCGGGACAGAGGAAATGGAACGGTATCTGGACGCGGTGGAGCGGCAGCTGAACCAGTACCGCCGGATCCTGGAGCCGGCAGGCACAAGATTTTCTGATTTTACCATAGGCGGGGGAACGCCCCTTCTTTTGACTGTGCGGCAATTGGAACAAGTCTTGTCCATGGCGGAGTCGTATCTGCATTTTGAGGAAAACCGAAGCATTGTGATCGAAACGGCTCCCAACCAGACGAACAGAGAAAAATTGCAGCTGCTGAAAAGCCGGGGCATTACAAGGGTCAGCATGGGGATCCAGAGCTTTTGCGACAGAGAACTGGAAACTCTGCGCAGGGGGCACAGCGGCAAAAAGGCGCTGGAAGCTCTGGAACTTTTGCTTTCCTTTGGATTTGACTGTGTAAATGCGGACTTCATCTACGGGATTCCCGGACAAACGGTTCAATCCCTTTTGGAATCGTTGGAACGGGCGGTGTCTCTCGGTCCCCAGGAGATTTTTTTGTATCCTCTGTATGTGAAGCACGGCGCAGGGCTGGAAAAGGAACTGCGTGGCGGAATGGTACTGGAGCCGGAAAAGGCTTTTGAACAGTATCGGGAAGCAAGCAGTTTTTTGAAATCCGAAGGCTTCCGGCAGGATTCTATGAGGCGGTTTGTACGTAGAAAATCAGAAGGATCCCGGCAGGATACGATAGCGCAGGTTGTTCGGGGGAAGTCAGCAGCATCCCAACGGGCGTTTATGGAGCAGATTATTCGGGGAAAATCAGAACACCTGCGCCCCTTCTCCGAGTGCGGTTTCGGCACCTCTCTAGCGCTGGGCTGCGGCGGACGGAGCTATGTAGGAAATCTGCATTTCTGTACCCCATATGCCATCACAAGGCAGGACTGCCTGCGTGAATTATACGCTTATGAAAATACGCAGGATTTTACCCTTGTTACTCATGGGATCGTGCTTTCCCGGGAGGAACAGAAACGCAGATATGTGATCCGTCATCTCCTGATCCGGCCGGGGCTGGATATCGGCAGATATCGGGAGCATTTCGGCACGGAGATCCTGGAAGATTTTCCGCTGCTGTCGGAGTGGATCGGGGAGGGGTATGTTGTGCGGCAGTGCATTTCTGATGAAGTCGGGATCCGCTGCGGTTCAAGGCTGCGGGATGCATGCTGTGATCCGGCACAGCGAAAGTCAAAATCCGGCTGGCTGGTACTGACGGATAACGGACTCGGCCTTTCCGATTATCTTGGCCCGCAGCTGATTTCCAGGGAAGTCAGCGAAAAAATGGCAGAATGGGAGACAGCGCATGGACAGACAAACCGACCTCTTATGCAGCAGCTTCAAAAGCTGTGAAGCTGAAACGAAATCCCGCTGTGCCGACGGCCTGGCGCACTGCGGAGAGAATCCAAGATCCGGGCAGGGTCAACGCCGGACCGTTCTCTACCGGGGCAGCTTAAAGAGCTGTAATTATCAATGCAGCTATTGCCCCTTTTCCAAACACAGGATTTCTAAGCGGGAATTGGAAGATGACCGTGAACAATGGTTCCGGTTCTGTGAAAGTCTGCGGGAAAGTGCGGAAGATCTGAGCATCCGCGCCCTGATGGTCGTACCCTACGGGGAAGCCCTGATCCACCCATGGTATTGGGAGGGGCTCGGCGGCCTGACAAAATGGGATGCTCTGGAGGCAGCGGGAGCGCAGACGAACTTAAGCTTCTCTGCCGAACGCTCTCTGGAAATCTTCGATCAGTTCGGGGGAGTGCGGGAAAAGCTGCGTCTCTGGGCTTCCTTCCATCCGGAGATGACGGCCTGCGAAGAATTTGCCGCAAAATGCATCCGGCTTCGGGAGGAAGGCATCCTTCTTTGCGCCGGCGCAGTTGGGGTGCCGGGTAATATAGATCTGCTCCGCAGGCTCCGGGAAATGCTCCCCGACGAGATTTATCTCTGGATCAACAAAATGGACGGTCTGAAACGCCCTTATACAGAAGAGGAAATTCGGCTGTTTCAATCCATAGATCCATATTTTGACCGGGAGCTCCGGCATGTTCCCGCAGATGAAAGGCTGTGTCTCAACCGGCTTTTCGTGGAGGCCGATGGAAATGTCCACAGATGCAATATCAGCGGGGCATCGGACAAAAACTGGTATGATGTGAATCGGAAGGAGTTGTTCGGAGAGAGTATTCTGTGCCGCAGAAAATGGTGCTCCTGTTATCTGGCATATGGGCTCCGGGATGAAGAAACGAACCGGGCGCTGTTTGGGCCGGATCCGGTGTTCCGAATTCCGCGAAGGCCCGGGGGATGATGACCTGGGCCTTATTGACAAGACAGGCCAGGGACGTGATCGACTTTGTTTCCCGGCTCCGCGGAACCGACGACAAGGAAGCCGCCCTTATGCTGGCACAGAACTTCTCCATCCCCTATAAGGATGGGAGGAACGCCGGGAAGTAGCCCATCCGTCCATGTCTGTGGAAAAAAACGGAGGAACAGAAACTGAATCCTCCTCACTTCTTAAGTTTAAACTTGGCGCTGTATGCCTTTACATCTTCGTCATCGGTAAGCCATCCATATTTCTGAAGAAAATAGAGCTTCTTCTCGTCCGTATCGTAGTGTTCCTCCTCTCTCTTCCCGGGAATCCGTTCGTTCTCTTTTCCATTGAAGAACCTATCTGATTCACCCTGCCGATATGATACCGGCTCTCCGTCTTTAATGTACTTTCCACAGTAAACATTTTTATAGCCACGATACACGCTTTCGTCACCAACCATACCGTCCAGAATTCCACTAGCGAGCTTTACGAGCAGGCTTTTTTCTTCATTCGTCTTTCTCATGATGCAAGTCCTCCTGTTCTGTATGCCTCTACCCAGGTCTGTCCCGGAAGAAGTTCGTATCCATGTTCTGCAGCTATAGCTATTTTCTCCGCAGAGGCCTTCCAGCCTTCCGGCAGATTCCTGAGATGTTCGGCAACATCGTGGGATATTCTATCTGTTGTCACAATATTGATCTCCACAATATCCTTCGCTGGTACTACCTCGGTAACAGGAATCGGTTTTGCTGTCGGTATTGTCTCTGGTGTTTTCTTAACCGACTTTTTGAGTGATGTCCAAGCTTCTTCAAGTGTCTGGTGATGTTTGATTCCTATGATTACAGCAATTATTGCGACGATACTCACACCACCAATAATCAATTCTTTTTTGTGTTCCTTGACCCATTCTACAAATATCTTTTTTTCCTTTTCCATGAGCTGACCTCCTTTTTCACGCGTGCCACCTGTCCGAGGCAAGTCGAAGTTATTTACGGTTACACTTTTCTCTTGACGTCTCAGAGTAATTTTATTATACTGCTTTTTATAGAATCGTAAAGTATTTTTATTTATATCCATCTTACTTTTTAGGTAATAACGGAGGACGTAATGACATACGATGTAGAAAGAATAGGTAAGATCATTTTAGCTGAAAGAACTAAGTTTAAATTATCTCAGGTGGAACTCGGGAAAAAAATTGGTATCGTGGGTAAGCAGATATCAAATTATGAAAAAGGCAAATCTATTCCGCCCATAGATGTAATGTTTAAGCTATGTGATGTTTTTCAATGTGACTTGGGTTATTTGCTTGGAGAGCCAGATTATTCTGAAGGTACAAAATTAGAGACCGCAATAGTAAAGACTACAGGTCTAAACATTGATGCCCTAAATAATATTCGGACAATAACAGGAACTAAGAAATCCTGTTTGAGCTTTGGATATGAGTCAGATTCTTATCGTCACATCCTCAACTCATTGTTTTCATCTCCTCAATTCATTAGATTCATTGAATTCTTACACGATTTGGATACCGCAGTATCTGATTCAAAAAATGTTTTTATTGATTTTGAAAAAAAGATTGGTAAAGAACGCTTAGACGAAGACTTTGCGCTTTACAACAGTACAATAGGCTATGAATGTGATCCTAACGCTCCAAAATTAAAGCCTGAGCAATATAAAGCGATGCGCATGATAGATTCAGCCATAGATAAACAGGACAATCTTAGTTGTACAATTAAGATAGCTCGTTATGAATTACACGAGGCATTCGAATCCTTAATTGAAAGTCTTTATCCCCGCAAGAAATAAAATAAGCCGGGATATCCCCGATCTTCAAGGGTAGGCTCGTTTTGAGCCTACTTTCTCCTAAAAACAAGCCTGCTATGCACATTTTAGCGATTGCCCTATTTTTCGTATCAATCTCTTAATCTTAATATTAAGTAAGATACCACTCTTTGGTTCAATAATGTTTACAATCATTTTTACCAATGATTTCGGTGTAAAGAGCACATCGTCACCAGATGCAATGTTTTTCACAAAGTTATTGAGGAAATATTCATAGCTACGACCGATAATATTTCCACCAACTTCATCCAACACACTGTTTTATTGAAAATACAAAGAAGTCCTGACAACAACTCATCAGAGAAGTCTGTAAAGCTTTTTGGCAGTACACCTGGCTCTACTTTTTCTCGCCACTTTTTGTATTCCATAGCTTCTTCCTTATTGATCATATGCGATCCTAAAATAATCCAAATACGCCTTATATTGATCCTGTGCAGTGAGGCAGGTATCTGTCAGATATCCCCTCTCATTGTTCCATTCTTTCAATCCTCGGTAATAAAACATTTTCAGATTATCTTCTATGATGAATGGAACGATATTATATTTCAGGCATTCCTTGAACATGATCAATCTGCCCACACGGCCGTTGCCATCCTGGAATGGGTGAATCCGTTCAAACTTCACATGGAAGTCCAGAATATCCTCGAAAGTTTTTTCTTCCCTGGCATTGTATTCCGTCAGCAGTGCTTTGATCTGATCGGCAACTTCTTCCGGAAGGGCAGTTTGCATGCCGCCAACCTCATTCGGCAGTTTCTTGTAATCACCAACAGCGAATCCATCTTTTCTGGAATCGCTGGTGCCGTTCTTCTGGATCAGATGAAGCTCTTTGATAAGCTTTTCTGTCAGCAACGCTTTCGCATTGTCAATAATCACATCAATACAACGGAAGTGATTTGCGGTTTCAATCACATCATCTACATTGAGAACTTCATTTTCTACGCCGATAGTGTTGGTTTCAAAAATATATCTGGTCTGATCATGGGTTAAACGGCTGCCCTCGATATGGTTGGAATTGTATGTCAAATCAATCTGTGTTTTATGGTAAATACCACCGGAGTATTTGCTTGCTTTCTGTTCTTTCAAAATATCCAGCAGAGTAATGGGTTCTTCTTTTTTCTTGTTGGTACGCTCCGGTTTCTCTGCTTTTTCAGGAATGTTCCAGGTTTTTCCAGTAATGAACGCACCCATTACACGGCCCTGGGCGCAGTAATTTCTCACGCTGCGCTCTGACACATCCCATTTTTTCGCTATTTCCGCAACGGAAAGATATCGCATCTGCCATCCTCCATCATAAATCGAATCAAAAAGTACGCTAATCTACTGTATAGTATCTCATATCATCGGCAAAAATTTCAAGTGCTTTCTGATTCTCATTATATGTTTTTGCCTTTATGGGAAATTCTTTTCTAAAGCTACATCCAATCTTATTGTCATCATTCGCCCTTCCTCGTAATCATAGAGATTTCTTTCATAATATTTATCAGAAATTCTTCATTATCTTTATGGTAATTAAGTTCTGGATTCGCTGCTTTGCTTCTTCTTATCCGTTTCTGCAAAGACGAGACGTTGATTACAAAGGATGGTTTTACCAGACTATCATCCAGACCAAGTTCCTGAAATCTCTGTGGCATATCCTTAAATTCCAAGTCAAAAACTTCCTTAATTCTTTTTGCCAGTGTTTCATTTTCGCTCTGAATCGCATATTCATAAAGAGAAACCAACACCGCTTTATAGGGAGCCTGAAACGCTGACATACAGAGGAATATTCTGGGAACAAAATCCATCTCAGAAAGTTCTATAAAATATCTGTCAACGCCCGCTAACAGCATACTTGCAGCAAAGCATTCAGCCTTTCGTTCCTCCATCATATTATCTCTTTCAATAAAATGATCAAATGATACTTTATCAAAAATAAGATGATAGATTTCATGCCATGCTGCAAAATATTGATTTGCACGTGGCAGTGCTGTATTAAGGACGGGTATTATTTTTCCGTTTTTTACAAAAATTGCTCCACTCCAAAATTTATCTTCAACAGGCATCTGAATCAAACCAAATCCCTGTAAAATCAGCAAAGCAAGCTGTGGTCTTGAGGCAGCTTTCATAATTTCAGGATTCATCTGCAATTTCATTGTCTGCCCCAGCACCTCATCTCTAATTTCATTATTCTTTTTTATAACTAAATCTATATTCGCAGCAGTTATAAATTCACTCATATATGCACATCCTTAATAATATATTTCACACAGATCGATCACATCAAGAAGCAGGTTATACTGTTTCTTCGCTATTTCGCTCATTTCATGTTCCAATGGGGTATTCTTTGAAAACGCTGTTGCTGTAACCGGCTTAGCAGATACAGAACGATAAAGCAGCAGCTCTTCTACTGACATATTCAATGCCTTCAAAATTTTCTGCAGATGACGATCAAATGTACTTTTATTATCAACAGCACCATTTAACAATCTATCTAATGTCGGGCGTGATATATCCGCCTTACCGGCAAAGGACACCTTCGTGTAACCTTTATCTCTGATACACTCTTTTAACTTTGAAGCCACCAGACTTCTTTGTTCAAATAATTCATCAAACCTCATTGTGATGACCTCCTTCTATTTTCTCACCATTATTATATGCCAAAACGAAGGTCTCATCAATATAATTGTAAAATATTTTTTTACATTTTAACATCTTCTTAAATGACTTTCTTTGTGATTTAACCCTATCTGTAATAAGGAATACATTGCACTTTCGTATCTGCTACTTAATACAAATATCCGAAACCGTATCTTTCACACCGTTGATCTGAAGCCTCACATGAATCTTTCCATTTTCAAATTCATCCAGCGGATATTCGAGAGTTTCGGAAAGGCTGGTCACATCCACAGACCGTACCTCCTCTCCCTGCACCAACCACAGAACCAGCGTAGCATCGTCCGGCACCGAGCCGCAGGAAATATCCGCATACAGCATCTGGGAATCCGCATCCTCGATCTTCATATTCTGCTCCACAATATAGCCTTTGCTGGCAGTTTTAAATTCCAGATGCCAGACATCGCCGAAATAGGTACTGAGCTCCATGCCGATCACCCCCATGTTCCAAACCCGGTCATTGGACGCGGGATCTGTATTGATGCCGTTTCCGGATGCGGCTTTTACGATAAAACCTGTGAGGCAGGCCAGCATCAGCACCATGCTGACCGCTCCTGCAATCATCAAGTGTAAGTGATGGGTTCCTTTTTTTGTCAACATCATATTGTCCTCCTTATTTTCGATCTGTGTTCCGCATTCTTCACAATAGTTTGCCTTCGGTGAGATCCGATGTCCGCAGGCAGGGCATTCCCCCTTGATTTCCGAACGGCGCAGGAAATAGATCAGCATTCCGATAAACGGGGACAGGATAAAGACCAGAATCGCCCATAATACCGGATCGTCGCCCCGTTTTCTGCAGTCCTGATAGATCCATGCCGCAAAAAACGCGGAGGTACTGAAAGCAAAGAGTATAAAGCCCAGCATGAAAACCGGAAGCAGCACCGACAGGCCATTGAAGCCGTCACTTTTGAAAAAATACAGTCCGAACCGCAGTAAGATCAGCAGTACAATGACGGGAATCCCTATGAAAAGCAGATTTTTTTTCTTCTTTGTATCCTTCATGCCAGTTCACCTCTTTTCTCAACACGGATCGCGATCGTTTCTTTCAAATTCGTCCTTTTTACGCCGACGATGGTCAGCAGCACACCAGCCAGGCCAATGTATAGGCAGCTTCCGGCGGCGAAATACGCCAGATAGCTGTTGCCGATCACCAGCAGCGCAGCCGCGGCCAGCATCGTAAATGTCGCCAGATTCAGGATCATAGGCAGATACCAGAGAGATACGGTGCGTGCGGCAGGATGCTTTCGCATAGCGGCCTCCTGCTGGTACAGGGCCGCTTTCAGTTTACAATTCAGTTCCGGAGCGGGTTCATCCGTCAGCTTCACAGATGCTCGGATGATCTCATCTATTTCTTCATTCAAAAGGTTATCTTTCATAGCCGGCTTCCTCCAATCTTTTTTTGATCAGGCTTCTTCCTTTAAACAATCGGCTTTTCACGGTTCCGGGCGGCTTTTTTATGATCGCCGCGATCTGCTCGACGGAACAGTCGGAAAAGTAAAACAGGAGCAGCGGCACCCGGATTTTTTCCGGAAGGGTCTGGATGATCCGGTCCACTTCCGCGGCCAGCTCTTTTTGGAAATAATTTTCTTCGATACTCTCCCCGGAGCGCAGCAGCATTTCTGTCTCATCGTCCAGGTTCCCGCAGGGGGCGATCCGGTTCCGGCGGGCCTGTTTTCGCCTGCCGCTTTTCCAGAGGTTGTGTGCCAGTGAGAAAAACAGTGCCTTCGGATTCTGCGTCCAGTCGAGCGTCCACTCGGTTTCCAGGGCCTTCAGGAAGGTCTGCTGGTATAAGTCCTCGGCGTCTGTTTTGTCCAGGCAGAGCTTCAAGCAGAATCTGTATATGTCCGTGCCGAAGCTGTCAATGCATCTTTCAATCTCTCTTGCCTCCAATGCTTCACCTCCCTTGGGATCTGTATCAGTGATACTCACGGTCCATTTATATGGCGCGCAGTATTTTTTCCTACAGTTCCTTACCTGTTCAACTTATATTCGACACGGAAATACGAATGGTTCATTTTTTTATGAAAAAAATTTCCAGCGGTGCGGCTGTGTTAACAGACGTAAGAGTGCGTCAGCACAGTTTTTGCGATGGGAACATTTTCATCTTCTCTATAACATTCCGCCAAAAATTCTTCCATTCTTTTATGATTATAACGGTATATCGGGATAGTATCAAAAAATGGAAATCCAATATAATATTTAAAAACCCCTGCAGGCAACGCATACACGCCACTTACAAGGGTTCTTATTTTTCAAATTTTGAGGGAATTTGGAGGATAAGATTCCCCCCAGAAATTTCTAAGCTTTCTTCTTGCGATTTCTTTGCACCACCGCACTCTTAAACGCCTTCATCATGGCTGGCGATAATTCTCTACAATCCTCATCGAATTTAATAGGACTTTTTTCGCCTCTTCTACCTCTTTCAACTGTTCCTCCGTAGGTTTTTGCCCACTCTCAATAATTAATGTTCTGGTCATAATAAAGCTCCTTTTCTGCATTAGTTGCAAGCCTGGCCGAAATCAATCGAATTGTTTCCATGGGCCGTGTATATTTCCGTTTTCCGATACGGCAACCCCCACCGCATAGTCCACATCGCCCAAGGTGCATCTGCTTTTCCCACCTCGTTATGCCCCTCTTCAATGTCAGGCGATTCCAGCTTTTATGCGTAATCCGCTAATGACAACATTTCAATGCTTCTATCCTGCACTGATGCTCCTTCGTTTCTTTACTGTAATTCACACCAACCAAAAGGATATCCCCTGTGTACCCTTTTACCCAATCCGCGTACCCTTTTTCCTTAATCTGCGCAATCGCGCCTTCCGCAGATCGATCCCATTTCAATTCCACCACCAGCGCCGGTACACTCTTCTCCCGCTTCGGCAGGTATACCACATCTGCAAATCCTTTTCCGGACGGCAGCTCCATAATCGGATTCATATAGTACGCTTTCGCGCTATAGTAAGCCATCAGAATGACGCATGTGAGCGAGTTTTCGTTATTATATTTCAACATGGAAGCTGTTTCGTTGTGGATGGCGGCAATCCTCTTTGCAACTGCATTTTCATCGCAGTTCCACGTAGCTTGAAGAAGCTCTTCCGACTGGTCAAGCGACTGTATCAGGCCATCCCAGCCCGGTTCATCGACGGCGTTCATAAATTCCTGGCTGATCTCCAGATTTGGAATAAATGCTTCGTCAGTATTCTTATCATAAGTCAAATATCCCAGATGGATCAGAAGGGTAAGCACATCATCCTTCGTTTTGAACGTGGTCATATCGTTCTGAAATTTCCGGGTGTTGATCCTGCAGCGCCCGTTTCCCAGCATCATGGCAACTGCTTCTTTCAGCCCGTCAAAGTTCATATCAATATAAATTTTCAGTGCCTCGTAAGTCTCTGTCCCGGTCCAATAACTCCGAAACTCGTTCCATGTCAGCACATCAGCCACGGATTTGGGATTATAGATGTGGAGATTCCCGAGACAATATCCGTCATACCACTTTTGTACCTCGGAATAATCCACCTCATGCCGCGCGCACTGTTCTCTTACCTCATCCTCCGTAAAACCGAAATATTCCCCCAGGTTCTTCGGGGAAATCATGGAATATTCATCAAAAATATTGATCGCAGAATGATCTCCATATTTTTTGATCGGAAGGATCCCGGTCATATATGCCAGATCTACATAGGTCTGTCCCTTAAAAAGCCCCCTCAAAAAATCCAGATAGTCCTTTTGGATCTCCTTACACTCCTTCACCAGCCGGAGCACGCAGTCCCACTCATCAATAATAAAAATGAAGCCGCTGCCTGTTTGGTTATAAATCTTATTCAATGCTGTCTTAAGCCTGGAATCCGCCTGGAATCCTGTACAGGCCGGAAATTCTTCCATTAATTCTTCCACAACCGCGCTTTCGATCTGGGAGATAAACGTGTCCAAGTCGCGTCTGGATTCTAAAAACTGCTGAATATCCAGACGGAGTACGTTGTGCCGGTTCAGATGGGATCGGAAGGAAGTGCCCTCTTCTGCTTTTTGCCCGGCAAATAATCCGGCAGAATCACAGCCCTTACTGTAATAAGCCACCAGCATATCCGCTGCCATGGACTTTCCGAAACGGCGGGGACGGCTGACACATATATTTTTTTGGGTGGTATTTAAAATGCTGTTCGTATATAAGATCAGCTTCGTTTTGTCGATATAGATCCTGGAATTCAGCGCTTCCCGGAACGCCGCATTTCCCGGATTAACGTAAGTGCCCATAGCTTCACAATCCTTTCCCTTTTTTGTTTCGAACGCCAGAGACTATACATTGTATAAGATGATTTTAGCATTATTTTTATGAAAAGACAACGGATACAGATTCTATTGTTGGTTTCCCCTCTCCTTCCACGGCTCCGTCTATATAAGTTGGTCAAGCAGGGATTCCCCGATCGACCCTTCCGGCATGGCGGCACCAAAATTTTCCGCGGCTGTGGCGCCGATGACGGCAAAGGTGTCCTTCTCCCGTATCTGTCCGCCGCCCTGCATGGACGGAGAAAAGGCCAGGAACGGGATCTTTTCCCTGGTATGGTCGGTTCCGGTGTAGGTGGGGTCGTTGCCGTGATCTGCCGTAATGATCAGAAGGTCGTCATCTCTCAGGGTCTCCAGCAGTTTTCCCAGATTTACGTCAAACTTTTCGATTTCCTGCGCGTACCCTTCCGGATCCCTTCGGTGCCCCCAGAGGGCGTCAAAATCTACCAGGTTGACAAAGCACAGCCCATGGAAATCCTTCCGTGCAATTTCGATGGTCTGTTCCATTCCGTGCACGGAGCTTTTGGATTTATACGCCTCCGTGATTCCTTCCCCGTCGAAGATGTCCTTGATCTTCCCAACAGATATCACATCCAGGCCGCCTGCTTTCAAGGAATCCAGGGCTGTTTTTCCGAAGGGCTTCAAGGCGTAGTCATGGCGGTTGCTGGTGCGTTTGAATTCCCCTTTTCTTTTTCCGATATAGGGGCGCGCGATCACACGGCCTACCCGCCATTCTTCCTTCATGGTAAGCTCCCTCGCGATCTCACAGCACCGATAGAGTTCCTCCAGTCCGAAGGTTTCTTCATTGCCGCAGATCTGCAGTACGGAATCTGCCGACGTATAGACGATCATATGACCCGTAGCAATCTCTTCTTCCGCCAGTTCTTCCAGAATTTCCGTTCCGCTCGCACTTTTGTTTCCAATGACGGTCCTTCCTGTTTTCGCTTCCAGCTCCCGACACCCAGGGAATCTACGACGATGACAAAAATCCTATGATATTGTTTCATGTGTATCAGTTCCTTTCTGTATAACGACTCAGCACAGGACAGCGCATTCACTGCGCTATCCTATTATGTTTCCTGCTGCTTTGCCAGCTCCAGGGCGCAGCGTATCATGGTATCCAGATTCTGCTCTCTCTCTTCATTGGTCAGCGCCCTGCTGTCGTGGAGGCTGCTGCCTGCCGTGAGGATGCCAAGGGCGTGCTTCCCGGCTCTTGCCGCGGTGCAGTAGAGGGACAGGGTTTCCATTTCCTGGATCAGGACGCCCATCTTTGCCCAGACTCCCTTTTCGCCGGCCTGGTCTTCGTAGAATACGTCCGAGCTGTAGACATTGCCCACATGGAAGCGGATGCCCTTTTCTCTGGCCAGGCCTGCCGCTTTTTCCAGAAGCGCGTAATCCGCGATGGGCGCGAAGCTGCCCGGAAGGTGGTACTGCGCGGCAAAATTGGAATTGGTGCAGCATCCCATGGCAAACACCAGGTCGCCGACCTGTACGTCTTTGTGGATTGCGCCTGCGGTGCCGATACGGATAATATTGTCCACATTATAATGATGGTAAAGCTCGTAGGCATAGATTCCCATGGAAGGAATGCCCATGCCGCTGCCCTGTACGGACACCCTGCAGCCTTGATAATAACCGGTATAGCCGTACATGCCCCGCACCTGATTGTAACAGACGGCATCCTCCAGATAATGTTCCGCAATATATTTTGCGCGGAGCGGGTCGCCGGGCATCAGGACGGTCCTGGCGATCTGGCCGGAACCGGCTTCGTTGTGAAATGTTTTCATAGTTGTTCTCCTCATATTTGTATCTGCTCAGCATTCTTGCAGATAGGAACGCGATCCTGTGCTGAGCAGTTATTCTTATTTACTCTTTCTTTTCAGACTGATCTCATAGAGATCCGCACCCATATACATCTTGTGGGACAAGACGGGAGTGTCATATTCGGTATATAATTCTTCCTCCAGGATCAGGAGCGGGTCGCCCTCCGGGATGGCCAGAATCTCCGCCAGCCGTTCCCTTGCATGGACGATGCGCAGCCGGGTATCGCTGTAAAGGCTGCCGGAGGACAGAAGCTTCATGTAAAATGCGTATACGCTGTCCATATCCTCGAGATCCACATTGCCCTTGTCCAGAAACTCGTGGGGCATGTACACCATGGCAAACCCGACAGGGGAATCCTGGTGGAAATAGGTGATGTCTATGACGGCAACGATACTGGAGGGCCGAAGCTTTAAGACCTCCTGGTGCTTTTGGGTCGGCGGCTGGAACCCGATCGTGGTCACGACCCTGTCTATGGGTTCGACGCAGAAGTCAACGATAGGGTTTCCGACCTTTTCCAGCCCGTTTCTCTGCAAATCCTGATTGGACAGGACGATGTTACCCTTTCCCTGGTGGTTGCCGATCAGCCCGTCTTCCTGGAGAAGGAGCATAGCCTGACGTAAGGTTCCCCTGCTTACCTGAAACTGTTCTGCCAGGACATTTTCGCCGGGCAGCTTGTCACCGGGCTTGTATTTTCCATCTTTGAGCCATTGGCAGATGGTTTCATATACGGTTACATACAGAGGTATCTTTACATTTTTTTCTTGAATTACATTTTTCATAACAGGTCTATACTCCTTCCATAACTTGTATTACTTTTAGTATAAACCTAATCGACCAATTTGCCAAGAGCTTCCGGTCCTTTTACTTTTTTCCCAACAAACAACAGGATCAAAAGCGTAATGATATAGGGCAGCATCTGCACGATCTGGGAGGGGATCGCCAGATCAGTCAGGTAGAACCTGGCCGCCTGGGCAACCGCGAATACCATGCCGGCCCCCAGGGAGCCCAGGGGCTGCCATCCGCCGAAGATGTTTGCCGCAAGTCCCATGAAGCCGCGGCCGGCAGTCATATCGGTGACAAAGAGGTTATTCTGTGACAGGGACAGATAGGAACCTGCCAGCCCGGCGATGGCTCCTGCCGCCATCATGGCGATATAGCGGTAGCGGTTGACCGGTACGCCTGCCGTCTGGACCGCGTGGGGCTGGTCGCCGATGGCACGGTAGCGAAGACCGTATTTTGTCTTATAAAAGATCACCCACACGACGGCCACGATCACCAGCATGGCGTACAGGTACGGGGACTGTTCTTTGAACAGGGCGCCCAGTATGGGGATGTCGCAGAGGAACGGAACCGTGATGCCGGAAACCGCCTGAACCGGATCCGACATTCCCTCGGTGTGCCAGATGACTTTGAGCAGCACCGCCGTGATCCCGCTGGCGAACAGGTTCACTCCCACGCCTACAACGGACTGGTGGGCTTTCCATTTGAGGCAGAACAGGGCATAGAGCCATCCGAACAGGGCGCCGGCGAGGACGGATATGATCACCCCGGCAAATGCGGATCCGGTCAGGAAGGAGCCCGCTACTCCGGCAAATGCGCCTATGAGCATCATGCCCTCCACGCCCAGAAGAATGATTCCGCCGCGTTCCGCGATGGTTCCGCAGAGTGCGCCTAAGACCAGCGGAACGGACAGTTGGAGCATCAGTGCCAAAAAGTTATTGATACCAGCCATAAGATTACCCTCTCTTTCTGTTATTATGCCATTTGATCAGCTCCGGAGCCGCCACAAGAAGGATGACCAGGCTCTGGACCACAGTGACCATGTTGGTAGATACATTTGTGACACGGCTCATGCGCAGCGCGCCCATATCCATGATTCCGAACAGCAGCGCGGTAAGCAGAACTCCTGCCGGATGGTTCCTGCCAAGGATCGCGACCGCGATTCCTGTAAAACCGAAGGACGGGGAGAAGCCTTCAATGAAGCGGTGGTATTTGCCGAATACCTCTGTAACGCCTCCCAGAGCCGCCAGGCCGCCGCTCAATACCATGGACAGGATCATAAACAGCGGAACCCTGATGCCAGCCGTCCCTGCCGCAGAAGGGTTGGCCCCTACGGCCCTGAGCTGGAAGCCCAGGGAGGTCTTCCAGAGGAAGATATAGAGAGCCGCCGCTATGATGATGAGCAGGAACAGAGAGTTGGTGAGCTGGGTCTGCGGGACGAGACGCCCGAACCATACTCCTTCCGGTATGACATGGGTCTGTGCGGTGGAGCCCTGCGCTTTTACGGGGCCGTTCACCAGCCAGGAGGTAAACAGGGTACAGATGTAATTCAGCATGATCGCTACGATCACTTCGCTTGTATTCAGTTTTGCCTTGAAGATTCCCGGAATGCAGCCGACGATCATGCCTGCCAGAACACCCAGCAGAACGCTGACCGTCATCAGGACGGGGCTGGGCAGGAAGGAAAGGCTCAGGGATGTGAGGACCGCAGCCATGGCCCCGGCATGGAGCTGGCCTTCCGCGCCGATATTCAGCATCCCGCAGCGGGAGCCCAATGCCACTGCCAGTCCGGTGAAGGCCAGAGGGATACTCTTGCTTATGGTGTTTGCGATGGACTTGGGGCTGCCAAGTGCTCCTTTGAGCAGGGCACCGTATGCTTCTATGGGGGATTCTCCTGACAGCAGGATAAACAGCGCGCCAATCAGGAGCGCGATTCCGATCGCTGCCAGAGACTTACCTAATTCACTGATATTTTTTGCTTTTTTCATCTTTCCGTACCTCCTGCTCTTTTTCCGGTCATGAACAGTCCGATCTCTTCCTTGGAATACGTACCGTTTTCAAACTGGGCGCTGACCTCTCCTTCATACAGCACGGCAATCCGGTCGCTTAAGTTCATGACCTCGGACAGCTCCGCGGAGATCAGCAGGATGGCCTTGCCCTGTGCTTTCAGTTCTAACAGTGTCTTATGTACTTTTTCGATGGCGCCGATATCCAGCCCGCGGACAGGCTGTGCTACCAGCATGAACCCGGGATCGTGGCTGGTCTCCCTCCCGAAAATGACTTTCTGCTGATTGCCGCCGGACAGCTGCCCGATCTGCTGATCCAGTCCGGCGAGTTTGGTTTCGAATAATTCTACCTGCTTCTGCGCGTCCTGGTTGAGGGACTCAAACCGAATGAAACCGTTCCTGCAGTATTCCGGGTTATCCTGATAGCCCAGGAGAAAATTTTCCGCGATGGAAAATGTGGGGACCATGGCATTGCGGTGGCGGTCGGAAGGAATGTATCCAAGCCCCAGTTTTTTGCGCTCCTTTACAGACATTTTTTCAATGGGCGTCCCGTGCATGAGGATGGATCCCTCCCTGACTTTCTGGTTGCCAGCGATCATAGCTTCCAATTCCTGCTGCCCGTTGCCGTCCACTCCGGCGATGCCTAAGATTTCCCCGGCATGGACGCTTAAGCTTACGGTGCCTTCTGCTTTTTCCTGGAGACGTACATGTTTCAGTTCCAGAACGGTTTCGCCGACAGAGGAGCCCTTTTTTGCGACCACCGTCTCCACCGAGCGGCCTACCATCTGGGTGGCAAGCTCTTTCTCATTGGTATCGGAGGTGTTGCAGCAGAAAGCTACTTTTCCTTTACGGATTACAGTGATGCGGTCGGATAAGGCCATGGTTTCATTCAGCTTGTGTGTGATAAAAACAATGGTTTTGCCGTCTTTTTTCAACTGCCGCAGGATCTTGAACAGTTCCTCGACCTCCTGCGGGGTCAGCACGGCGGTAGGCTCGTCGAGGATGATGATGTCAGCCCCGCGGTACAGTGTTTTGAGGATTTCCACCCTTTGGCGCATGCCCACGGAGAGATTCGCCACCTTTTCGTGGAGGTCGATGCGGAATCCAAAACGCTCGATCAGTTCCGAGACCTTTTCCTCGCTTTTTTTCTGATCCAGAAACAGTCCGCCCTGTTCCTTTCCGATGATGATATTTTCCAGCACTGTAAGCTGGTTTACAAGCATGAAGTGCTGATGTACCATTCCAATGCCCAGTGCATAAGCGTCGTTGGGATTGGAAATGGCGGCTTTCTTCTCATGGATGTAGATTTCCCCCTCGTCCGGGTGGTACAATCCAAAAAGAATGTTCATCAATGTACTTTTACCGGTTCCGTTCTCTCCCAGCAGGCAGTGGATATCCTGCTGCTGCACGGTAAAGTCGATCCCATCATTTGCGCGCACAGGACCAAAGCATTTTACAATCCCCTGCATTTTAATAGCGTCCATAGTTTTCTCCTTTCATCATATGATTTGAGGCCGTGGTTTACAGCTCATTCGGAACTTCAATCTCACCGGATATGATATCTTCCCGGATTTCATCCAGTTTTTGAAGAACACGGTCAGGGATTTTGATATTGCTGCCCTCTACCGTAAAGTCGACTCCGCCGTCGCTCAATCCCAGAATCTGGTTTTCTCCGGTGTAGGTGCCGTCCACGATGCTGGCAATGGCGTGATAGGCGCAGGTGTCCAGCTTTTTCAGCATGCTTGCCATGATGTAATCCGGGGCAATGGAATTCTGGTTCAGGTTTACGCCGATGCTGACAAAGCCTTTTTCCTCCGCAGCCTGGAACAGCCCCATACCCGAAGCGCCGGAAGCGTGAAAGATCACGTCCGCGCCTTTTTCGCGGAAGGTATTGGCGATGGTCCTGGCAGTGGTGGGGTCGTTGAATCCGCCCACATAGTCCCTGAGAACCGTGATATCCGGGTCCACATAAGCGGCGCCAGCCTGGTAGCCGGCTGCAAACTCATTGATAAGCGGATTGTCCACTCCGCCGATAAACCCGACGGTATCACCGTCTGACAGTTTGCTGTCGATCTGTTCCTGCTTCGCCAGTACGGCCAGAGCGCCTACCATGAAGCTCCCCTCCTGGGCCTTACAGGAGTATGAGGCTACATTGTCCAACTCGGACGTGGCGTCCAGAAGCGCAAAACGCTGATTCGTGTACACGGACGCGACGTTGTTCAGCGCATCCACCTGTTCATCGCCCACGCAGATGATCAGGTCATACTCCTCCGAGGACGCCATCTCATCCTGGATGATCTCCTCATCGGCCACGGACTTGGGCTCTACCTGGTCATAGGTGATGCCGAGTTCGTCGGCCGCGCGCCTGACCCCTTCCAGTGCCAGGTCGTTGAAAGAATTTCCGCCCAGCCCGGCCTGTGTAAATACGATGCCGATGTGGGCGCTGCTTTCTTCTGCCGCGGTTCCCTCACCGCCCGAAGAGGTGCATCCGGCGAGTGTGAATACCATCCCGGCCGCCGTAAAAAATGCTGCCAGTTGTTTCCTTCGTTTCTTCATGTCTGTTCTCCTCCTTTTAATATTGTACATTTATTTTAACTTGTACAACAAGTATGATTAATATATAACACAAGTAACAATGATTGTAAAGCATAAAAATATAACTGATGTCAACTTTGTGAAATAGTGCTAATTTCAGGGGTGAGTTTTTGTGCAAAAGAGAGAGACTAAAAAACAATTGAGAAATGTGTTCATGAAGTTAAAAACCCCGCAGCAAGCTGCGGGGCATCAAAGAATGATTTATATTGAATCTGCCTGCTCGTCTTACTCCGCAAACCGGATCCGGTCGATCAGGCTCTGCTTCCGGAAGCTTTGGTTCACCAGGTACGTGACCAGCAGCTGCACTGCCAGCACCGCCGCCGAGAGTACCAGCGCCGGAACCACCGGATAGCGGTAAGTCGTAATGGAGAAGATTCCTGTCTTTTTTGTCCACAGGAACGCGCCGTACCCCAGCAGGCTTCCAAGTCCCAGCGACAGCACCAGTGTCCCCGCCGTGTAGAACAACCCTTCCATCTGCAGCATATGCACGGTCTGCCGTTCGGACATGCCGATGGCCTGCAGCATACCCAGTTCCCTGCGTCTGACATACACGCTGTTGATCATGGTATTGACCAGGTTCAGGATGCCGATCAGCCCGAAGATCAGCAGTATCCCGTAGCTGCCCGTGAGCAGGATGCCGATGGACTTTTCCGCCTCCTCATAGGCTTCCTCATATGTCCTGATCTCCAGGTATTCCAGATCCGCCGTCCATTGCCGGATTTCCTCTGCCGCACTTTTCTCCATCCCGGGCTCCACCGTGATCTCAAAGCAGTCCGTCAAATCCGTTTCGCAGAGGCTTTGGAGTGCGTCCGAAGGCATGGCGAACCAGGTTCCCCCATAGCTGATGGGGCCGTTGACCACTGCCGCGATCCGGAACTCTTTCTGCAGTGTTTTCTCGCCGTCCATCAGCTCCATGCGGATCGTTTTCCCGGGCTTCCAGTCCTTCATCTCTTCAAACCGGTCCCGGAACTTCTCTCCCAGAATGATCCCGGTGCCGTCCGCCAGGGACGGATCATCCAGAGAGCCCTCCGTGACATAGCCCTTAAGCGCTTCCAATGCCTTTGCGCTGACTCCTGTGATACTGCTTACCAGCGGGCTTCCGTCCGCCTCCGCGGGGCCTTCCAGCATGGCATCTACAGATGTGTCCACATCCACATCGGTCACTCCGGCAATCTGCTGGATCTGTTTCTTCAATTCCTCTGTCAGAGGATTGTTCTGCTGGATTTTATTCAGAGCCCGCTCCGGATACATGGGATCCGACCAGGAATCCACGGATACCTGGATATCCTCCCGCAGATCGTCCTTCACCATATCCTCGGGAGACATACAGCTGCAGACCGCGGCAACGACCATGAACAGGATCCCGGTTGCCCCCAGCGTAAAAATGGTCATGACCGTGCGTTTCTTATTTCGGCTCAGGTTGGTGAGGGTCAGCTTCCGGATGTCGATCTCCTCGTAGCCCTTTCTGGTCTTCCCGGACGTGCTGCCGTTTTTCTGCCGGAAATGCAGCCGCCCCGCAGATTTTTTCCGGGAAGCGGCTGCATTTTCTTCGCCGCCCCGGAAGCGCAGCGCCTCGATGGGGGAGATCCTGGCCGCCGTGCGCATGGGCTTTTGCAGTGAAATGTATACCGTCGACAGGCTGATCAGAACGCCGAACGCAATGATCCAGGGCTGGATCAGATTCACTTCACCGTTTTCCACGATCTGCTTCATCTGCTCTGCTACGGCAATGTCGCCGCTGACACTGTATCTGGCGGTCAGCCGGATCACCTGCACCCCCGCCAAAAGTCCCAAAAAGGTCCCGATAGGAACTGCGATCGCCGCCACCGCAAGCCCCTCCCGGAAAACAAGCTGGCGGATCTGCCGTTTCGTGGCGCCCACCGCCCGCAGCCTTCCGTATTCCTGCACCTTATCCAGCATAGACACATAGTAAATGCCGTAAATGGTCAGCGCCCCAACCAGCGCGATCAGCGCCAGCACCAGCCCAAGCCCGCTGTACACAGACGGATCCACATAATTTGCCATGAGATATTCCCCATTCAGGACGATCTCATTTTTCGCAATGCCATATTCCCCGCCCAGTGTTTCGATCTGCTCCTGGATGGCGGCGGTGGTCATCCCGTCCGCACCGGCCAGCCGGAGATAGATCCGGTATTCATGCTCATTCTCCGCCAGGATCTCCCCGGCAAATGCTTCCGAGACGAAGCAGAAGTACAGGCCGTCCCGAATGGAGATCTCGGAATCCGTGACCATTCCCGAAATGGTAAATTCCCGGATTTCCCTGGTCTTGCTCCCGCCGTTCGGGCGGTATGGGATCTGAATCCGGTCCCCCACCGTCCCTTCCAGCCCCATGGCTTCCAGGACTCCCTTTGATACCACGATCTCCTCCGCCTTCTCCGGCAAATGTCCTTCCGCCAGCTCCTGTCTGGAAAGCTCCGCCGCTGCCCGGTCAATGGACATCATGGTGATCCGGACGTCGGGATCATGGTCGCAGTACATGGCCGCCGCATCCTCCCGAAGCCCGGCCTGTTCGATCCGTTCATCCTCCAGGAGTTTTTTTGCGGTCTGGCTGTCCACATCCCGGTACATGGCATGAAAGGTTGGGTAATATTGGTTCACTGCCTGATTCTGGATCGTGATAAAACCGAGAATGACTGTGGGCGCGGCGGTCAGTAAAAACGCCGTGAGCGCGATTGCCGTCCCGATCAATAGATTCCTGCTTTTATTTTTCCTGAAATTGGAAAGCGCTGTCCTGCTGATCGTGTTCATCTAGCCCACCACCTTCCCGTCCTCGATGATAAGGGTGCGGTCCGCCATCTGGGCAATGGTCTCGTCATGGGTGATCATGACCAGCGTCTGGCCGTATTTTGCCACGCAGCTTTTCAGCATGGCCACCACCTCCATCTCGGTGTGGGAATCCAGGTTCCCCGTGGGTTCGTCGGCCAGGATGATGGCGGGACGGGAGGCCAGTGCCCTGGCGATGGCCGTCCGCTGCTTCTGTCCTCCTGAGAGCGTACTGGGCAGGGCTTTTAAACGGTCCTCCATGCCGATGCTCTGGATGATGTCCAGCACATAATCCTTGTTCACTCGTTTGCCGTCCAGGCCGATGGGAAGGACAATATTTTCCCAGACATTTAACGCCGGGATCAGATTGAAATCCTGGAAAATGAATCCGATCTTGCGTCTGCGGAATACTGCGAGCTGTTCGTCTTTTAAGGAAAACAGATCCTGGCCGCTGATGATGACCTGCCCGCTGTCCGGACGGTCCAGCCCGCCCAGCATGTGGAGAAGGGTGGATTTTCCGGAACCGGACCGGCCCACCACCGCTACAAATTCTCCGTGTTCGACGGTGATACTGGTATGGTCGATGGCTTTGATCTGATGATCTCCGTCGCCGTATGTTTTTACAAGATCGATGGTTTCTAAAATCGGGTGCATATAGGAAGGCTCCTTTCATGATAAATGTTGTGTTGAAATCTGCTCTGCATGTGTTACGGGGTGCGCCTGGTCAGGAGGCGGCCTGTATACTTTCGTACAGATGGCGCAATCAATGCGCTATCCTGTGCTGAGTAGTTACTTTATATCATACTCCGGAACCCTTACAAGAACCTTTCAAAAAAGATAACATTTTTGTTATGCTACGAGCCGTGCGTGATCCAGAGTCCAAATGCTGATCGCCATGCTCGCATGGCAGGCAGCATTCGGACTCTGGATCGCATGAGGCGACAGCCTCAAACGAGGAAAACCGCAGGTTTTTCGAGTTGACGCACGGCGGACGGATGGCAGGCCTATTCCATTACATACCTCGGCTGGGATTTTTCTACTCTGACCCATATTTCTTCGGAAGCATCATCCGGATCACGGTTCCCATGCCGTGGGCCGGAAGCGCGCACACATTGCCGCCCTGCTCCTCGAAGATCTTCCGCACCAGATACAGCCCCACGCCTGCGCCCTCCTGTGCTTCGACCTCCGGCCTCTTTCCCCGGTAAAAGCGTTTGAAAATGTTCGGATACTCGGATTTTTCAATCCCGATCCCTTCGTCCTCCACCTCGATCAATACATAGGAGACCATGGGCTCCACACGGATCCGGATCGTGCTTTCCGCGGGAGAATATTTTACCGCGTTATCCAGTACATTGGAAATGGCTTCCGCCGTCCATCTGGGATCATGCAGAAGCTCCATATCGGAAAATTCCTTCATCTCCATATCGATCTGTTTTTCCTCTGCCTTGAGATAGATGCCGTTTACCCCGCGGATCAGCGTTGCTTTCAGGCTGGCTTTCCGGGGCTCCAGGCGGATCATGTCCGCCTCCAGCCGGGACAGGTTCACCAAGGTTCCCATGAGGTGGTTCAGCTTTTCGACTTCCTGCTTTCCGCGCTCCAGAAATTCCCGTTTTTCCTCCTCCGTAATCTGCTCGTCCCCTAAAAGCTCCAGGCTCAGCCCCAGCGCCGACACCGGGGTTTTGAGCTGATGGGAAATATCCGTGATCATGGCTTTGGTATTTTCCTTTTCATCCTCCAGCTGCTTTTTATACACCTCCACCGCATGTCCGACCCGCTCCATCTGCTCCTGCAATTGGGATCGGATTCCGGTTTTCAGGGTATCCCCGCCCGCCTGCTGCCTGCAACTTCCGGTTTTCTCGGCCTTCTGCCTGTAGCTTCCGGTTTTCCCAACTTTCTGCCTGTAGCTGTCTGCTTCCACAGCATTCTGTCGGTTACTGTCTGTTTCCGCCGTCTCCCGTCTGTAACTGCCTGTTTCTAATTCCTCCAGGCAGTCCGATATTTCCAGGTAGTCTCTGTATTTCCGGCGGTATGTCAGAAAGCACCAGATTCCGTTAACCAGGACTGCTCCGGCGAACAGTGCGGAATAATAGGGCAGCGAAAGTCCGGCGGACAGCAAAAAAAGGAATAAGACCGCGATTCCCGCCGTGCTTATCCCAAGATTTTTCTTCCACTCCTGTTCCAGCCAGATATAGCCCCGCTCATGATTACGGATCATTTTTTCAATGCCGCTGCTATCCTCTATAGATGATACCGGCAGATGCTCCGGCATTCCTTCGGTACCCCCGCCGCGCTTAAAGGTTACAGGACAACGCTTTCTCCCGGATTTCTTCCTCATTTCCCCGATACCTCCGCCGTCCATAGATACCCAAGCCCCCTGACATTTTTGATATACTCGTAATCTTCCTTCCCGGCGATCCTCTTTTTCAATCGGCTGATGGTGACCGGGACGGTGTTGTCGTCCACGAACTGAGCGTCCACGTCCCACACGGCTTCCAGGAGCTGCTCCTTCGAGAGGATCTGCTTCGGATTTTCCAGGAAATATAGTAAAAGCTGTATTTCCTTTTTGCTCAGGATCAGTTCTTCGTCCCCTTTATAGACCCGCATCTCCCGGCACTGCACCCGGATGTCCCGGGAAAATAACATCTGCCCGCGGTCGTCCTGATCCTGCCCGATCCTGCGCATCAGCGCGTTTACCTTTGAGATCAGCACCATCAGGCTGAATGGCTTGGTGATGTAGTCGTCAGCTCCGGCATCGTAGCCGTTTACGATGTCCACCTCCTGGTCCAGCGCGGTCAGGAAGATCAGATGGACATCGCTGACCCTGCGGATGCTCCGGCAGAACTCCAGTCCGTCGCCGTCCTCCATGGTAATGTCGCTGATGATCAGAGATACCTCATGCTCCCGGAACATTTCCTCCGCCTGGGAAACCCGGAAGGCGCTCAGCACCTTGTATCCTTCTTTTTCCAGCTTTAAACTGATGCCCCGGTTGAGGCTTGTGTCGTCTTCCAGTAATAAGATGTTTGCCATTGTTGTTCTCCTGCAGCATATGTTTCGATTTGCCTCTCATTATGTTGTCCGGGTTGTTTGTTTTGAAACAAGTGCGGAGCATAGGGAATTAGATAGTCTATATATTGAGGATTGACCTCATATATTTTTATTGCCAAAGTTGCATCCTCCCGTTATAAAAATGGGGACGGAAAATCCGTCCCACTGTTAGATTCGCGCTCTGAGCGGCGAAACACTCACTTGTAACTGTCTCGCTTAGGGCTGAGATATGCCCGCTTATAACTATCTCTGTTATAGGTCGAGATATACCTTCTGTTAAGCCAACGGCATTAACTATATATAGTATATACAATTCTGAATAAAATAGCAACCAAATTTGATAAATTTAAAAAACAACCAGAGCCAGCAACCGAATGCAGCAAATACGGCAACCGAACCTTTTATGCGTACAATTGATATTTTCTGCCGATACCGTCAATTTTATTTGCTGCCATCGGACGAAAGCCGATACATGTCAGTGTTCTGCCGATACCGTCGGAGCCAATCTCTTCCGGTTTCAGTTCCGTATGGCAGTGATCCCGGATCAGGAAGAAATCTGTCCCCTCTTCCATACCCGAATCTTCCGCCATTCGCTTTGCCTTTAAAAGCTGTGCTTTATTCCCCGCTTCTAAAATACACTTTGTAAACTCATCATTGATCCAGTTTTCATAAATTTCCCTTCCGAAGGAAAGTACCGCAGTATAACATTCCATCTGGTATTTTGCTTCCCCACGGATCTGAGTTATCAAAAATGCCATCGAAGCATGGCTGCACTGCGACGCCAGTTTTCCCGGAGATAATTGCAGATCCTTTCGTACAATGATGATCTGCTTATATTTCAGATTGTTTTGTCGAGTGAACTGTGAAAAAATAACTTTCCATTTTGCGCAGAACAAATCTTCATGCGCAAGGCGGAGGAATGAGGCGTACTGGGGTACGCCGATTGCCGACAACGCAGTGCATGGAGATTTGGGCTTATTTTCCTACAGTTCCTAATATTCCTGAATTACCCGCCTGCCGTTGCCGCATTCCATATTGGTGTACATGTCTCCGTTAAATTCCAGACTTTCATATAAAATCTCATTCCTGTCGATAAATAAAATTTTTCCTCTTGTCATATCGGTTTGCTCCTTACTTTGAATTTTGTAAAATAAAATGCTCCTGTTCAAGCATCTGCACATTGTGGCAGACATCTAAACAGGAGCATAAAACAAATTTTTCGTATTGTCATTGAAGCTGTTGTATAATAAAGGTAGGTGGATTATCCATTTTCTGGAGAAAGCGGGCGGCATATACTATAATCATCACATTTTCCTCCAGAAGTTTAAAATCGCAGCATCTGGAAGCAAGTGAGGAATCCGGCATCCGAATACATTTCTTGTATAACTTCTCTGCCTTGCCACAAAGCGATGTTTCCATACCGTCAAAAATATTTTTTTCTTTTTGAAGCAAGTATATATAATCGTTCTTTTCTTTTTCACTCGTGAATCTTCGGAATTGTTCTACTTGATCATATTTCAACTGCGTCACGCAAAAGCCTGGAACCGGAATCATATTGTTGAGATTTAATACCGCATACAAAAAGCCGGTTTCATTATCAATCAGTTTTTGGAAATCTAAACTGTTTGACATTTTCTGATGTTTCGGTTTGCCTGAAGAAATGCAAAACTGCGGATGGATACCCACCCACAGTTCTGAAATCAATTGTTTTATTTGGACAATCTAACCGCTGCACAGATATCACTATCTGTATAATCAGTATATGCAATTTTTTTGAAAAAATCAATGTTTTTTTATTTTTCTTATTTAATCACAACCTCCCGCTCTTTTATCCCTTCCAGCGGAACCGGAATATATGCCGTTCTGGTCGCCACGGTCAGCTTC
>CATLCV010000013.1 GCA_949893755.1 uncultured Lachnospiraceae bacterium | reverse complement strand
GGCAATACACTGTATCTTACCGGGGAAGTCCGTTTTTTTCAGGAGGCTTCCAATCCGGGGAATTTTGATCAAAAATTTTATTATCAGAAACAGGGGATCCATGCCAGCGTGTGGGCAGAAGACGTTCAGATCATGGATTCCCGGGTATGGCATGTCCGGGAAGGTTTAAGCGTGTTCCGCTGCCGCTGGAAGGAACGGCTGGTGTCCGCCCTGGGGGATTATTATGGAAACAGTATGTCCGCAATCCTGCTGGGAGATAAGAGCGAACTGGACTCCGAACTAAAGGAACTGTATCAGAAAAGCGGGATCGGCCATATATTGGCCATAAAATGGACTAAGTTTTTTGGATGTATATAGCGTATACTGTGTAAAAAATAATGGAGTATAGCCACTTGATACACAAGGAATAGGAAAAAATGTGTATGAAGTATAGGAATAAATATAATGTTTGGCAGGGAGGCAAGGAATGATGTAGCAGAAGTTGCTAACAAGGTTATCCTCTGGCAGTCATTGAAGGAGCAAAAGAACAGTGTAGAAAAATACGGCATTAACAATTTGTCGGTTAAAAGAGCAATCGTTGGGAATACCAATCAGAACTGGTACTGAAATTTTATGCCATTCGGAGAAGGTAAGGCAGTAACTAACACAGAGGGGGCGAATTGTAGTAGTGCTTATAAAGGAAGATGACTACAGTGATGATAGATTTATTGGGTGAAAGATGCTGTGGAAAAGCAGTTCTTTTAATTTCGTAATGGAAAGATAGATATCCTCCCATTCTTCATTTTTTATGTAATACTATGTTTTTTCTTGTAAGAACTTGTTGAATATGATATTATTATATTGTAGTGGTGGATATTCTGGTGACAGGTAATTGAACTTTTTGATTCATAAAAGGGTTTGATTGCCTTTTTGCTGTTTCTAAATATAGATTTATGAACGAGGACAAAAATATATGATATAATTGTGGGAATTGCATTAAAAAATGAAAGCATGAAATTTCGAACAAAAAATTGAGAAAGAGACTTTTATTAGCAGGTCATATTTCTATGGGAACGAAGTTGCTTACTTCTCATGATTCATCTTCCATCCATGCAATTAAAGCTTTAATTGATAATAAAGAGTCACTTTTGTTAATAATTGCTGGAAAGTACGGGTTAATGTACTGGTGATTATGTTGAAAATCTTATATTGAAATTGAGTATGGTTATGTCCCAAAACAGAATAAACTATTCTGTTGTTTTATTATAAAGGTATATTATGTAGGGAGATTTTTGGTAAACATTGAGGGAAGAGGGAATCCTAGTGCGCTTAAGGAATTAATCATATTTACTAGAAATGATTAGACATTTAACAACTTTTTCTTGTGAAAGAAGAAAAAGTATGAATTATATGAGCTAAGTACAATGAATGAAAAAGGCGAAGAAACTAAAATCATGCAAGGAAGGTATGTTATGTTTAAATCAATGCAAAATAAATTAAGAGACATAGGTATTGCCCCGATTTTTTTTGTGGGATCAGGGATATCACGAAGATATATTCATAGTCCTGATTGGATTGGACTACTGAAAGAAATTGTAGAAGGTAGAAATATTAATTTTAAAAAATTGGTTCAGAAACATACGGATAGCAAGGGGGAAGTAAATAACGAGGAACTGGCAGTAGAACTTGAGGAACTTTATTTTAATGAATTGGAAGATGCAGAGATTGAAGATGAAGGGAGTAAACCATATTACTTTCGAAAAAGAATTGCTGAAATTACAGATAAATATTTAAACGAAAATTTGGTAGAATTAAATACTAATTCTGAAATAATAGAGTTAAAGAAAACTAGGCCAGCAGCTATTATTACGACAAACTATGATAAAGTAATGGAGACAGTGTTTGGCAAAGATTATTCTGTGTTGGTAGGACAGAACTCGTTATTGGAAAATGTGGTAGATGGAGTAGGTGAAATTTATAAGATTCATGGGTGTTCAAATAGTCCAAATAGTATTATCATTACCAAGGAAGACTACGATAATTTTTTTGATAAAAGCAAATACTTGAATGCAAAGTTATTGACGCTATTTTTAGAATATCCCATAATTTTTATGGGGTATAGTATAAGTGATAGAAATATTATCAGCATTTTATCGACAATTATCGAAATGCTTTCTCCAGAAAAAGTGGAAGAATTAAAGAGTAGAATATGGTTTGTCGAGAGAAGCGAAAATGGAAAAGATGAAAAGTCAACTGTGAGGATAAATTTAAAGGATGGGCATTACTTAGATATTATTTCATTTAAATTACAAGATTATGGAAAATTTTATAGTGCTATAGCGGATATAAGTACAAAGCGAATTCCTATGAAATTTTTAAAGTATTTAAAAGGTAATATTTATGAATTGGTAGCAAGTCAAGAATATAATCCTCAATTATTAAATGTTAATATTGAGGACTTAGAGAATATAGATAACTTTGATGATGTAAGTCAATTTGTGGGGTTAACATTTTCAACTAAGAGAAATGTGGTATTTTGCGATAATCAAAATCTTTGTCAAGCATTTTTAGAAAACAAAAATAATATTAAGTATGTTGAAAAAGATTTACTTCAGTATAGAGAAAAACATATTATTCCTTTCTATAAATTTTTACAGAATCTCACAAAAGAAGAAATGTTAGCTTATATTCCTGAAAAAAATTCTAGCTTTTACAGGCAAATACAAAACGATATTATAAATTATGAAATTCCTATAGGTAAGAAACTAGATGTTAAGTATAAAAATAGCATTTCTAAGAAAAGCATAGAAAAATATGCAGATGAATATGTAAGAGTGAACAGTTTGCGAAATAATCAAAAAAGTACAGTAGTTCGATATATATTGTTACATTTATTAAAAAGTGATATAGAAAAAGTAATAAAAAAGACTTCTATAGTTGAAGAATATAAAAAGGAATTTATAAAAGTTATGACGCATCTTTCAAATGACTTTATTAGAGAAAAAAAAGAAGAGGTATTAAAACTTATTCAGATGTTGGCTGGCGAGAAATTAGCTGAGCATAATTTTAGGTATTTATTATGCCATGTTGATAGGGCTTTATTTAGAAAGGAATGAATCTATATTATAACATCATATAGATTTATTAAGTAACATACATTGTTGATATTCACTTAAAACTGATCTAGGTTTAACGCTCAATATTGACTCAGAGATAGAATGGAACGTTATCCTTGACTACTTAACTGCATGTCTGAAATCATTTGTCAAGACCGATGTTAAACAAAGGAAGTGATGCTTTGCCAGACGATTTTCGACATGCTAGTGGGGCAGAATTCAATATAAAAGTGGACTCAATTAAGTCTTATTCTACAGAGCCTTTTTGTCATATTATTAAAGTGACAGCAAAGGTTGACTTGATTTCGAGCATATAGCACGTTAGGTAAATCGGCCGTGTGATTACCCATTCGCACCACTACTTGTGTAATCACCTGTGGTACAAGGTTGTACAGTAAAATAACAAGAGACAGGGAGACGTGTAAATTTTCGTGAAAGCAGGTCTCATGGAAAAGATTTGTGACAAATGTTGTGATATTAGATGTACACAAAAAAGTCATGGTTGTCTGCTTTTTATATGGCAGAGAGCAAGAAATCAGAGAATCTGGTGCAACAATACGAGCTACGGGAATTCGTACAGTGGCTTTTACCAGGCGGATGGGAAACGGTCACTATAGAAGCGCATCCTCTGCTGGAAGTCGTTTTATAACATGATAGAATCCTCTAATATCCCGAATATCGTTGTGCATACCAGAGACATAAAAATTGTTTCGACAGGAAAACAGGTGTGCAGGATGTAGAATGAATTGTTGACCTGTATAAGCAGGACCTTAAGATAATCTTTATACCTGACAGGGCACAGTGGGAGCTAGTGACTTATAGGAAAAGCCTTGTAAAATTAAAAGAAGCGAACTGGACAAGCTTTAGAAGATGCTAGAGAGAGCCAATATCTAACTCTATGGAATGGTCAGGAAAAGATATAAGTTGTTTTTCAATGGATTCACAAATCCATTATGGACTGAGATGTGTTGTGGGAATAACGAAAGCGCAAAAACATAGGAGTGAAAAGACATACAAGAGGAATGTACTGCTGAGGGTCTTTCTGAACTTTGGATATTTCATTTCTGTCCGAATTCTGAAACTTTAGAAAATGATAGTTTTCCTGAAACAGCACCTGTGACAGGATATCCAAACATGAGAAAGAATCATTGGTAAAAATAGCTTCTATTTCTATGTTCGGTTTTAGCGGATAATCACGCATCGTGGAAAAAGCGTACCTAATGTAGTTGGGGGCGTTTCATACTCATTGCTATATATTATGTATTAAAGGATGGCGTTGCTTTCCAGAATCTTGGAGCAAAGTATTACGGTTAGTTCAACAAGGAATGTAAGATAAAAGTGTATTGGAAAAACTAAAAATATTGGGTTGGGACAGTTCGTTAGCTACGGTCAGACAATCACCTAATTATGATAGAAGAATGAATTACCTTAAAATTTGTTATAGTAATTACTATAAGAGTTTTATTAGATCAATAAGGATGGAGATATTTATGAAAAGAATAAAAATATCAATAATAGTTTTTATAACTGTTTTTCTGCTGGTTGGCTGTGGGGACGAGAGAAAAGGATATGCTGAAGAACAAGTTTCTGTTTTTTTAGATCGATATAAACAAAAGGATAATGCAGTTTCTGAATTGTTATTAGGAATAACTGAGACAGATTACATGAGTTTTGAAGGAATTTCATCATATTTTGCAGAAGAATTAAAGTATAAAATCAAATCATGTAAAAGAGAGGAAGAGAGTCTTTATAAAGTAGAAGTTGAAATCCAAACAATTGATTTTAAACAATTATTTTTAGATTCTTATCAAGAAACAGTCGAAAAATATGGTGAAGAGAATATTACTGATTTTTTTGAGGAGCAGATGGAACAAAATATTAAAGAAAAAGAGTATGAAACCATTAAGACGGTTTGTAATGTTGTAGTAAGGGAAGTAAATGATGAGTTTAAAATTGAAATGAGTGGTTCCTTTGCAAATGCCTTAACAGGTGGGATGAATGATTATTTGAATGGATTGTAAGGGAGGAAAAACAAAAATGTTACGAAAAGTGCTAATATTTATTTTATGCGTTAGTATGATACTTCCAACTATAACATTGGAAATACAAGCAGTAGAATATGAGAGAAAATTTTTGTCGATAAAAAGATTAAACGATGAAGTCTTGGAAACATATGAAGTTATAACCGATGGAGACAAGGTCTATATTGGTGTAGATGATTTAATGGAAGTATCGGGATTTGATGAAAAAATTGAAGATATAACAGATGACACGATAAATAAAATTACATTGAGAAAAAAAAGTTATAATGGAGTTGATCAAAAAATTGAAATTTTTCCAAAAGATAATAAAATTATTTCAATATTACATGGAGAAAAAGAATTTAAAGGATGTCTACAGTTAGAAAAGAATGTGTATTTAGATTTAATAGAAATATTTAATTATCTTAGAATTAAAGCAGATGTTATAGAGAACCAGTTATTAGTCAACATTCCGGTATATACTATTTTTGATTTTATGATTTATGATTATCAAGAGGTGCTTAAAAATTCGGTTTCACAACTTGATCTATTAGAAGATCAGGAGGGGAGCTTCTCATCTGGTTTTTTTGATGCATTAAGTCTCGCCTGTAATAATTTTGATTTTAAGCTATTAATTCCAATATGGGGAGCAAATGAACTAAAAGATGAACAGTATATTAAGGCATTGCAAACGCTAAACGAGGATGATGATCTTTTTTACAATGAAAATTCAAAAGAGTATATAAAAAGCAAGTTGGCTGAAAGAGGGCTTGAAGGCATATTAGCTTCTGGTAAAGACCTAGTGAATGTTATGTCTATTGGTGGAAAAACAATTGAAACATCTGAGGATATTATAGATTGTCTAGAAAATGCCTCTGAGCAAGAAACCATAAATACTTTCATGAACTTAGTCAATTGGAATGGGGAAAATTATGATGGTTTTATGAAGTTGAGAGTATGGAATAAGTATGCAGAAAGTATAGATGATGCAATAAGTTGCGCTGACATAGCAGTTTCAGCTTATGAAACATATTCGCGTGCAAAAAATTGGAATCAAGAATGTTTAAATAATTTAGAGGTTCTTAAAAACTTGGATGTTGACAATTATGGAGAACACAAAGAATATGTAAAGAGAATCAAGAAACTTGCGGAGAAATGTTATCAAGAAAATATTAACAAGAGCGGAGCGGTTGCTGAACAGACAGTAGAAGATGTCTCAACACTCTTGTTTGAAAAAGCAATGGCAGAAACTTCGGTGTATGGTAAAGTAATGGACTATTTTATTTTAGCTACAAATACAGGAATTAGTGTTGCTAAATGTTTTGGAAATGTTGCGGAGGAAATGGATAAAGCAGAACTTTCATACATGGTGACCTGCTTAATTAATATTGCAGTGGCATCGAGAATTGATGCAGAGATAGAGTATGAAAAAATTAATCCATCCGATACTCATTCAGGTGAAATAGAGAAATTTAGAAATTCAATAAAAACTGCCATAAAATGTAACTTGAGGTGTTGGAGTTATATTTATTATTTGAATAGTGATGGGGAATGGGAAAATACTTATAGAGGAAAAGAAGTCAAAAATAAAATTGATAAGATGAATACATATTTGACATTATTAAAAGAATCAGCCCAATATGATTATGCACTAGACGATTATGATTTAAATATATATAATCCTAAAAAGATTGTAGAAATTTTAAAAAACGATGAGTTAACATTGAAAGAAGGAACGTACCGCTATACATCAGATGAGTTTTTTGCTGAATTAAGGGTTGAGAATGTAAATGGGAATAAACAGTGTTATTGGGGAGAATGGTATGGCCCTTCTGCATCAATAGAAGATTTTGAATTTATTTGGATTGATGGAATATATGATTATGAAGTGATTGGTTGTAGGTCCAAACAATTAATAAAAGTAAATATAGAACTTCAAGAACAATCTATAATTATAAGTGTATTCAATACAGAAGGTGAGATGTATTTTAATCAAGGAGAAGTAAATAATGAGTTTAAAGCAGAATATAAATTAGTGAATGGTAAGCCTGCTCTTTCTGATGAAATTAGTAAGGAAGAGACGGAAGATATATTAATACATTTTTTTTATACATGGCTTGACCAGTGGAAATATGAAGATAAACAAATTTTTTTGGATTCCTGGAAAAATAATAAAGCAGATTTCTTGGATTGTTTACAGTATATTGATCCTAATTCAAAATTATATTCTTCTCTTAAAGTGGATTCAGATTTTGGAGGAAAATTATCTATTTCGGTGGCACTTAATATTCAGAATGTAGATATAAAATTTATTGGGAATAATCAGTATATAGCTACTATTATGGCGTATTTTACACAAAACAGTGTAGATCAAACAATGTATGAGCAAATGGTTCAAAATGGTTATAAAACTATTCAATATAAAATTACTATTAATCAAGAGGGGTTGATTTCTGAGTTATCAAAATTAGATTGATAAGCAAAATATTATAGGACAATAATTTTGATGTTTTTCAAATTGTATTGGTGAGAATATTTGTGTATTGACAGCTTTATATATAAATAATTGTCAATATAAAAGCGTATTTAACCTATCACGGGTCTAATTCCCTGCAGTTTGCTGCGTAATCAAGGGCGAAGTTCGGGCTAATACCATACTCCTGCAAGGATTGCAGGAGACAAATATCCACTAGACAATTGAGCGCTTGCGCGGGGGAGTTTATTAAACTTTATAAAGTATCAATATTATATTAAGT
The DNA here is from genome assembly GCA_949893755.1 of uncultured Lachnospiraceae bacterium. Lineage (GTDB taxonomy): Bacteria > Bacillota > Clostridia > Lachnospirales > Lachnospiraceae > Schaedlerella. The sequence goes on along the minus strand of CATLCV010000013.1, from coordinate 40,658 downwards.
TTACACGGAAGAGAAAAGTAGTAATAGTATAGTACTGTGCGACTAAAAAACAAAGGAGAAATTGTACTATGAAGTGCCCTAACTGTGGAAAAATAATTAATAATAAAACAAAAATTTGTCCTAATTGTAAAGTGATTTTAATATATGAATCAAGTAATAACTTTCTAAGCATTTTACATAAGCATACAAAGGTAACAGTTAATATAATAATTCCGGTAATGGTAACATTAATAACAACGTTTATATTATTTGTTTGTGCAACAATTTATAATTATTTCTTTAATATTGTTTTAAATCCTATAATAATAGAGGAATATACTATAGATGATGCAATTACATATGGAAATATAACTGATGATGTTGCCGAAACATATTATGAATATCATGAAAAAGCTGATACATATATTGGTGCATTTACTATAAATATGTATATAAAAAATATTAAAGATAATCCGGTAATTATCACAAATTATAAAATGAATATTGACGAAATTTATCCTATAGAATATGAAAATATAAAAATGTTTACTATATATAACAATAATGTATTATCTGTATATGTTATTAATAATGGAAACACTATAGAACAAAATATACAATGTGATATGTATTGTAAAGATGAAAATGGAACAGATATTATAGAGTCTGATATATTGGAATCTAATCAGTTATATAAAACAAATAGTTTTTGCAATTGTATAAAAAATTTGAAACCAGGAGATATAAAAAAAGTTGGAGAATATACTATTAATTATGAAGCACTTAAACAGTATGATTTAATTGTTTTTTTCTGTAATATAAAAAAAGAAGGTTATATAATATCCGAGGATAGTTGCATGGCAACCATACAGGCAAATAGTGAGAGAATAATATATAACGATCAATTTTCATATGGTGTTGATGTTGATGTTAAACCGATTTTAATAAATGTTGATTATGATAAAGGAAATATTATTGAATTAGGAAGAGGTGATGAAATACCTGGGAATGGATATAGAAATGCTCAGTTTATTATAAATACAACGAAATCAGCAGAATTAACCATTCATATAGATATTAAAAGTTCAGGTCATAGTAAAATATCGTCAAAAAAAATAAATCAGAAAATTTATATTCCATTATATAAATATGATCATAATGATTTTAGGACAGTAAAAAAATATATGTTGATGTATGGAATAGATGAATATCATTATAATGAAAATGTAGAGTTTCAAAATAATATTGATTTTTTGCCACAAGATTTAATTTCCAAGTATTAGGCCAAATCTACTGTCTTTTAGACGGTAGATTTTTATCGAAATTTTTATTTTTTAGGTGGAGCGTGGTACAATGATTGTATCGAGAAAAATTATATGAGGTACAGAGAAATGGCAAAATGCAGAAAAAGAAGTCATACAGTGTCGGATATAAAATATTATTTTGTATGGATAACAAAATATAGAGATAAAGTATTAAAAGGAAGCGTAGCTTTTAGGCTACGAGAATTATTCCTGCAGGGGTCTATACCCGGATGCTTGCATTGTTCTGAAAAAGAAAACTAGGCCCAGGATACCCTATATGCTTGCATAGGACTGGTTTATTGAGACAGGAGTTGTAATGCATATGATTTATAGAATATAGAACAGAGAGAAATTTCTATTGACAGATAATATCTTTGTCGATAAACTAAAGTTAGTATATTTTATAATTCCTACAACAAAAGGAGTTAAGAAACTTTTGTTCTAAGTAAAGTGATTAGAACTACAATTTTTGCAGATTTATTCTGCCATCACGTTTAGAATGCGAAAAGGCATTGATTATTTTTTATGAATAGTCAGTGTCTTTTTTTGCGTTTAAACCAGTTTTTAAGGAGGATAACTTCACTCAAACCACAAACAGAAAGGAGCTACAAGAAAAATGTTACAAAAAATCAAAGAATTGGTACAGATACTAAATGAACAGAGGGATGCGTATTACAACCTGAATTCCCCCAAAATGACAGATGCGGAATATGACCGTCTCTATGACCGTCTGGTTGAACTGGAAAAGGAATCCGGAATTGTTTTTTCCAATTCCCCAACGCAGAGTGTTGGCTATTACCCGGTAAGTGAACTTGCAAAGGTAAGGCATCAAAGGGCATTGCTCTCACTTGATAAAACAAAGCAGATACAGGAGCTGGTTCATTTTATCGGAGATCAAATATCTCTGCTCATGCTGAAACTGGATGGCCTGACAGTCAAACTGGTCTATGAAGATGGCAAGATGATACAGGCATCCACACGCGGGGATGGCGATATAGGAGAGGATATTACGCATAATATTCCGGCGTTTGAAAACGTTCCGCTTACGATTGGCTATCAAGGCAGGCTTACCGTTGTGGGAGAAGCATTCATTTACAAAGACGATTTTGTACGGTTGAAAGATTCCGTACGGGATGGGAACGGAAACCCTTATAAAAACGGCCGTAATCTGGCGGCTGGCTCTGTGCGTAACCTGAACCCGAAGATCTGCAAGGGCAGGCATGTGAATTTTGTAGCGTTCAATGTATTCGAAGGCATGGGGGAAGGAGAGTGTATTGACAGTCGGGAGTTTATGCTGATACAGCTTGCAGCGCTGGGGTTTGATACCTGTCCGTATATTCGGCTGGAAGCAGGGAGGTACAGCCAGGAGGATATGAGGAAACAGATTGACATTCTGGCGGCGGTTGCGGAAGAAAAGAACTTTCCGATAGATGGCATGGTTCTGATCTACGACAGCCTTAGTTACTCAGAGAAATGCGGCAGGACAGGACATCATTACAAGGATGGGCTTGCATACAAATTCGAGGATGAAACCTATGAAACAATCCTGCAAAAGATGGAATGGACGCCTTCCAGGTTTGGAGATCTGGCACCGGTGGCGGCATTTGATCCCGTGGAGATGGATGGCGCGGCTGTTTCAAGGGCAACGCTTCATAACCTGTCGTTCATAAAGAATCTGGAACTGGTGCCGGGATGCCGCATCCGGGTTTCCAAGCGAAATAAGATCATTCCGCATGTAGAGGATAACCTGGACAGGGGATTTTATTATGACACCTATCCACGCCAATGCCCTTGCTGCGGCAGTTCCACAAGAATACACAAAGGAAAGACGGATAAGGGGAAAATTCTGGAGACTCTGCATTGCGATAACCCGGAATGCGACAGCCAGATTTTAAAGAAGTATGTTCATTTTGTGGCAAAAAAGGCCATGAATATCGTTGGCATTTCAGAAGCGAATCTGCAGCGCTTTCAGGAGCGCGGATGGCTGACTTCTTTTCAGGACATTTATCATTTAGACGCGCACCGGAAAGAGATTATTGCTATGGAAGGATACGGAGAACGGTCTTATGAGAAACTCTGGTCCGCAATCAACGAGAGCAGGAATACAGATTTTATCCATTATCTGACCGCAATGGATATTTCCATGGTAGGCAGGACAAAAAGCAGGGTGTTATGTGATGTTTTTCAGGGGGATTTGGATGCGTTTGAAGAAGCAGCCACAGGGAATTATGATTTTTCGGCGTTGGAAGATTTTGGGATGACTTTGAACCGGAATATACATACCTGGTTTGTGGATGAAGAAAATTTGAGGCTATGGAGAACGCTGCAGATGGAAATGAACTTTCAGCCAATAGGATCTGAAGAAACGGAGAAGGAAACTGTAAGCGTTGCCAATCCATTTTATGGCTGTACGATCGTTGCGACCGGAAAACTTCAAAATTTTACCCGTGAGGGTATCAACACAAAAATCTGGGAACTTGGAGGGAAGCCTGGAAGCACGGTCAGCAAGAATACGGATTACCTGATTTGTGGGGAAAAAGCCGGCAGCAAATTAGCGAAAGCACAAGCATTAGGGATTCCGGTTCTTTCAGAGGCAGAATTTTTGAGCATGATCGCATAAGTATCAATTTGTGATATAGGTTTACGGGAAGAAAGGCATTGGTATTGTTGTAAGCAATAGTCAATGCCTTTTGCTTACTGAAAAATACTGGCAGCAGCTTTCTACAGGTATCTGCTGCAGAAAAAAGAGTACACAAGGAGAGGACAGATGAATTATAAAGAGCTTGCAAGAAAAATAAGGGCGGGATATCAAAGTTTAAAAGAAGACGAAGGATATAAGTTTTATCATATTATTTGGAACCGAAAACTGGAAACATCGGAGATTAGGGTTGAAAATGATGCCCAGTTTAAAGCGATCATTATCGGGAATACAAAAAATAGCCCTGATTCAAAAGGTTATATGTATTTATTCTATACAGATGATAGGAGTGTTCCATTTCCCACAATCAAAGAGATAGAGCGGCGGTTAAGGATTGTTGCCAGAAAAGAACCATTGCCGGACAAGGATGCCTGTTATTTTGATAGGGACGAATATGGCCCGCTGGAAATGCAGAGGTCCTATTTTGCCGGAATTATCCGGAACGCATTAAAAGAGGGGGCAATGGAAAGGCAGAACAAAAGCAGCGAACTGGAATTTACAGACGCAATGCTGGAACGGGTTGATGAAATGGAGCATGCAATCTATCAGATGTGCAACACTCTTTTACATGCAGAAGATGACAAGGATTCTGAAAATCAGCTTTCATGGAATGTAGAAATATTAGAAGAGGTAAAGGAACTGGTTATCTGGATTTTGAGAAAACATCAGTATAAGGTATGCGAGCCGTATATAAAGATAGATGGCGAAGAGCAGGAGTACTGCAGAACGGAAGAATGTGGATTTACAAATTGTAACAGACATCCATAAAATTATTTCGGAGTCATTTTATAGCAGGGAATGAACTGTAGATAGATTGCGCAAGGTACAAAAATATCGGTAGTAGAAAGGAGCAGAAAGATGGAAATTTGTAGAGACGGGAAAAGCATTGAGCTGACAGAACAGGAATTATTTTTAGCTTATCAAGAGCAGGAACATATTTATGATATGGAGAATGTGAAAGGGGACCTGGAAACACATCTTGCGTCAGGGGACTATGATAAACTAAGGGAAGACAAATTTTTTATTGAGGAAGCAGCATATCTGCTTAGAAGATATCTTGATAAAAAAAATATGTCTTATGAATTTGCGATCGAAGAAGCAATTAAGGATGCGGTTGGCCTCATAAATTTTGAAGGAGTGTGAGAATATGATCCGATTTAAGACCATCAATGTAGATGGAATCGAAAAAGAAAGGTCATTTGAAACAGTCGGTGAAATATTAAAGAACTGGTGGGATGAGGAGCAGGGAACAGATCTGCCAGGCGGGGATGACGAAGTTTTGGAACTGGTGATTGAGGGGGTTAGCTGCCCTGCGCCCAGATGCTTTTTGGATGTGATCAACGGATTTGAGGCGATGTTCTGGCATGATTATGAATGAAAAAAAGAAATAGAGCGATTTTAAATGTCAAGGCGCTTACTGCATGTAATGCATAATTGAGGATAAAAGGTTGTCAATTTGATGGCAGCCTTTTTCTTTTGGGCAAATATAACAAACAGGCACTATTTCACAAAGCAAATCTGATAGGGAACGGCTTCTGGAAATCTTTTCTTCATATGCTTTCAACCCAAAATAAAATATTTTTCCTGATTTTACAGAATCCTATTACTGCCAGACTTTCTGATTAATGAAGTTTGGCACATTGACAACAGAATATGGGAACCGAACCATTCAGGCGGATGTATGAGCGGACGTAAAAAGTATATGGAGAAAAGGAAGGGAATCATATGTTGACTTTTGGGATTGTAATGTCGGTATGCGCAGTGATTTTATACTGCTGTGTAGCCGTGGGAGAACGAAGTGACGAGAAATACCAGCGTTTGTGGGAGGAATACCTTGCGGATCATCAGAAAGAGAAAGAGGAAGAAGAAAAATGGGAAAATCAGGAATCATAAATGAGCAGTTAGACAGGGAAGAAAATGGAGCATACCATGATATCATTACGCTTTTTAAAATCTACCGATCCGTAAACTGGCGGATGCAGGTAAAGGTCAATCAGGTGAAGCACCGGATACAGCGGGAGTACGGGACGGATATTGATACCTTTCTTGACAGCATCTATCAGGCGGGCATGGATATCAACCAGGACCTGTCGGATATGAAGGAGCGGATTGAGTCCATCAACCGCTCCAATAAGTTTTTAAAGCTCATTGATGAAGCGGTGGAGCTGATGCGGAAATTCCATCCTCAGGGCGAACGGTATTACTGGGTCTTATATTACAGCTATATGTCAGCCTACCGGGCGGAAAATATTTAGGAAATCCTGGATAAACTGGAGCCGCATTTTCCCAAACTAACCCGGATCCACCGGGCTACATATTTCCGCTGGCGGGAGCAGGCGTTTGAGACAGTCAGCAGTATTTTATGGGGTTATGAGGAAGAAAGCAAAAAGATTATGGAATATTTTAAAAATAATTATGAATCTGAGTAGAAATTCTGTTGACTTGGAAAGCGCAAAAATTTTATAGTAGGTGCTAATCCTGAATGCGCATAGAATGCGTAATAGGAAAAACGTATAGGCTTTCGTGCCGGAAAGGAGATTTCAGATGTTAGTGATGCCGATCGATACAGGGAATAAAGCAATCAAGACAGAGCATTTTGAATTCCCGTCAGGGATATCCGTGTTAGAGGATATTCCGGGAGAAGGGGAGGAGGCAGTGAAATACAAGGGCAGGTATTACCGCCTGAGTCCGGAGAGGAACGTATATCTTCCGGATAAGGCAGTGGACGAGCGTTATTACATCCTGACCTTATTTGCCGTCGCAAAGGAGCTGCGGGAACGAAAGCCGCCCGGGTTATTTCTCCAGGGGGAAGCTGTGGAGATCGATCTGGTGGTAGGGCTTCCGCCGCTGTATTACCGGGGACAATATAAAAAATTCCGGGAATATTTTTACCGCGGCGGTGAAGCCGTGAATTTCGACTATATGGGAATGACGTACCGGGTTTCATTTTCGGATGTATATGTCCATATGCAAACATACGCAGCATACCTATATGTTGCAAGGGAGCTGAACTTATTTAAAAAGAAAGTCCTGCTGCTGGATATCGGAGGGTTTACGTTAGACTATATGCTTCTGGAGAAAGGCATGATTTCATGGGAATACACGGATTCTACAAGCAGAGGGGTGATTTCCATGTACCAGCGTATCAATAAAGGAATCCGGGAGAAATACGACTTGGACTTAAAAGAAAATGACATGGACGCGATCATCCTGGGGGAAACTTCCATGTATGACAAAGGGATTGAGGAACGGGTCATTGAGCTTGCGCAGGAACATGTGGCGGATGCCCTTGGAATGCTTAAGGAATGCGGGATTGATCTGAGGGCAGCAGTGACAGTTTTTGTGGGAGGCGGTTCCATCCTGCTCTCGAAAATCATTGAAAAAGTGTGGGAAAGATATCAAGGGGAATATTATGTCATCAATGATTCTAAGGTGAATGTGTTGGGATATAAAAAGAAGTATCTCTATGATAAGAACATGCAATAAGAGGGGAGGCGGTCTTTTATGGGAAAACAGAATGAATACCGCTTTAACCTGAAATTTGATGAAATGGATGAAGCCCATCGGCGCGTCAGTGAGTTTTTAAACAACTGCGGCAGGAAAAAGGCAAGATATGTGGTGAAAGCAATTCTGGCGTACTGGGAACTACAAGATGGGAAAATTCCTGACATTGATAAATCCGGGAAAAGAGAAGCAGAAAAAAGAGAGGCTGTTCCAACCGATCCGGCAGCGGACAGACAGGAGGGGTGGAAAGACAGGCTCATACAGGTAAACGGTGGATGCTGTGAAGAAATGGAACAGGAAGAGGCGGAGCTGATGATGCAGAACTATGCAATGTTTGATGATATGGAATGAACATTTTTTAAACGGAGAGTAAATAGACATTTCTCATTTGCGGCAGGCATCAATACCATGAAGGCTTTGGTGTCTGCCAGCAAAAGTAAAAATCATAGGAAGGGGAGATTGGAACGGATATAAAACGAGGCATAGAAAGAATAGCGGGGCCGTTCATGATCGCTGTTCTGGTAGTTATGGTCTTTCAGGTGTTATTTGGGATTGCTTATGTGAATGGGGATTCAATGGAACCTGCTTTTCATGAGGGAAATGTTCTCATATTGAAAAAGTGGGGACATCCCAACAAAGGGGAGATTGTAACGGCTTACATACAGGAACTGGATCGTACGGTAGTAAAAAGAGTGTTGGCTGTGGAGGGAGATCAGATCATGGTTCATGAAGATCAGATTTATCTGAATGGCTTAAAAGCAGCAGAGACAGCCAGCAAAGAACAAAAGGAACAGGAGTTTTTTCTGCTTCCGGGCCAGTATTTCCTCATAGGGGATCATCAGAGCGTTTCCCTGGATTCAAGGACTTTTGGCTGTGTAGGGAGAGAGGATATATGCGGGATTGTGATCTGCAGATTGTTTTAATGGAGGTGTGAAGATTGAAAATAGGAATCCTTTATGGATTTAGTGTGATCCAGTTATTGGGTTTGGGATTGCAGTGTTGGAGTTGGAAAGCAGGAGGTGCGGTCATGATGGGAAGCTGTTTGGGACAAATCATTTATATTAGCAGGGAAGAATTGGAAAAGAGGAAATTTAAGACCTGCCCGAAGTGTCAGGCTTCCGTACCGAAACGGCTGCGCCTCTGTCCGGAATGCGGGTATCAGTACGAAAAAGGGTTGGAAGAGTGCGAACTGATGGATTATATCGAGCAGGAGAGGGAGGAAGCGGATCATATGACTTCCGAAGAGATTGATTACAATTTTGAAAAGGTGGAGCAGTTTGTGATTGACGAGGTTGCCTCTTTTGACGGGGACATTCAGGATTTTCTGGACAAAAGGGAGTTGGGAGACAATACGGTGAGCAGAGCAGGAGAGAGAAAAGTAAGCAGAATGTAAGAATTTAGATATTCCTTGTGAGTTACGATAAAACAGGGAAAATCCTTTAGCGGGGTAAAGTATAAAAGAAGTGGTGTGATTTAAGGGGCAGGCTATCTATTCTTCGATCTTTAGGAACCAGGAGAGCAGGTTCTTGTTATCAAGAGTAGTAGCAATGTATTATAGTAAGACCGGGCTGTTGGGAGCATTTCCTGACAGCTTTTTTTGTTTATTTTTATATTGGGGTACTGGGGATAGCAGCGCTTCCAGGATTTATTTAAGTATAGCTTTCTATTTCAGGAAAGGGCGTACAGAAATTTTTAACGCGCGTCCGCCGCCTGAAGTTTTCGGTGAAACAGATAACTTTCAAGAAAACTTTCAGGAGGAAAAAATGGAATATAGAAACGATGAGCTGAAAAATCACTTTAGCGCTTATGTAAAACAAGCTGTGAAAAATACAAAGGGGCATTATCTGAACAAAAAATGGAATGTAGAGCACAATGAGACAGATTACGAAGAGGACCTGCAGGTTCCGGGACAGGGGATGGAGGACCTGCTGTGTGAGATGGACGCATTATCCGGCAGGATCTTTCATGGTGTCGTGGAAAGCAGGATGCTTCTGGACCAGATCGGGGACTATCGGATCTATCAGGCGATCACTTCCCTGGCAGAGGAACAGAAAAATGTGCTTGTGCTGCGTATCTTCTATGAAAAATCTTTCCGGGAGATCGGATGTATTCTGGGAATGGCAGAAAAGAAAGCGGAAAACACATATTACAATGCGGTGAAAAAGATACGCAGGATTTTAGGAGGGAAAAAGGATGGAGTTTAAGGAGCGGCTGGAGAGTGCCAGAGGTTATGACAAAACGGCAATGATGGAGATTGTGGAAATGTACCGCCCGCTGATGGTGAAGTACGCGGTTGTGGGAGGAACATTTGACGAAGATCTTTATCAGGAGTTTGTATACACCATGCTGCGCTGTATCTTGAAATTCCCCATGGAAAAATATGAGGAACATCCGGAACATGCAGAAGTATAGAACCAAGATAAGATATAAAATATACAATATATTGAATTTTTGGAATTGACAAATACTATATATAGATATACAATGTATTTGTTACATTTATTTTCAGTACAAAAAGCTGAAAAACCAACTTTTGTTTCGGCAATGGCCCAAACTAAAATTTAGGCAGGATGACTGCGCGCAGATAGGAAAGGCACTGATTATTTGAAGGAATGATCGGTGTCTTTTTTTGCTTTTTAAGCAGGATTGCGAAATTTTCGGACGGAGTCAGCCGGAAGTCGGCATCAGAAAGGAGAAAGGTGATATCAAGAAGAGAGCCGGAATCAGGAAAACGTACAAAGGAGGAGGAACACGAATGAAGCAGAAACGTTTTCTATTCATCTATGGGAAAGTTGCGCATCCGGTATTAAAAGGGATGACAGCGAAGTATTGTAGTAATGGGACATGGAAGGAAACAGCAAGGGTAAAACGCGTGGTGGAAGTGACGGAGGAGCATATCAAATTTGAGACAGACCGTATCCGGTACTGTATTGAGTTCGGAACGGAAAACGCATGCGCTTTGTCCGCGGTGGCATAGGAGGGGATTGAGATGGTCAAAACGGTAAAGATTACAACAGAAAACCGGATATCTGTGGCAGAGCTTCCGAGCTGGAGCCTGAAAGACCGGGAGAAGGAATTGCATGCGGATTGTATGGAAATTGTAAAGACAGAGCGTATGTGTGAGCTTTTTGGAGATATGGCCGTGATGCTCGTAGACGAGTCCGGGCTTGTCCAAAATAAGCCGTTAAATCCATACGCGTCTTATCTTTACGGTGCAGATCAGCACGGCGGGGTGATCGCGGGTGATGTGCTTTTAGGAATACAAAAGGGCCCTGATGTTTTGCCGCCGGATCATCCGGAGGAAATGATGCGGATGCTGATGTCAAAATTTCCGATATGAAAGTCAGCCTGTTATATACCGGAAGAAAGCAATACAAAAAAGAAGGATTTCGATTCTGCTATATGATTTTCCTATTAAATTTGTTATAATAAGGCATAGTAACAGGCAGTCATATCTTTGTATTGCGGGATGAAAAAGGGGATGAATATGGAACTAAAACGGACAGTTTATAAAAAACTGCTGATGTGGAAAGAAAAAAAGACGGGAAAGGTGTTGGAGCTTCAAGGCGCAAGGCAGGTAGGAAAGACTTATATCCTAAAAAAATTCGCGAAAGAGAATTTTAAGCATTGGCATTATATCAGCATGGCAGAAGAAAGAGGGAAAGATTTTCTGAATTGTCTGGAAGAAGCGGCAAAATGGACGCCGGGAACCCCCAGGCCGAAATACCATGTTCTAAAAGAAACCTTCCGGTTATATGATACGGAATTTACGGATGGAGCAGATACGGTCATTATCATTGATGAGATCCAGGAATCAGCAAGGGTGTACAACCAGATTCGTACTCTTGCAAGGGAATTTGAATCTTATGTGGTTGTAACCGGAAGTTATTTGGGAAAGACCCTGCAAAAGGAGTTCTTTCTTCCGGCCGGAGACACGGATCAGCTTCAGATGGGCACACTGTCATTTGAAGAATTTGTTTCCGCGCTCGGAGAAGAGGAAACTTACAGGAATGCAGAGCTTTATGGCGGTTCAGAACCTTCCGATTATGAGAAGCTGAAAGGATATTTTGATATCTACCAGAAGATCGGAGGATATCCGGAGGTGGTTTCTTGCTACGTGGAACACCGGGATTCCCGGAAATGTGAGGACATGATCGGACGGCTGATGGATATTTTTACAAGTGAATCTATCCGTTATTTTACAGATATCACGGACGTGGACATTTTCCCAAAGCTGTTTCAGGCTATCGCGGTGCTGATGCTGCGCGAAAAGCAGGGGGTGCGTGAGCTGACAACAGAGCTTAGTAAGATCATATATCAGGAAGAAAGCGGCCGCGCAACGAAAAGCATGGTGAACCGTGCAATCAGCTGGCTCCAGGAATCACATATCATCGGGTATGCGTCTAAAAGCACGGACTGTGATCATCTGCAGGTGAAAGAGAACTGCAGGTATTATTTCATGGATTTGGGGATTGCGTCTTATTTTCTAAAAATGACAGGCGAAGAGCCAAGGCATATCAAAGGTCTTCTGGCAGAAAATTATGTCTATTTGTGCCTGTATGAACGGATGCGGACAGGAAGAGAGATCGCAGGCAGTGCGCCATGGTTTGCGCTGTACCAGAAAACCAAAGGCGAGCTGGACTTTTTTGTGAGGAGTCTGGTGGACTATAAAAACTATGGGATTGAAGTAAAGAGCAGTGATGCCGCTGCAAAGACAGCGAAACAGCTTCTGAAAGATGGAAGGCTTGATTATCTGTATCTGCTCAGAGGAGATACAAAAGGCGGAGTTTCCGAGGATGGAAAGATTTATACGGTTCCATTGTATCTGGCAGACAGGCTCGAATTTAATAAAGGCGAAGCATGACGTTGGGATTCAAACCGGATTTCAGCGGCTCAATAGAGAGAAAGGCACGGATTTATTCCTTAGAAGAGGATAACCGGTGTCTTTTTTGTGTTTTAGGCAGGATTGCGGAAATTTAGAATTCATATGGTCACAACATTCATCAAAGGAAAATGCTATATCATAGCAGGAAGGAGTAATATCGTATGCAGGAAAGTAGTTGGGAAGAAAGGCTGAAGGTTGTTTTAAATGAGTTTTATGAGGGAAATATGTTGTATTACAGGCAGCATTCCAACACCTATAATAAGAATGAGGAAGCGCTGAGGCTGGCTTTTGCTGAAATAGAAAAGCTGGAGTTAGGTGAAGAGGCAATGAATGCGATCAGCCATTTAGAAGAAGTGGAGAATGAAGCCAGCGCTGACTATGCGGCGCAGTCATATCTGCAGGGAATTGCGGATTGTATGAAATTCATTGGGTTTATTTATCGGCAGTAAGCAGTGAAAGGCAGAGTTTATTTCAAGGATGAGAATGTATGCACAGCGCAAAGGTATCTGGCAGACAGAATAGAAAGTAATAAGGGTGAAGCATGGCACTGGGATTCAGGCAGGATTTCAGCGGCTTAATGGAGAGAAAGGCACGGATTGTTCTTTAAAAGAGGATGATAGGTGCCTTTTTATCCATCTGAGAATGGAGGTGTAAAATGACAGACGCTATGGAAACAAAACGGGAAAAGGCAAGGCTGCTTAGATATAAAAAACCAATCATTACGAATCTGAATCTACAGAGCATTTATGAGGAACTGTGGAATATTCAGGAAGAATGCGAAAATGTCCATTGGTATTGTGAAACGGATGAAGATACTTTGATCAATGCTTTGGATGGGAATGAAGAGGAAGCCTCCGAATTTAAAATGATGTTCAGTGATCTGTGTGCGGAATGTGAACAGATGCTTTGCGATTTAAAAGAAGAATGGGTTCCAGAGTGCTTCGATAAGTTTTTTGTGGCGATCGGAGCCGGTGAATATTATGGAGGGCTACTGGGATTTGATACCTATGAGCAGGATTATTTTGGACTGGCCTGCACGGATGCTTTTGCAGAGGATGAGAGCAAAAAGGCATTAAAGCAACTTACAAAAGACAACTTGATTGAGGCGGCAAGGCAATGCTTTCGTATCTATGAATCTTTTATGTCCCTGCGGTATCGGTATGACTGTCTGAAAGCGGCTATGGATATATTGAAAGATGAAAATACAGGACATTTGCAGATGGTGAAACAGATTGAAGAAATGTACGGGAAAGCGGAAGAAGAATCGTTGGGATTTCAATATGAATGGTGCGATACCGTTGCGCAGTTAGACAGATTTTTGGAGAATCTGCCGCAGGAGGCGTGGCTACAATAAATGGAATGAAAAATTGCTTTGTGGTTTGGGAGTAAAGATTCGGTATAAGAATTTCGGATTCACAGAAAACCGTGATGTAATTTAATTTATTTTATGCTATAATATGAAAGCAGGAAGCACTGTATCCACCTACATTTAGGAGAGATAATATGGAGAAAAAGAAAAACAAGAGTGAAATTACATACCATAACAAAGATGTGTTATCTAAGATCATGGCAGAGAATTTCAGGGAGAAGTCTTTGAAAGTCTACGGAATTGATGTTCCTAAGATTAAACAGGTCTTGCCAACCAATCTTCCCGCGATCCATGTCAATGAGATGCGGATTGACAACCTGTTCCTTCTGGAAGATGGCTCTGTTGCGATCATAGATTATGAGAGTTCGGTAAAATGGGAAAACTATCTGAAATATCTGAATTATATTGTACGTATTTTAGAGAGATATGGTCAGGAAGCGAAGCATATCCGTATGATTGTCATTTATACGGCGGATGTGGAGCATGCTGCGGATGTGTTCCATGTGGACTGCCTTACATTAAGGTTGGAACAGGCGTATTTGAGGAAGATAGATTCTAAAAGCGTACGGGATGGATTAGAGAAAAAATTAGAAAACGGATTGCCGCTGTCAGATGATGAAATGATGCAGTTTATTATACTGCCGCTTACTTACAAGGGCAGGGAAGCGAAGAAAGAGGCTGTAAAGGATGCGGTAAATTTAGCAAAGAGGATTACGGATAAAGAGAAGCAGATGTTTGTACTGTCAGGAATTTTGGTGTTTGCTGATAAAATGATTGATTCCGGTACAGCGAGGTATATAAAGGAGGTAATACGTATGACACAGGTTGCGCAGATGTTATTAGAAGAAGGAAGAGAAGAGGGAAGAGAAGAAGGCAAAGCGGAAGAGATCATTGGCATGGGACAGGAGTTTGGTTTAGACGATGCAGCGATTTTGAAAAGGCTGCAAGAAAGAATAGGACTGTCTTTAGAGAACGCTGCTGTTTATTTGGAACGGTATAGGAAACAATCGGTGTAGAATACATGAAATACCTTAATTTTGTGGGGGATGGGAGAACTCCCCCATGACAGTATGAGCCAAAATAAAATTACGGCGATATTGATTCCGGTACGGCGAAGTATATTAAGGGGGTAATACGCATGACACAGGTTGCGCAGATGTTATTAGAAGAGGGAAGAGAAAAAGGAAGAGAAGAAGGAAGAGAAGAGGGAAGAGAAGAAGGCAAAGCGGAAGAGATCATCGGCATGGGGCAGGAGTTTGGCTTAGACGATGCAGCGATTTTGAAAAGGCTGCAAGAAAGAATAGGACTGTCTTTAGAGAACGCTGCTGTTTATTTGGAACGGTATAAGAAACAATTGGTGTAGTATGGGAAAGGACAGATCGTATATGCAGAAAAAGACACCGGATTATGATAATGTGTTTAAGACAATGAAGAGCAAACATAAAAGACTTTTCATTTCTGTGATCAATGAAACATTTGGAAAGAACTATTCCATGGACGCAAAGATAGAAACTTTGCCTTCGGAGGGATACTTAACGGAAAGTGAGACTACGGACGGGAGTAAAAATATCGAAGAACAGATTTCAGACTTCGTGATCAAAATAGGAAATGAGATTTATCTTTTGGAATGTCAGAGCTATGATGACGGTTCCATGGCAATCAGAATTGCAGAGTACGCATTTATTGTTGCCAGGCAATTCGCGGTATGGGATATTGGCCACGCAACCATACCTATGCCGAGATTTTCGGTGATTTATGTGAAGAGGACGGAAAAAACACCGAAAATAACCACGATTACCTTTACATTTCCGGATGGGCAGGAAGTGAATTACGAGTCTGTTAACGTAATCCTGGAGGAATTTACAAAAGAATACATTGTGGAAAAGAGACTATTTCCTTATATCCCCTTTTATATTGCAAGGTATGAAAACGACATCATTTCTGAAAATAGTATAGAGAATGCGGTGGAAGATTTAAACTATTTTAGAAATGAGATGGTTCGTCTGCATAAAGAAGGTGAACTAACGGATGATGAGATCGTAGACCTTATGGGATTTGTGAATACGATCATTACCCACATTGCAAACGGAAATAAAAATGAAGAAAGGCTGGTGAATATTATGGGAGGAACGGTAATTGAAATGGAGTCTGAAAAGTTGATTCGTAAAGGAAGATTACAAGGAAGATTGGAAGGGGTTCAGGACAGTGTATTGAAGCTACTCAGGAAAGGTCTTTCCGTATTGGAAGTGGCAAATCTATTGGAGTTATCGGAAGAAGAGGTATTGGAAATTCAGCAGAAAGCATGAAATCGTTTATTTTATAGGGGATGGGAGAAACCATCCCCTATGATAATCGGAGCCAAAATAAAATTGCGACGATATTGCGACTGCATTGCGTCCGCCGCGATATTGACATGCAAATTCGTCCGGTATACAATGGTAAAGTAAAGTTTTGTGCATGGACGAACGTGCATGGAGAGCCGCAGAACGGTACAAAGAAACCGACAGCCAGTAAATAAGGGGCTGTCTATTTTTATGCCTTTGCGTACAGAAAAACTTCCGGTTATCGTTTTCCTGTACGCATATGAAAAACAGAGAAGGGAGTGGACCTATTGGAAAAAAATATCAGAAAACAGAAAACAAGGGTGCATGGACCGGGGGATCAGCGTGTGGGGCTGATTCCCCGGTTTGCGTTTACGGCATTTCTTACGGTCACCTTACTGGCGGTATCCGGCACCCCTGTGTTTGCCAGCAACATCTTTGAGGTGGCGAAAAACGCGATGCAGACGGTCTACAAAGATGTAGCCGGTATTGCGACCGTTGCGGCAGTCGTCTGCGCGGCAGTGTGCCTGCTTTTGATGAATTTCTCAAAGTCCGGCCGGACAGTGGACGAGTCACGGTCATGGCTGAAACGGATCGTGGTATGCTGGGCGGCCTTAATGACGCTTGGAGCGATCGTAACGTATTTTGAGAGTATTATTCCACAGACGATGTTCGGCGGTTAAATAAGCCGGAAAAAGAAACGAGCCGGAGCTCTCCCGGCAGAAAGCAGAAAGGGGGATGCCTTAACAGGTAACACATGGGTTGGTTATTAGATTTATTGATGGAAAGTATCTGGGAGAAGTGCTCGCAGTTTATTGTAGACATGATGTCGCTGATCACCGATATGTTCACAGAGCTGTTATCCTGCGATCTGAGCCTGTTTGAGGAATTGTTTTCGGTAGTGGGGGCATTGTATTCCAATGCGGTCATGCCTCTGGGGATGGCAATCCTTCTCTTGATCTGCGTCTGGCAGATGTTAAAGAGCATGTTTGGAAAAGCGGGGATTGCAAGCGAAGATCCCGTTGAACTGGTATGCAAAAGCGGCATCTGTATGTTTTTTATCGCAGGGGCAAAGCCATTCATTGATTACATTCTGGCCATTGCCGGAACACCTTATCAGTGGATTGCGGGAACGGAGATTGAAGTGAGCAGTTTTTCGGAATATGTATCCGCATTGGAGGCAGTGACCTCCGTGCTTGGGATCGGGAGCCTGAACATTTTAATACTGAAGCTGATCATGCAGTTTTTTGTGGCCTGGAATTATCTGAAAATGCTCTTTGTGATCGCGGAGAGGTATGTACTTCTGGGCGTGTTTTCCTATACGGCGCCTTTGGCATTCGCGACAGGAGGTTCAAAGGCAACGAACCATATCCTTGCGTCATGGTCGAAGATGTTTGGAGGTCAGGTCGTGCTGATCCTCTTAAATTCCTGGTGCCTGAAAATGTTTTTGTCCGGATACGGGAACCTAAACGCCAGCAGTTATGGGTTTACGAAGTTTTTTGTCGCGACCCTGTGTCTGGTTGGTTTCTGTAAGATCACCTTTAAGCTGGATTCGTATATGTCGTCTTTAGGGGTGAACTTAGGACGGACCAGCACGGGAATGGGCGCAATGGGCCTGATCATGATGGCCGGACGTATCTTTTCCCATGCGGGAAAGGGAAGCGGTAAGACAACGAATTCTTCCGGAGGAAGCGGGGAGAGCGCCGGAATGGAAGCTTCGATAGGGAACAATCCTTTTACGGAGGATTCCGCCATGACAGGAGCGGCAGGCCCAATCCCTATGGGCTTTGGAATGGACAATACGCAGACAGAACAAGGGGCGGATTTTGGAAGCCATATGGAGGAAGCGGACGCGGAGTCTGAAATGCAGGCAGGGGATTTTGAGCCTATGTCAGACGTGGAGGATGGAAGCGTATTAGAAGAAATGGGCATGATGCCGGAGGCGGATGCAGATACGCTGGAAAGCGGCTTTGCGGATACGGAGGATATGGATCTGGAATCCGGCGGGCTTTCTGCTTTTGAAGGGGAAGACGCGGATTCTGTCCTGGATGAGTCAAATATGGAGAACACCTTTGGCACTGACGGAGGTGTGGTCGGAGAAATGGGAGATTATCCGGTGGAACCGGATGGGTTATCAGCCGGAGATATCAAAGAAGCCGATATGAATCTGGAAGGTACTGTGAATGGGGAGGGAAGCATGGAAGACGCTGGCCTTGGAAGCGGTATGGATGCCTTTAGTAAAGATGGCAGCATTTCGGCAGGCAGTCCGGTATCCGGCGCACAGGGTTCTGACAGGACACAGGGAATCCTGGATGAGATGGGATTGGAGCCTGGTATGAGCGGAACCGGATTCTATGGAGTAGACGGAACGGTTGATTCCGGCAGTGGCCATATCCCAAGCGGAGAGCAAGCAGACTTTACAGGAAATCTGCAGGAACACGATTTTTCCAATACAGGAATTGGCGATACACAGATATTTCCAAGAGTAGGCGGGGAAGAAGTCAATGGTCTGGGATACCATGATTTTGACCTGCCAGGTTCGGGGAATCCTTCGGAAAATGCCGGTATACATAAGCAGCATCTTTCGGAAAAGCCTGACGCGGGACGGTCGTACAGGTCAGAAAATGCCGGTACAGGTCAGCCGCCTGTTTTGGAAAATGCAGGCGTGAGCCAGCAACAGGTAACAGGAAATTCTGACAGGGATCGGCGGCATACACCGGAAAACTCTGGCGCAGTAGAGACACATGTACAGCGAAATCCGAAAATCCCGCGGAACACTTCTTCAGAAGTGAAGAAGCAGGAATACCGGAAGATAACGGAAGAGAGAAAAATCCAGGAGGTACCAAAATCAAGGAAAGAACTGAAAAAGAAGAAAAAAGAAAAGCCGAAACAGGAGAATGGAGATTTCCAGATGTAAGAGAGGGGTGGGCATATGAAGGAGGATCGGATAGAAGCTTCCCCCTTAGACCAGGCGGCAGACGCGGCGTTTCGGACGGCACAGACCTCACAGGCTGCTTACGCAGTGGCAGCCGCGGCAAAAGGCGGAGGGGAAGTGGCAGGAGCCGCGGCAGGCACGGCAATGGGCGGGCCTTTGGGCGCTGTGGTTGGAACGCTTGCGGCAAACAGGATTTTTTGGAAAGTGATCGCCGGTATTTTCACGGCGATTTTTTTGTGGATGTTTTTGATCGTCAACATGATCGGGATCATCCTCACCTATCTGGGATTTGCGGACGCGGATGCCTTTGCCAATGAAGCGCAGTCCGCACAGATGTCAGAACTGAAAGCCCGGATAGAGTCCATTCTGGAAAAGGAGGAATATGAGCGGGAGATTTTGGAACTGGTCCGGCAGGCAAGAGATGGGAAACAGCAGGAGATCCAGGAGGATAAGGATACGAAATATCAGGAGCATGAGCTGTCCGTGGCTGACGAATACGAGACAAAGTTTAAGCGCAATCCCAGTTATTACCTATCCCTGTTGCTGTCCCAGATTTGGGACAAAAGCACCATCAATGCCTTTCTGGGGCATTCCGGCGACTGGGGGGAGATGTCAACAGACCTTACCAGCCAGTATGACGCTTATTTTGAGGAAGCGGCAGATACCTACGGCGTGCCGGTCGCGCTTTTAAAAGCAATCGGGATGGCGGAATCGGGGTTTAACCAAAACGCCCTCTCCTATGTGGGAGCAATCGGCATCATGCAATTGATGCCCGGCACAGCGGCGTCATTAGGGGTGAATCCTTATGATGCCCGCGACAATATTATGGGCGGGGCAAAGTATATTGCAGGGAATCTGGCGCAGTTTCAGGGGTATTCCAACGGTCTGGAGCTGGCTATCGCCTCTTATAATGCCGGTCCGGGGAATGTGATCAACTACGGATATCAGGTACCGCCTTTCAAGGAAACCCAGGATTATGTAAAGAAAGTGATGGGCTACATCACCATACAGGAGCAGCGGAAAGAAACTTCGGATATGCAGGTTTCCGGGAAAGAAGAGGAAGATTTAAGCAGCTCCTATAAACAGCTAAAGGAGGCGGTTGTCGGCAACGCGGAGCAGTTCTTTTCCTGGACAGTCACTGATGGGCGGGAAGCGGATCAGATCAAGACGGTATATTACCATCTTACGGATTCAGGGAGGACAGCGGTAGAAAAAGAACGTTATGAACAGCTAAAGGCAGACGGGGAGCGGGTAACGGCAGAGACGTTTCCGGCTAAAGTGAAAACCGTAGAATATACCCTGGCTCTTCTTTTCAGCCAGACATCGCATACCGGCCGGGGATATGAATATAAATATGTGACAAGCCAAAGTACCTTTGAACTGGTTTTGAAAGTCCTGAAACTCATGCAGGAAGGAGTGGATGCCTTAAAGGAATCCTTTTTTTCCCTGTTCTCCTGGTCTGATTTTGTGACCGGCGGCGGTTCTGACTCCTACATTGGGAATATCGACGCCAGTGGGGATATCATCACCTACGATACGGTGGAGAAAGGAGTCAAACAGGTGGTTTACTTCAATCAGGGTGAGGAACCATGGGGAAGTCTGCCTTATGGGGACAGTACCATTGGAGAAGCCGGATGCGGCCCCACTTCCCTGGCAATCGTTATCTCGACGTTGACAGGGGAGACGGTGAACCCGCAAATGACCTGCGCTTTTGCCATAAATAACGGAGAGTATGTGTCAGGAGCCGGTACCGCCCATTCCTTCCCGCCCAATGCGGCCGCGCATTGGGGCTTGACCTGTGAGCGTGTGGGGAAAGACCGTATGGAAGATGTGGTCCAGGCATTAAAGGATGGGAAGATGGTGGTGGAGATCTGCGAAGCGTATACCATCACCGGAGGCAGCAGCGGCCATTTTATTGTTTTAACCGGCGTGACAAGGGACGGCTATCTTACGATCGCGGACTGCGCTAGCAGGGAGCGGACGGCGAAAGTCTACAGCGTGGATACGATCAGATCCTATGGCCGGGATTTAAGTGACGGGGCATTCTGGATCATTGGAAAATAAAGGAGGATGGTAAGATGTGTGGAAAGCGAAGGATCGTTATCAGGATTCTCTTGTGTTGTTTTTTGACCTGTCTCTGGGGAATCCGTGCGTTTGCGAGTGAGGAAGCCCCGGAGGACCTGCCAGAGATTATCCGGTGGGAGTGCGGCGGTGGCTATGACAGCGGGGGAAACAGGATCCGGGGTGTCTGGGCATATGACACGACAGGGCAGGCCGGGAAGTACGTGCTGTTTGATGAAAACGGAATGGTGCAAAAAAAGGCGGACAACTGGGAAAACCGCGACCAGGCGGAGGAGTATTATACCCCTACGGAGCAGGATTCCGGAACGATCGCTTTGCGATCGGAAGTATTTGCAGGTTTTGACGGGGAAATATTGGTGACCATGGAATCAGAAAACGGTGTTTCCAAGGAATTTGTATTGTCTGCGGACAATCTGTATGAGACCAATGTTCCGGCGCCTGGCGGCGTATACCGTATCCAGAACACGGAGGCAGCCGATTCCCGGTATGTGTATACCGTGGAATATCCAAAGGAATGGTTTCAGATGGAGAAGGATGGACTGCATGTTCTACGTATGAAATTAGCTGATCTAAAAACAGGAGAAGTAAAGCCGGAGAATATGAAGGATGGTATAGCTCAGGAGGCGGCTGAGGACAATCAAATAGAATACAGAAGCATAAAAGAAAGCGGAGGTAAAGAAGAACCAGTGACAGAAAAAATAGATATCGGCAAAAAAACAGTACCGCAGGGGGACACAGAAAGCAGGTTCCTAAATCCAAAGATCCTGTTAACCGGAGTGATCCTGCTGCTGATACTGGCGGTGGGATTCCTCATAAGGAATCACAGGAAAATATATCAATAAGAACTGCAAAAAACCACATTGACAAGGCAATCGGTAAAAGTATTTTTTTGCAGTTTTTGACAGGAGGTGCTTAAGATCGCACAGAGAGAACGGATGGACGTATATACCATACCACCTAATTTCGCGCAGGAGGGGACCATCCTTTCCGGCCGGATTCGGTTTCGCAATGCGTTTGAAGCCGGCTTTTTAGGGCTTTTCTTATTGCGGATACTATTTTCTATGGATTGGAGCATACGGGGAAAAATTTATGCCGGAGTGATCGTGGTCATTCCGGTTGTCATCTTCGCCGTATTGGGAGTACAGGGGGAGAGCCTGACATCTTTTTTATTCCAGTTTATGAAATATCTGAAAAGGCGCAGGGTCCTGACAGCTCCGGATGGGAGATACAGGCTGAAAAGGAACCGCAGGCTCCAAAAGCAGAAAAGAAAGAGCCCAAGGGAGAAAGGAGGCGGAAACCATGGGAAACGAAGTCAGGGAATTAGAACAAAAGCTACGGGAAGCGAAAGCGGCAGAAAAGCAAAGCAGGCGGGAAGAAAAGCTGCACCGTAAGGAACAGCAGAGGCTGAAACAGGAACAGATCCGGGAAGAGGGGCGGATGCGCAAGCGCCAGATAAGAGAAGAGAAAGAATTGAAAAGGGAGCTTGCCAAATCCGGACAGAGAAAGGAAGCCGCAAAAGAGAAGAAAAAACAGCCGGATCCTGGAAAAAAGAAGAAAGAAACAGAGCCGGATCCGGACCTGCTTCCCGTTACCTGGGCATCCTCCTATCTTCCCATCCGGCAGATCAAGAATGGGATCATCCTTACATCAGACCACAGGTTTGTCAAGCTGATGGAAATACTGCCGATCAATTTTTTACTGCGCTCTTCATCGGAACAAAGGAATATCATGATGTCATTTATGTCCTACTTGAAGATCGCGCCGGTGAAAATGCAGTTTAAGGTGATCTCCAAAAAGGCGGACATTACCGAGTATATTGAGCAGATCAAGGAAGAGGCGGCCAAAGAGCAGGATGAACGTGTCCGGCTGTTACAGGAGGACTATGCGGGGCTGATCGAGACGCTTGGACGAAAAGAAGCGGTGACGCGGCGTTTCTTTCTGATCTTCGAGTACCAGTCCTACAATCATAACAAAAATCCGGCGGAGAGGGATGTGATCCTCTATATGAGGTCGGTCATGCAGACCGCGAAAAAATATCTGGCACAATGCGGAAATGTTGTGTTGGAGCATGAAAATGATACCCGCTTCCTGGTGGATGTATTGTACCAGACATTAAACCGGAGGACCAGCGCCTATGAATCTTTAGAGGAACGCATCAGGAAAGTGGCAGAGCATTACCGGCGGGAAAACGGGGAGGACAGTATCCGCTATATCCCGGTGACAGAGCTGGTGGCGCCGGAAAGCATTGATTTTACGCATCGGAACTTCGTGGTCATGGATGGGCTGTATTACAGCTATCTGATGATCCCGTCCCACAAATACCGGACCAAGGTTCCGGCAGGCTGGGTTTCCCTGCTGATCAACGCGGGGGAGGGCATTGACGTGGATCTGTTCTTTTTCCGGCAGGATAAGGGCAGGACTATGGAACGGATCGGCAGGCGCATCCGGCTCAACCGCTCCCGGCTTAGAGAAACCTATGATACCAACACGGATTTTGATGACCTGAGCGAATCCATACATGCCGGGTATTACCTGAAACGGGGGCTAAGCGGCAGCGAGGATTTCTATTATATGAGTACGCTGATCACGGTGACCGGGCAGAGCGCAAAGGAGGTGGAATGGAGGGTCAAGGAGATGACGAAGCTGCTAAATTCGCAGGATATCGGGACGGTGAGCTGCCTGTTTCGGGAAGAGCAGGCTTTTTTGTCGTCCCTGCCGATTTTAAATCTGGACAGGAAGCTCTATGAGCGGTCCAAGCGCAATGTCCTGACTTCGGGTGTGGCAAGCTGTTATCCTTTTACTTCCTATGAGATGTCGGACAAGGACGGGATCCTGATGGGAGTCAATAAGGCGAATAATTCTTTAGTTATCGTGGATATCTTTAATACTAAGATCTATAAGAACGCGAATATCGCGATCTTAGGCACATCCGGAGCGGGGAAGACCTTTACCATGCAGCTGATGGCGCTGCGCCTGCGGCGGAAAAACGTGCAGGTATTTATCATTGCCCCGGATAAGGGCCATGAGTTTGCCAGGGCTTGTACCAATACGGGCGGCGCGTTTATCCAGATTTCCCCGGCTTCCCCGAACTGCATCAATGTCATGGAAATCCGTCCGGCAGACACTTCCGCAAGTGAGCTTTTGGACGGCTACACGGTGGAACGCTCGGAACTGGCTTTAAAAATCCAGAGCCTGCATATTTTCTTCAGCCTCCTGATCCCGGATTTAAGCCATGAAGAGAAACAGCTTTTGGATGAGGCATTGGTTCTGACCTATATGGAGAAAGGCATTACCCATGATAACCAGAGCCTTGTGGATCAGACGCATCCGGGGCGATATAAAGAAATGCCCATTTTAGGGGACCTGTATGAGGTGCTTCTGCGTAAAAATGAATGCCGGAGGATGGCAAACATCCTAAACCGTTTGGTGCATGGTTCCGCGTCCACGTTTAACCAACAGACGAACGTGGATCTGTCCAATAAATATGTGGTATTGGATATCTCGGAACTATCCGGCGATCTGCTTCTTGGAATGTTCGTTGCGCTGGATTTTGTCTGGGCGAAAGCGAAGGAAGACAGGACCGTGGAAAAAGCTATTTTTATCGATGAGGCATGGAAACTGTTAGTCTCTAATGAGATGGCGGGGGAGTACCTTCTGGA
The DNA here is from genome assembly GCA_949893755.1 of uncultured Lachnospiraceae bacterium. Classification (GTDB taxonomy): domain Bacteria; phylum Bacillota; class Clostridia; order Lachnospirales; family Lachnospiraceae; genus Schaedlerella. The sequence goes on along the minus strand of CATLCV010000013.1, from coordinate 15,922 downwards.
GATCTTTAAGGTCATACGGGCCTATGGAGGCTCCGCCGTCTGCGCCACCCAGGACCTGGTGGATTTCTTTGCGCTAAAAGGCGGCAAGCTGGGCCGTGGAATCCTGAATAATTCCAAAACAAAGATCATTTTGAATATGGAGCCCAGTGAAGCCGGGAATATCCGGGAGGAATTGGATTTATCCGAAGCGGAGGCCATGTCCATTACCCGGTTTGAACGGGGGACGGGGCTGATCTCAACCAACAGCAATAACCTGATCGTGGATTTCAAGGCAAGCCAGTTGGAAAAAGACCTGATCACGACCGACCGGAGGGACTTGCAGGAGTTAAAGCAGCGGCTGCAGAAATACGGGAATCAGGCGTATGGAAAGAAAACGGATTATGCGTCCTAAAAGGCCGCATAAAAAATAAAACGGATAAAAGGCGTCCTTGTATGCGTCCTTCGCTCCTATCCGGGCAGATGGATCGGAGTGAAGTGTCCTACAATACGTCTTTTATGACACGTTATTTCCGCAAAACAATGAGCCGGACAGCCATGTTTGCAAGGAGATAAAAATTTATCAGATGCGGAAACGCTGCCAAGGACAGTTTTTCTGCATGCGGCAGGATCAAAAATACGAGGGAGGAAACAGATACGATGGAAACGCAGAATAAGCAGCGGGGCGTGGAACGGGAACTGAAAAGCCTTGTGCAGAGCTATAACGTACTCTATAAAAGCCAGCTCTACGCTTTCTTTGAAAAGGATGGGCGGGGCAGGTTTGTAGGACGGGTATTGAAAGCTCTGGAAAAGGAGCGCTCTGTTTTTATCAGCCGGGAGACCGGGCAGGTCGCTTCCAGTGAGGCGGCATTCGCGGCATGGGAGAGGGGGATGAGTACCGCAGTATGGGTGCTGATCGACCTGATGGACCAGAAGAAAATAGAACAGCACTTCATGGCTTCCAAAGAGGAGTACCCGATCCGCATTGTCTTTGTAGGAAATGGGGAAATCTACGATATCCTGTATGTCCCGCCGGAGGATGTGGAGCTCACAAACCAGTTATTCGCGCGCCGGAAAATCGACGGGTGCGGCCATATCGTAGTGGTAGAGGATGCGGAGGATATCCCGAAGATCCAGATCCCGGACGTGATTGGATTTTGTACAGTAAAGGAGGAGGGTCAAATCGAATACTATCGAAAAGACAGTTGATCAAAAGGAGGCATTCTGGAAGATCAAAAAACAGTTAGATGACGCGCAGAAGATGGCTTCCCAGGTGGAATGCTTTCTGGCGGAAGCAAGGACATTTATGGCATCCTACAACAGGAGCCGCATGGAGGCAGGCTATGAGAATTTGACGGATATGGTGCTGGAAGCCTCCAAAACCGGGGAGAAGCTGACCGAAAAGTTAAGGCGGCTATCCCTCGAAGTGTTATTAGACCACATGAAATATGAGCGGTACCAATCCGATCTGGTCCGGATTCACGGCATAGAGATCCGGTATCTTGACGGGATCCTGGAGATTACGGCCCCGGTATTAGCGCCTCACCGGAAAGGGAGCTATACGGATTATCTGTATAAGCCGTTGCAGATCGCTTTTCGGCAGTGGTGTATGAAACGGAAGGAGGGACACTTGGAAATCCCGCGGTTTGACCGGTGTACCGTCTGCTTTCTGCATCTGTACGACCGGGAGCTTCCGCTGGGGAGAGTCCGGGACCATGACAACCTGGAGGAAAAGCATGTACTGGATGTGGTCTCGAATTTCTTTCTGGAATCCGACGGGGGACTGCATGCGGACACCTATCATATCACCCGGTTAGCTGAGCAGGATGCCACCCGGATTTTTGTCATGGAGACAGAAAAATTTCCCGGGTGGGCAGATGGTTTTCGTTGAAAATCCGTATCGAAAAAATGGGCAGGATTTCGGTGCTGTTTTCGATAATGGGAAAACGGGCGAAAAAGCCGGATTTATCGGAAGAACTGGCAGAATGGGGGTCCTTATTTGTACCCAAGTATCGGGGGATAGGGTATTGCTTTGGCAGACAGAGGGCTTAGGGAGGATGGATATGAGCAAGCAGGACTTATTGCTGGTAATGATCGCCATCAGCGGAGAGCTGCCCTCGGAGATGGCAGAGGTCATCATTGGCTCTGCCTCCTACACGGCGGCGGTCATAACCCGCTTAAAGCAGGAGGGGTATATACTTGCACGCAGCCAGTCCGGCTATAAAGGATATGTGCTGCGGGCAAAGGGAAAGCGCTATGTCCTCTCGGAGTATGAAAGGGAGACGGCGTTCTTTTTACAGGGGGCGGCTGAGACCAGCCATGTAAAAAGCGAGACGACCAAGCGGCTTCGGCTGCACCGGATGAGCAAGGCATGGGTTTTCTTTTGGAAAACGGGCATTCCTGTTTTCAGGAATGAAAAGCCGGAACTTTTTGGGGCGGCTTCTGAAAACGGGAGGGGGAATACAGCGTATTACGGCAGCCTGGAATTCAAAGGGCGTACAGACGCGATCAAAGGTTCCAGGGCCTGCGGGATACTGCTGTCCGGGGGATCCGGTTATATTGTCTATCATTCCCTGTCACAGCGGATGCGGTGGGCGAAAAAGATGGAACGCTCAATCCGGAGCTGGGCAGAGAGGGAGAGCATGAAGAGCGGAGAACTTCTAAGAATGGACGCGGTGGTGATGGGAGATACCATGGAATTCCTGAATGAGCTTTTGACAAGTGATGGCGGCAGGAAAGGGGATCTGTTTCAGGTGGACGATATTTATGAGCATTATTATTATATTCCTATGGACAGGGAAGCACTTATCCAGGTTGTTCTTCTGGCGGATGCCGGGAAACGTAAGAAGCTCTTCCGATTCCTCTGCACGGCATTGAGTCAGAGAGAAGATACAAAATATCAGGTCAGCGCAGGGAGAGACAGGGAAGGGAACCCGGCTTATTTTTGTTATGAACTGGATATGCTGCACCTGCTTCGGGTAAAACAGGAACTGGAGTGGAGACAGGAAGGCAGTATTTTCTGTTTTTCTTACCAGCGTTCGGTATTGGAACTTTTTTTCGGAAAGGAGGCGAAATATTGTGAAATTGTGCCGGGAAAGGCAATGGAATATTTAAGCCAGTAGGGAAGACAGCAGGAAATCCCGTGGAAGCCGTAAAGGTAGAAGCATATGACACTGTGGCAGGCAGGAGATAGGAGGCGCGGCATGAGAAATCCATTTGAAACGGGCAGTCCGATCGTGGATCAGATGAGCCGTCTGCAGATTTCCGGCAATGTGATACCCGTAAGTTGGTACCGGACCATCCGCAAGGAGACAGGAAAGCCTAATTTATTGGCGATTGTCATCCTGGCAGATATTGTTTACTGGTACCGGGCAGTGGAAATCCGGGATGAGATGACCGGGCAGCTTATCGGGCTTCGGAAAAAGTTCCAGTCCGATCTTTTACAACGGAGCTATCAGCAGTTGGCCGACCAGTTTGGGATTACAAAGCGGGATGCCACCAATGCCATTGTGGAATTGGAGAAGCTGGGGGTTGTCCGTAGGATTTTTCGTACCCAGGAGATCAATGGACAGATGTTCTCGAATGTACTGTTTTTAAAGCTGGATGTGGATATGTTGGAGCGGCTGACATATCCGGCGCAGGCAGAAGAAAAAAAGCCGGAAATAAAAGGGTGTTGTATGCCGGGAGGGGTGTCACCAAAATCGGAGAGGGGTGTCACCGAAATCGGGGAGAGGGTCTCACTCAAAACGGGGACAGGTGTCACTGGAATCGGGGAGACATATACAGAGAATATAAATAAAGATTACAATGCTATAGATTCTTATCATTTCCATCAGGAAATGAAAAACCGGGTGAAAGAACAGATTTCTTACGACATTTTAAGGCATGACTACCCGCATGACAAGCGAATCGAGGAACTGCTTGGGATCATAGTTGAGGTGATGGAGTCTACGGCGGCAGTCATCCGGGTAAACAAAGAGGATAAACCGGCGGAGGTGGTAAAGGCGCAGTTTGAAAAGATCGGCAGGCAGCATATTGAGTTTGTTTTACACTGTATGAGTGAGAGCGGCACAAAAGCACGCAATATCAGGGCGCTGTTGATTACGGCGCTTTACAATTCTGTCCATACAATATCCAGCTATTACGGGAATCTGGTACAGTACCATATGGCAAATGATTCTTAGAAGTGCATTCGGAGGATAGAAAGAAGGTGGAGGAATAGAACGAAAGAAAAGAGAAACAGGAAAGATGATCTTGATTGTATTGGCTTTTGTCATATTAGCCTGTTATACAGGCGGATTTTTAAAACAGCTTCTTACCGAGGCAAAAGTCAGCTTAAACCCGCTAGGGAATCTCTGGCAGGGCATCTCTTCCGTGGCAGGATTTCAATGTACAGCAGTCGTTTTCCTGCTGTTTGGGGTGATTGCGGGCCTGATCATTTGGCGGGGAGCCGCAAACGGGGACTATGACGAGCGCAATTTTGAGATCGCGAAGGAGGGAACCTACGGGACGGCAGGCTTTATGAAGGGCGAAGAGCAGGAAAAGGTGCTGCAAAGTGACCGTCAGGCGGATCAGGTGCAGGGAGTCATCTTCGGCCGGGATTTAAAAGACGGCCGGATTTTAAGCCTTCCGGTGGATTCCAGATTGAACCGTAATTTCGCCGTATGCGGTTCACAGGGCAGCATGAAATCCAGGGCTTACGCGCGTGTCATGGCGCTGCAGTGCATCCGGCGCGGGGAGAGTATTTATTTGACCGATCCAAAGTCGGAGCTGTACGAAGACCTTTGCGCGTATCTCCGTTCCTGCGGCTACACCGTCCGGCAGCTGAACCTGATCCATCTGGAGCATTCCGACGCATGGGATTGTCTCGGAGAGATTGACGGCGGGAGCCTGATTGATGTATTCTGTGATGTAGTGATCCGGAATACGACAGACAAATTCGACCATTTTTATGACAATACGGAGATGGATCTATTAAAAGCATTGTGCCTCTATGTATTCAATGACTACCCGCCGGAGAAACGGACTTTCCCGGAAGCCTATAAGCTGCTGATCAATAAGAGCGTGGACATGCTGGACGCAATCTTTAACCGGCTTCCCACCAACCATCCGGCAAGAGGCCCTTACCAGCTGTTCGCAAAGGCGGATAAGGTGAAAGGAAACGCTGTTTTAGGCTTGGGGACCCGTCTGCAGATCATGCAGAATAAATTAGTGCAGCAGATCACAAGCCATAACGAGATCGATCTGTCCTTGCCGGGGCGGGAAAAATGCGCTTATTTTTGTATCACGTCAGACCAGGACAGCACCTATGATGTACTGGCGACGCTGTTTACCTCGTTTCTAAGCATCAAGCTGGTACGTTTCGCGGACCAGACAGCAGAGCGGAAGCTCCCGGTCCCGGTCCATTTTATTTTGGATGAGTTTCCCAATCTTGGTGTGGTCCCGGATTTTAAGAAAAAACTGGCAACCGCCAGGAGCCGTGGGATTGGCATGAGTATCCTGTTCCAGAATATCCCGCAGCTTCAGAACCGGTATCCGGATAACCAGTGGGAGGAAATCTTAGGCGGCTGTGATTTTTCCATCTTTTTGGGCTGCAATGATATTACGACCGCTACTTATTACAGCGGACGTACCGGGGAGGTCACCGTGTCGGTTTCCTCCACCCGGAAAAACTATCACACAATGCGGATGACGGATTACGTGCCGGAGTATTCGGAATCCACCTCCCTTGGGAAGCGGATGCTGCTTCTGCCGGATGAGATTTTACGTTTCCCCTTAGACCAGGGGCTTTTGATCATCCGGGGGCAGAACGTATGTAGGTTTCGGAAAATGGATTACCTGGAGCATCCGGACTCGAAGCATATGACGTTGGAGAAGGTGGAGGAACATATCCCAAGGTGGCATCAAGAATGGCAGGAGGAAAAGCGGCAGTTCCAGATTTATGAGGAAAAAGAAGCTGTGGAAGCACGGGAAGCAGCCAAAGATGCGGAAAAAGAGGATGCATATCTGGCAGAATCTTTTCAGGAAGCTGTTTTGAAAGAAGAAACGGAAACAAAAGATACACAAAATGAGGCAGCAGTAGGATTGGAGCCGCTTGCCGTCGATACACCCATGAAAAAAAGAGAACGGGTGAAAGCGGCAGAGAAAAAACAGGACGGGGTGCGTATTACAAAGGTAGAAGATCTGTTTGCGGACCATGCATCCGATGAAATGCCCTCGGCCAAAGGATGAGGTATTACCCTATAGGAGGAAAAAATGATGTTAGAGAATATACTGGTCAAATGTACGTTTCTGGAATTGCTGGAACGGGAGTTTGGAGTCCGCCTGCAGGAAACAGAGACGGAGAAGATCAAATTGGCAAAGGAGAGTATCGAGGTCTATGACTGTGTGGAGGATTTCTACGCGGCGACCGGATGGGAGCGGGATAACCCGGAGGAATCCAGCCTCCCCTATCTTTTGGAGCAGAAAATCCTGGTACATACGCAGGAGAAATTCCTGTATTTCTCCAGAATCCGGTATGAGGACGGCCTGAAAAAACTGGGCGGGCAAAATTGCGCCTGAAATGCGACAGTATTGCGATGCGTGTGAAATTGACATCCGATGTGGGCAGGTTTAAAATGGTAAATGAAAAATAGTGGGGGACATAAAAAAGAAGCAGCCTTTTCGCAAGGGCTGTTTTTTTGTGTTCTTTATAGAAGAGGCGGTTACATCGCCGCTAAGCTCGAAAAGACCTCGCAAAGCGGCGAGTAACATAAATTAGCACCTAAGCACCTAAAAGACAGGCGCTAAGTGCTCATAATAAGGAGGTTTGCTATGGCAGATACAAAGAAAACAATCAGGGGAGCAGAAGAGCAGAATATTCCCAGGGCAGCGCTTTCAGATGGGATTTTGACGATTGAAGTGGATTCCCATGTAGAGACGCCGGAAGAACAGGAGGACGCAAGGTGGCATCAGCTGCTAAACGCGCACCGTACCAGAAAGATATTGACCGGACAGCTTGGGGGGATTGAAAGGCTGGACAGCGGATGGACCGTTGCGATCACGTATTATAATGGATTCCGTATTATCATTCCGATGGATGAGATGATGATCAATCTTTCCGGTGACGGAAGGGAGAACGCGGATACGTTAAACCGCCAGACCAGGATTGCCAACAACATGCTTGGCAGTGACATTGATTTTATCATCCGGGATCTGGATGAGCAGAGCCGGAGCGTGGTCGCTTCCAGAAAGGATGCCATGCTGAAAAAACGCCAGACCTTTTACCAGGCGGAGAATGAGGGGGAGACACCGATGCTCTATCCGGGACGGGTCGTAGAGGCGCGGATAATCGCGGTAGCCCCCAAGGTGGTCCGTCTGGAAGTGTTTGGCGTGGAGGTCTCTGTCCGGGCCAGGGATATGGCATGGGAATGGATGGTGGATGCCGGGGAGAAATTTCAGGTCGGGGAGCTGGCGCTTGTGACCGTCAACCAGATCAATATGAAGTCCATAGAGGAAATGGAGATTTCCGTGGATGCAAAAAGCGCCACAGCCAATGCCAATAAGGATAACCTGAAGCGGTGCGTGAAGCAGGGAAAATATGTGGGGACGGTCACGGATGTTTATAAGGGTACTTATTTTATGCGGCTTAATATCGGGGTCAACGCGGTCGCCCATTCCTGTAACATGACGAGCCTCCCCTCGAAGCGGGATGAAGTCGGCTTTGTCGCCACAAGGATCAATGAGAAATATGAAGTGGCGGAAGGGATCATTACCCGGCTGATCAAACGGGGGACCGCATAATAGGAGATCCTGCAATCCGCTTGATTTAAGCGGTACAAAATTTCTTTAAAATAACCAGAAATTCTGTTGACACAGAAAATCCGGATTGTTTACAATACCTGAAACAATAAAAACACATGGCGGGAAATTGATGGATACCGTTATGGAACGATTTCAGGAGGAGGGACACGAATGAAGAAAAGAAAGAAAAAGACGCAGCAAGTCATCCTGCGCTGCCCGTATTGTGGCAGGGACGCGCGGATCCGTCCGGCATCTTATGTCTATGGGCGTGACACGATCGATCCGGAAAGTTTTCTGTATGTCTGCGATGGGTATCCGGACACCTGCGATGCCTATGTGGGGGCGCATAAGGAATCCCGCCTCCCTAAAGGAACCTTGGCCAACGGCCGGTTAAGGCATAAGAGGATTCTAGCGCACCGGGCACTGGATGCCCTGTGGAAAGGCGGGTATCTGACAAGGCACAGCGCTTATATCTGGCTGCAGACGAAACTGTGCCTGCGGGAGCAGGATATGCATATCGCGAAATTTTCAGATTATTATTGTGACCAGACGATCCAGGAATGTAATGAATTCATCAAATGGCATCAGGAGAGCCGGAAAGGAGAGGGAAAATGCGCGTAAAGGGAAAAGATTGGACAGAAGGGACATAAGATATGCGGCTGATGGCAAAGGAAGAGGATATTTATAAACTGATGGACCAAAAAGACAGGTATCTTTGCTCTGCCGGAATGTGCTTTGCGGCAGCTGCAGCCTCCGTGTACTTCCTGACGCAGGGGCTGTCATGGGAAGGGATCTATTTTCTGGCAGTCTCCGGCATGGGAACCCTTTGGTTCCTCGTCCATGCGTGGAAGACCGGACGGCGGGTCATGGAGGCCGGGTGCTGCTATATGGAACTGGATGAAGACTCCATGGCCGTATGCCAGATTGGGCAGGATGGGCAGTATGAATCCTGCCGGATCTTTTACGATGAGGTGGAGAAGATCGTGGAAGGCAGCAGAAAAGGAATCCCGGAGTTTTATGTGGTGGTTGCCCAAAATCAGGAACAGGAAAGTTTTATCCTTTTGGATGACGAAGAACAGACGCGCCGGATCTTTTGTGTCCGCTCACTGGGCTATGGAACGAAGGAATTCAAGAAGTTTTACAGAAAACTGCGCTGGGAAGTCCCGGGCAAAGCACGGATTATTGGCACCAGATATCAGACCGCGTGGGATAAAAAGAAATCCTACACAGGCGTGTATGCTGTATTGGGGATGCTTTGCTGTTATCTCATTCCCAAAGTATGGTTTATTTTGAAATAGGAGGCGAGGAAGATGAAGTGGTATACGGCGGTGGGAGCGAAAACAGAATCTTTGGACGGCACATTTTGTGTCCGGGCAGGCAGCAGTCAAAAGGAGCTGTTGGGAGCGGAATGCTATATCTGGAATGCGCTCCTGTGGTCTTTCGTGGAGAAGGAGCAGATTTATGAGCGGGTATGTTACCTGCTCCGCCTGGCATTTCCGGAGGAAAGGGCGAAAACAGAAATAGCGCCGGAAACTTTTCAAAGCAGCTTTCAAAGGCTCCAGACGCGGGGCCTGGTAGCCTTTCGGGAAACAGATACGCCGGAAGAGGCTGCAAAGGCTGTTTTTTGCGAATCTGCCGTAGCTTGTGTAGACAGATCCTTTGGAGAACGGTTTCTTTTGTTCTGTGAAAGCGTGGCAGAGGGAGAAACTTTGAAAAGTTCTCTTAATATATTTCGGAAACATCCATTGGAAAGAGACTATCGGGAGCTCCTGAAAACGATCCGGGACAGCGGGGCGGATGGATTTGGTTTACAGAAAGCCACAGAAGAACAGCGAAAGGAAGCGATAGAATTGTATCGGAATAAACTGTTATTTATCCAGTCGGTAAAGGGGGAATTATTTGGATAAGAAGAAAAAAAGGATGGAATGCCTGGTATCGGATATCAGCGGATGGATCGAGGGCATTCAGAAGATACCGCCAGTACTCTCAGACAGGGCATGGAAGATCAGTGCGCTGTCTTTTTTTGCGCTCTTTTTGGGTGTTTATACGGGGAACCAGACGGATTCCATCAGTCTGGTTTTGTGGAGCGCGGCAATCAGCCTGTTTGGTTTTTTATATTCCGTCCGCCTGCTCTATTGCGGGGAAAAGGGCGGGTATGAGACTGTGGAGGGAACCGTTTATGAACTGAAAGGCAGGCATTTTATGAGCCGGGTATACACGGTGGGGATTCAGATGGAGGACGGACGTAAGACCGCGCTTTTATTAGATAAGCAGTATCAGTTTCAGATTGGGAAAAAATACCGCTTTTATTTCAACCGGAAAAAGCAGAATGTCCTTTTCGGGATCAAAAGCCTGGATGCGGAGCTCAACCTGGATTCCTTCTATGGGGCGGAGGAACTGGAATAGGGGTGTGCATGACCGGAAACAAATTTCGGACGGAAGTACATCCGGAGGGCAAGGAGAAACATGGCATGGTTCGAGTCCATGCCGCCTTCTTTCGTGTAGGAACTGCGGCAGAATAAGCTGTATCGATATAGAGGCATCAACCCGCTGCATGACAGTTCCCATGCCAGCACGAAAATAAAAAAAGAAAAGGAGAGACAAGATGATGGCAAGAAAAACAGGTACTGTAAAATGGTTCAGCGCAAGGAGAGGTTATGGATTCATCAGTGATGAGACGGGGAAGGATTATTTTGTCCACTACTCGGAGATCCAGACAGAAGGATTTAAGAACCTTGTGGCAGGGCAGCAGGTGACCTTTGAAACCACAAAGGATGAAAAGGGTCGGGAGCTTGCAAAAGAAGTCTATCCGGAAGAGACGGATTTGGGAGAGGAAGAAGAATTGGAATAGGAAGATCTATTCAAAAGAACGAGATATAGTAGATGTGAAGTCAAAAAACCGGAAAATATACAATATACAGTATTATTGCATTGACACATCCTATATCTTGTGCTATTCTTAGGGTGAATGAAATTTATGCCGGTTCCGGAAACGAACAGGCAGGGTTTACATTTTTGTTCCGGTATTTCTCACCGGAAGATTACTTTTAAGCGCAGGGCGCTTTCAAAAAAATGGGCATAGATTTATCAGGAAGACACAAAAAGCAAAAGATTCTTTTTGTGTCTTTTTCTATGCCAGGACAAAGAAGGAGGATTACGAATGAAGACACGCAACAAAAAAGAAGGAGGAAGGTTATGCAGGCTGTAGAAGTAAGATGGGAGGATATCAACAAGCTGGATCTGTGGGCCATACAGAGCATGGGAGAGGACGGTTATCTTTTCGAGATCAGCGATGGGAAGATCCGGAATATCGTCATATCCGCAGGAATTATGGTTTAGAGAGAATTTCGGAAAGGAGCGCTATGTATTATCATGACGATTTTGAGAAGGAATTTGCGGAGGAATTAAATTTCCATGAATTTCTTGCCGAAATAGACGAACGCGCGCAATGGGTCCGGATACCGGCAAAAGGGCTGCGGGTCCTGACCATGGCAGAAGCGCCGGAGAACTTTGCGCTGCAGGAGGGAATGCAGGAAATCCTCGCGGATACCAGGAAGCATACGGGATTATTGCTAAGAGCAGGAACTAAGGTCTATCCGGTTGGAAAAACCGCGGTTGGTACCTTAAAAGACCGGGCACGGATCAAAGGGACTGCGCTTTTTGACGTGAAGACCCACGTACTCGCCGACATTTTAAATGAATGTCTGAAAGTATCAAAGGGAAACGCGCTTCTGCGGATCTCGGAGGGGAAGATACGGGGCGTGATGTCCGGGGATGAATCCGATTACGCCATCATCTCCATGCCGGAACTCTTTATGATCGCGTCCGCTTATATCAACACGGACCAGAGCGCGAAGTTCTGTCAAGGGTACGCAGACCACTATATGGCGCAGATCACCTGGCGGATTAGCGGCAATGAGCTGACGAAAGCATACGAGGAACTGATGCAGGAATACGGGAAAAAGCCTTTTGGGGAGGTCCATATTTTTGTCCGTGTGACCAGTTCCGATGTAGGCGCGTCCGGAGCCAATATTTTTTATTCCATGAAAGACGGTGTTTACAGGATCATTCTGGGTGAGGCGCTTCGGATCAGGCACCAGCATAAACGGGGGTTAGAAGAGTTTACCTGCAACATGGAGTCGCTCTTCCAGTATTATAAGCAGAAGCTAAAGGATGTGGGCAGGCTCTGCAAGATCCAGATCCGGCATCCGGTGAATACTTTGGCGCAGCTGATGAAAAGCCAGAACTTTGGGAAGAAGCTGATCGCGGAGACGGTGGAGAGATTTCAAGCCACGTTCGGGGATGCTCCCTGCAGCGCGTATGAAGTCTACTGTGGGCTGTGTGAATCCCTCTTTTTTGCGAAGAAGAATGAAAGCAGCGTGGCAGCCCTTATAAAACTGGAGGAAAAGATCGCGCGGTGTATGTCGGTCAAATGGCACGAATATGACATCCCGGGAGGGTTTTCGCTATGAAGCTTGACAGGATGGATCTGGAAATGCTGCCGGCATGGGTAGGAGAGAATGACAGCACCATTTCCTTTTTTGAATGGCTGATGGAGGAAACGGCGGAACCCTGGAGTGTTGGAGCATTTGCCGTGGCTAAGGTGCTGCAGGGGGATTTTTATTTTCTCTATGGCAGACGCCAGAAGACTCGTGTCCTGAATATTGGAGGAGACCTTGCATTTCTGGGAATCTTTCACAGGCATGACTGCGGGCTGTATGATCTAAAGGAGCCGATGCGGGAAATCTTGGAACTCCCGGAAACGCTTGATTTTCCGGACAAGGCGGAGGCACTCAAAGAGGCGGAAAACATGGCTAGCCAGAAAGCCTTTCAGATGACAGAGAAGGAGTGGGAAGAAATTTTGCGGGAATCCGGCTGTGAAAAAGAGGAACTGCTTCCACGGATATCCAAAAGTGAGATCCTGAAATGCGCGGAGGAATATTACCGGGCAGGGAAAAAGGAAACAGAGATCTGCTTTCGGCCAAAGGTTCCGGTTTCGGATTACTTTTCAGACCACTGTTATCTGTTGTATTTGACAAGGAAGGAGTGGGTCGCGCAAAAGATCGCAAGGCAGTGGCTCTTAGAGAATGCGGCGGTGGTTTCCAGGCAGCGGATACGCTTTGGGTGTATTCGAAATGAGTACCGGGAGATCAAGGCAAAAATGGAAAACAGGAAAATAAAAAAGTACACAACAAGGAGGAAATGAATCTATGAAAACATATCAGCATTTGAACCTGGAACAGAAAATGGTAAAGATCAGGAAGAACATGCCGTCCTTATTAAAGAAATTCCATAATGAGGAAGCGGACTATGATTTCGCGACGCTGGATGACATCTATCAATCCATGACCCCGGCGCTCAATAAATACGGAGTCAATTTTGATATTGTAGGGGAGAAGCCCACACAGTATGAAAATGAGAAGCCTGTCTATCTGACACGGGACCAGGACGGTTTCTGGCGCTATGAGTCAGACATGGAGGTCTGCTGGACGAATATTGACAATCCGAAGGAGGAACGCCATGCGGTACTCCATATCCTTGGAACCCATGAGATTCCGGATAAAGCCCGCGGTACTGCCATGACTTACGGCTTGAAATATTATTTCCGGAACAAATTCTGTATGCGACAGATTGACGGGGTAAATGACGATCCGGATGGTATGGAATATGCCGTGGATAAAAACGGCGGGGAATCAAAGGAGCATTCTTCAAAGCCGGAAAAGAGCGGAAAAACAGAATCCGGAAAGCCCAGCCAGAAGAAAACGGATAGAAACGAAGCGAAAAAATCTGTGGAATTCAAAGAAACAAGGTTATCCGGCAACCGCTGTTCTGGAATGGAGCAACCTGGAAAAACAGAAAAATCCGGTAAGCATCTTTCGGCGGAAAAAGGAACCAAGGTGGCAGCAGGGGAACCAATCGGCAGCCATGGGGGACCAAAGGATTCCAACGGTCCGAAGCCACCCGTTAGCGCCAGAGGGCAGGAGGAGAAGCAGGAGGAGAAAAGACAGCCAAAATCTGTAGAAGTTTCTGAACCCTCGATGGGAAAGAGCGAGCCGGAAGAGTTCGAGCAGGTAGAATTTCTCGTGGAGGAACGTGCGGAAATACAGCCCGCCCGGCAGGAAATACCGGCAGGCCAGCAGGCAGCCGGACAAAAGAGTGTGGCAGGAAAGCAGCCGGTAAGCACGAAAGAGGAAGCCATTCGCCACTTCAATGCGCTTCGGGAAGAAGCAGGACGGCAGATGATCCATGAGAAAATGGCGGATTGGCAGGCATTCGGGCAGAATCAGATGGAGAAACAGCAGGAGATTGTTTCAGAGCAGCCGGATGATGCGGGAGACGGCTTTCAGGCGGCAGGGGAAGAGAAGGTACCCTTTGCGGATGGCGAGTTTGCGGAACAGCTGGAACAGGAGATGGAAAAAGGGACGGAAAATCCAGATACCAGTCTGGAGGCAGCGAAGAATTTCGTCTGCAGATTCGGCCTGTATATGGGAAAGAAGCTAGGAGATGTCTTTAATTCCGGAATCAAAGGGCAGGAAGCCGTAAAATGGATGGCTTACCGCTATCAGGGGCCGGATCTGGATATGGTCAAGGCGGCAAAGCTTGTTGCGGAGAATCCGGATGCGGTGCTTGTACCGGAAACCGAACAGCAGGCAGCATAAGAAGGAATCAAACATGGTCTCATATGGGGCCATGTTTTTTTAGAGGTGATGACAATTGAGAACAAAACCATTTACGATCACGGATGTAGGCGTGCTCCTGGGAATCCAAAGGCTTCCCGGCGGGGATGAGGATTCTTATAACGTGGTCTGCCCTTTTTGTGGAGACCAGAGAGGAAAGTGTAATTTTAATGTCATAAAGAATGGCGAGATCAGGAATGTCTACCACTGCTTCCACTGCGGGGCAGCGGGCAACATGCTGACCCTCTATGCGGATCTCCATGGAATCTGTGGGGAGGATCGTTACAGGGAAGCTTACTGGCGGATACAGGAGGAACTTCCGTTTAGCCCTCAGGAGTACCAGATACGGCAAAGGAAAGTCTTGCGCCGGGAAAAGGAAAGCAGGGAGCGGATATCGGAGCCTGTTGATTCTAAACAGAGGGATGTTACTTACCGCAAATTAGCAGGGTTGTTAAAATTATCCGCCAGCCATAAGAAAGACTTAGAGCGGCGGGGGCTGACAGAGGATGAGATTTCTAAAATGGAGCGGTTAGGCTACCGGAGTACCAGTGCGCGGGATTCGGTGGCGATCGCCAGGAAACTGATCAAAATGGGATGTACTCTGGAAGGTGTGCCCGGATTTTTTATCAACCGCCAGGGGGACTGGGAGATTGCCTTTTACAAGAAAAACAGCGGCTATCTCTGCCCGGTCTGGACAGAGGACGGGTTTTTGACTGCTTTTCAGATCCGGCTGGATATTCCTTATAAGAAGCGAAAATATGTGTGGCTAAGCAGCGCAAAGCTGGAAAAAGGGTGCTCGCCCGGAAGCCCTGTCGGGTTTTCCGGTGATAGCCATTCCCGGAAGGCCTATGTGACGGAAGGGATCTTAAAAGCGGAGATCACCCATCAACGGACCGGGGAAACGTATCTTGGGAACCCCGGAGTCATGAACTATAAAGAACTGGAATCCCTGCTTAGGAGGCTGAAAAAGCGCGGCCTTGAAGAAGTTGTGGAGGCAAACGACATGGATAAATTCCTGCGGATAGATTGTCAGGAGGATTATGGGAAGGAGTGCGAAATATGCACCTGGGATGGGAAGAACTGTCCCAAAAAGAAAGAAAAGCGAGACCATATCCGCGGAGGATGCTTAAAACTTTATGAGATCTGCGAAAAGCTCTCCCTGATCTGTCACCGTGCGGTATGGGATGTGGATGCGGATGGGCTGTGGATGGAAAACTATAAAGGGATTGATGACTGGGAACTGTGCGGAAGCGCATCGGGATACGGGCAGGAGGCGGCATAAAATATGTTTTAGGATTTGCGGCAGCTCTGCCGCCAGTAATTTTCTGTATTAAAATCCAATCATCAGATCATATAAAAGGGGGCTGTTGCACTAATATAGTGCTTCAGCCCTTATTTTACTACAAGTTTTCTTAGTCCAAAAAATGGAGCCAGATACTTGTAAAATCTGGCTCCTGTTGTAAAATAAAAATTATGCGAATTAATAC